>CAZHDF010000006.1:0-40490 GCA_964531525.1 uncultured Alphaproteobacteria bacterium | reverse complement strand
GTGCAAGGCTGCGCGAATTGATTAGGCCGCTCCAGGTAACGGCCCCAGGTAACGGCCCCAGGTAACGGAACGAGTTGACATGGATCGACACCGCCCTCACATGCCCGCGAAGCCCTCGGCCGGCGAGACGCTGGCGGCCGAGACCCTGGCCGCCGAGCGCGCGGCCGCGAACTCCGACGCGCCCATCGTGCGGACGGCGAAGTTTCGCATCGGCGAAATCGTCCGCCATCGGATCTATGATTTTCGGGGCGTGGTGTTCGACGTCGACCCGGTGTTCGACAACACCGAGGAATGGTGGCTCGCGATCCCCGAGGAGGTGCGCCCGGAGAAGGATCAGCCCTTCTACCACCTGTTCGCCGAGAACGAGAGCTCGACCTACGTCGCCTATGTCTCGGAGCAGAACCTGGTGGTCGACGACAGCGACCGGCCCGTCTCGCACCCCGAGGTCGAAACCGTCTTCGCGGGACTGGAGAACGGCTTCTACGTGATGCGCGAGCGACGCGCCAACTAATACAAGGGCGATACCGATGGCCATGCGCGAGATCATCGAGACCAGGCTTCGCGAGGCGCTCGCGCCCGTTCATCTCGCGGTCGTCAACGAAAGCCACAAGCACCGGGTGCCGCCGGGCTCGGAAAAGCATTTCCGCGTCGTCGTGGTGGCCGATGCCTTCGCCGGCAAGCCCCGCGTCGCGCGCCATCAGATGATCAACCGGCTGCTCGCCGACGAGCTTGCGGGGCCGCTACACGCGCTGTCGCTGGTCGCGCTTACGGCCGAGGAGTGGGAGGCGCGCGCGGGCGACGTGGGCGAAAGCCCACCCTGCCTCGGTGGCGGCAAGGCGGCGCGGGGCTGACCCCCCTTTCGGCGGTGGCATGAACCGCCGCCGGACCGCTCAATCCTTGAACAGCTCGTGAATGATCGCCTTGGCCTCTTCGAGCGAGAGGCCGAGAAGCGGGTGCTCCACGATATCGACGATCGCCGCGCCCCCTTCGCCGCCCATGCGCAAGAGATAGGCGCAGCGTTGGATCGCGCGCTCGCGCGACCTGGGCACCGTCACTGTCACCTCGACGGTTTCCTCGAGCGTCGGGTCGATGGGCGCCGGATCGGCGGCGGCGGGCGGCGGCTCGGGCGCGGCCTCGCCGAGAAGATAGGGGACGTAGCGCCGGTCCGAGCCCAGGATATGGTGGACCAGCCAATCCTTGAGAAAGGCGGACAGCCGGTCGTGGTCGAGATCGCCCGGCGCCTCGCCGTGCACCTTCTCGAACGCGGCGATCACCTGGGTGAACAGCCGGTGCTGCTCGCGATGCGATGCGAGCGCGGGAAAGCCGTATTCGGCCATCAGCTTCTCCTCGCGCTCGAAATGCTCGTTGGCGTAGCGCGCGAGGCCCGCGATCACATGCCCGATCACGCCCTCGGACGCACCTTCCGCGATCGCGGCGTGCAGTTCGTTGACGAGCGAGACGAGTTCCTTGTGATCGTTGTCGATAACCCGGACATGGACGCTGTAGTCGTCCGACCAGGGGAAGAACGGCGCCTTGGCGCCGCCCGATTTACCAGTAGGCGAGCGCATCGGCGTAGATTGCCGCGAGGTCGGTCTTGTCGACCGCGCGGGGCGCGTTGTCGAGCAGGCGCCGTTGGGGGTAGGAGCCCTCGGCGAGCGCCGGGATATCGGCGTCGCGATAACCGACGCCGCCGATGCCGTTGGGCAGCTCGGCGGCCTTCATCAGCGCGATGATGCGCTCGGCGACCACCGCGCCGGCGTCGTCGGGCCCCGCCCCGCGCGTCTCGGCGCCGAGCGCGCGCGCCGCCTCGAGATGGCGCTCGGGGCAGGCCGGGGCGGTGAAGCGGAAGGCCGCCGGCGCGTTGACGATCACCGACATGCCGTGGGGCACGATCGGCTCGCCGTCGGGATACCCTTGCGGGCGGAAATCGCGCACCAGCCCCGAAACCGAGTACGACATGCCGTGCGGCAGGTGACAGCCCGCGTTGCCGAAGGCGATGCCGGCGAGCGTCGCCCCCCACATGAGTTGGCCGCGCGCCTCGCGGTCCCCGGCGTCGGCGACCGCGCGCACGAGATAGTCTCCGGCGAGCCGCAGCGCCTCGCGGCAGCCGAGGTCGCTCCACGGGTTGGCTCCCTGGCTCATGGGGCGCAGACTCGGGCGCGCGGGCGCGGCGCGCCGGGTATAGGGCCGCGCGGTATAGGATTCGAGCGCATGGCTCAGCACGTCGAAGCCGCTCGCCGCGACCACGCTTGCGGGCAGGGTGGTCGTCGTGTCGGGGTCGATCAGCGCCCGGGTCGGGCGCAGCCGGCGCGAGACGATCCCGGTCTTGGCGCGCATCGACAACAGATCGAAGATCGCGATCCCGGTGCATTCGCTCCCCGTCCCGCAGGTGGTGGGACAGGCGATATGCGGCGCGAGCGGCCCGGGCACCGCCTCGCCGCCGCCGATCGGCGCGTTGACGTAGGCGAGGAAATCCGCCGGATAGCGGCTGTAGAGATTGGCCGCCTTGCAGGTGTCGATCACCGAGCCGCCGCCGACCGAGACGAAGCCGTCGAACCGGCCCTCGGTGGCGAAGCGCGCGGCGTCCATGAACGAACGGTCGGTCGGCTCGACATGAACCGCGTCGTAGACCGCGACGTCGAGCCCGGCGGCGATGAGCGAGGACCGCACCGTCTCGAGATGGGGCAGCCGAGCGATGCCCTTGTCGGTGAACAGCGCCACCCGGGTCATGCCGAGCGCGCGGGCGTGATCCCCCGCCTCGGCGAGCACGCCGGCGCCGAAGGTAATCGCCGCGACATCGACCGCGAAGGCCTGATCGCCGCCCTCGGCGGGTGCGTAAAAATGACAACAACCCATGGACGATCTCCGTTCGTCGCGAACGGCCGCCGCCCGGTTCGCGAACCGTCGGCGTCGCCTCCCTTATACCCCGTCGGGCGGGCCGGCGTCAGTCTCGATCTCGCCGAAGCCCGGAATGCGGGCCCGGCGCGCGGCGCGATAGAGCAGCGCGGTCCAGACGAGATAGGCCGGCAAGGGCGCCGCCATCCAGGCGAGCCGCGTCGCCGGATCGGCCGCCTGGAGCGCCCAGGCCGCGACTCCATGGGCCGCGACGAGCGCGAAATAGAGGCCGGCCGCGCGCGCATGCGACCAGCCCATCCGAACGAGAAGCTGGTAGTGGTGCTCGCGGTGTGCGGCGAACAGCGGCCTCCCGACGCGCAGCTTGCGGACCAGCGTCGCCGCGACGTCGTAGACGAAGGGATAGAAGATCATCGGCACGACGAAGATCGAGACCTTGTCCCCCGCCCTGGCCGAGCCCAGGACCGCGAGCGCGGCGAGGGCGAAGGCGATGAACTGGCTTCCCGTATCGCCCAGAAAAATGCGCCCGCGCGGGAAGTTGAACGGAAGAAAGCCGAGCACCGCGCCGATCAGCACCGGGCTCGCCGCCGCCACGAGCCCCGCCCCCGCATCGGCCGCGATCAGACCCAGCGCAACGCCCGCGATCGCCGCCGCGCCGCCGGCAATGCCGTTGATCCCGTCCATGAAGTTGAACACGTTCATGAACCCGACCAGCCATAGAACCGTCGCCAGATACCCGAAGGGGCCGAGCGCGAGCGTGCCCAGCCCGGGAAGCGTCACCTGCTCGATGCGCGCGACCAGGATCGAGAAGGCGAGCGCGAGCGCCACTTGAACGGCGAGCTTGGTCCGCGCCGCGAGTCCGAAAAGATCGTCGAGCAGGCCGAAGGCCGCGACCGCGAGCGCGAGGCCCAGAAAGGCCGCGAGCCGCCCCTCCGGCGCGAGGCCCGCGTCGCCGCCGAGCGCGAGCGCGGCGAGCCCCGCGACGAAGGCGATCGCGACCGCCACGCCCCCCGCCTTGGGTACCGGACGATCGTGAGACGAGCGCGCGTTGGGTAGATCGGCGATGCCGATGGCGATCATGCCCCGGGTCAGCGCCGCCGAAACAACGGCCGTCGCGACGATGGCCGCGAACGCGAGCGGTAAGGACATGCTCATCGGCTCGGCGACGCGGGCACGCGCCTTTTTTCGACGAAAACGGGCGTTTTCCAGTCCGGCATGGTCCCGGCACCCCCATGGCCACGGGACCGGGTTCTATCACAGCCGACCGGGAGCCGCGACCGCGACGGTCGCGCGCGGGAGACGACTCCCTAGCGCCCGAGGCCGCGTCGCCCGAAGGCGGTCGGACGCGGCGGTTCGATCCTATGGGTTTCGAGATCGGCGAGGCGCTTGCTCAGGATCTCGACCCGGGCCAGGAGCTCGGTCGCGGAGCCGTCCGTCGTCTTGTCGCTCGCGGTCTTGCCGTTCGTCGCCGCCCGGGGCCGGGTTTCGACCGCCTTGAGCCGCCGGTTCATCTTGCCGACGAGATCGACCAGCCCGGGAAGCTCGTCGAGCGCCGGCGTGGGCGTCGCCGCGACCCGCTCGGCGAGCGCGGCGATGCGCGCCTCGAGTGCGGCGAACCGTTCGTCGAACGCCGGGGCGGCGTTTTCCTTGCCGCTTTCGACCGCGGCGAGCCGGCCTTCGAGCACCCCCAGCATGTCCTCGAGGTTCGAGCCCTCGCCGTCGGCGGCGGGGGGCATGGCGGTTTCGCGCGCCTCGAGTTCGGCGAGCCGGGCGGTCAGCGCCTCGATCCGGCAGGTCAAATCGGGCAGCGCGTCGAGTCGCGCGAGCGACGCCCCCTCGATCGTCGCGGCAAGCGCCGCGTTCCGTTCGGCGGTCTCTCCGAGGCGGGCGTCGAGCGCGTCGATCCGGGCAAGCGCCTCTTCCAGGCGCTCGGGCTCGATCCGGGGCGCGTCCGCGCGCGTCTCGACCGCCTCGAGGCGGCGCGCGAGATCGGGCAACAGGCGCAACAGCGCCGGCAGATCGTCGAGGCCCGGGCCGCCCTCGGGCATCGAGGCGGGCGGCGGCGCGGGGGCCGCCCCGGCATGGGCGGCGATCACCTCGCTCAGCCAGTCGACGACCCCGACCGATCGCTCCGCCGCGGCCTTCTTCGCCAGATCGCGAATCTCGGTGGGAACGCCGGCGAGGGTCCAGCGCCCGGCGCGAGGCGCGGCGGTCGCGCGGGCGCGCTTGCGCCGCGTCTTGCCCGCGCGCGCGGGCGGGGAATCGGGCGCCGCCCCGAGGTCGGGCGCGGCGGGGGCGGGGGCGACGGGATCGGTCCCGGGGGCCGCCGCGTCGATTCCGGCCGCCTCGCGCGGCGTTTCTGCGTCTGCCATTGCCGTTCCCTTCAGCTCGCGCGCCCTTCGGGCCCGGCGGGAGTCGGGCATGATGCGGCGCTCTCACGTCAGGAATAACAGAGCCTCGTAAAATGCCTGTTAACGCCGGAACTCCTCGCGAGGCGCGGCAAACGGGGCACGGTAAACGTTAAGTCGTTCCTAACCCCTGACGTGTCTAATGAATCCGCGTGACCGTGCGCCCCTCGCGGGCGGCGGTCGTCGATGATTCGCCGCGCCGCGAAGGCGCGCGAAAGGGACGTTCGGAGCACGCATTGCACGCGATGTCATGACCGATCAGCGTTCTGTTGGCCCCGAATCGCGGCCGGGCGATCCGCCTTCGACCGCGAACGCCGATGGCGCGGGCGACGACGGCGGCACCGTCACGGAGATCGTGGCGGGGGTTCCGCTCGCGCTCGGCGAGCGGCTCGCGGGCATCGGCCCGGCCAAGATCCACGGCGTGCCGCGGGCGCGCGAGATGGTCGCCAAGAGCCATATCGTCGTCAAGGTCGATCGCCTGCCCCCCGGCGCCAGCCTGTCGGCCGGCGAGGACACGGGCAACCGAAGCTGGTCGCTCACCCCGGAAGAGGCCGAGACCGTCGAGTTCATCCCCCAGCCGGGCTGCGACGAGGTTCTCACGCTGCCGGTTCGCGTGCTGTCGATCGAGGCCGACGGGGTCTACGCGGCGACCACGATCGGCAGCTTCGAAATCGAGATCGACGCCACCGCCGAGACCCTTCGCCGAATCCTCGAAACCCGCCGCCGCGAGGCCGAGGAGGCGCGCCGCAAGGCCGAGGAGGAGGCGCGTCTGGGCGGCGAGGAGGCCGCGCGCCGCACCCGCGAGGAACGGCGCAAGGTCATCGAGGAGGCCCGCCGCCAGGCCGCCGACGAACAACGCCGCATCCTCGCCGAAGCTCGCAAGAAGGCCGAGGAGGAGCAGAAGGCCGCCATCGAGCAGGCCAAGCGCGAAGCCGCCGAGGAGCAGCGCCGGGTCGTCGCGGAGGCGCGCAGGAAGGCCGAGGAAGAGCACAAGGCGGCGATCGAGGCCGCGCGCCGCGAAGCCGAGGCGCTCCAGGAGCGGATCGTCGAGGAAACCCGGCGCAAGGCCGAGGAAGAGCGCCGGAAAGCCATCGAGCAGGCCAAGCGCGAGGCCGCCGAGGAACGCGACCGCCTGATCGCCGAAACCCGCGCCCGCGCCGAGGAAGAGCAGCGCCGCGCCGTCGACGCGGTCAAGCAGGCGACCGAGGCCGAGCGCCAACGACTGCTCGAGGAGGCCCGCGAGCGCGCCGACGCCGAACGCAAAAAAGCCATCGACGAGGCCAGGAGCGAGATCGAGGCGCAGCAAAAGGCGGCGATCGAGGCCGCGCTCGCGCATGCCGAGGAAGAGCAGCGCCGGATCGTCGAGGAGGCCAGGAAACACGCCGCCGACGCCCAGTCAAAAATCGTCGAGGAAGCGCGCCGCAAGGCCGAGGAGGAGCAGCGCGAGGCGCTCGAGCGCGCCAAGCGCGAGATCGAGGAGCAGCAGCGCCGGGTCGTCGAGGAGGCCCGCAAGCGCGCCGAGGAAGAACAGAAGGCGGCGATCGAGGAAATCCGCCAACGCGCCGAGGAGGAGCGCGAGCGCGCCGTGGCCGAGGCGCTTCGCGCCGCCGAGGAGGAGCAGCGCCGGGTCGTCGAGGAGGCCAGGAAACACGCCGAGGAAGAACGAAAGGCCGCCATCGCGCAGGCCAAGCGCGAAATTCGCGCCCAGCAGAGCGCCGCGATCGAGGAGGCCAAGAAGCGGATCGAGGCCCAGGAGCGCGAGGCGCTCGCCGAGGCCCGCGCACGCGCCGAGGAGGAGCGCCGCGAGGCGGTCGAGCAGGCGCGCCTGGCGATCGAGGAGGAGAAGCGCCGCGCCATCGAGGAGGCCAAGCGCAACGCCCGCGAGATCGAGAAAAAGCTGCTCGCCGAGGCCCGCGAACGCGCCGCGGCGCGCGAGCGCGAGGCCAACGAGGTCAGCCAGAAGGCGATCGAGGCCCAGGAACGCGCGGCGCTCGCCGAGGCCCAAAAACGCATCGAGGAGGCCGAGGCCCGCGCCGCCGAGGACGCCCGCGCGCGCGCCGAGGCGGCGCAGGAGCGCCTGCTCGCCGAGGCCCGCGAGCGGATCGAGGCCGAGCACGCGCGCGCCGTCGACGCGGTCCATGCCCGCGCCGAGGAGGAACGCCAGCGCGCCATCGAGGACGTGCGCGCCAAGGCCGCCGACGAGCAGCGCCGGATCGTCGAGGAAGCCCGCGAACGCGCGGCGGGCGAGGAACGGCGCGCCGCCGAGGAAGCCAAGAAGCGCGTCGAGGAGGAGAAACGCCGCGCCATCGACGAGGCGACGCGCCGCGCCGAGGCCGAAAAGGAGGCCGCGCTCGCCGAGGCCAACCGGCGGATCGAGGACGAGCAGCGCCGCGCCATCGAGGCGGTCGCCGCGCGCGCCGAGAAGGAAACCCGCGCCGCCATCGAGGCCGCGCGCGCGCGCGCCGAGGCCGAGAAGAACGCGGCGATCGAGGCCGCGCGTCGCAAGGCCGCCGAAGAGCAGCAGCGCGCCGTCGAGGCCGCGCGCGAAAAGGCAGAGCGCGAGCGGAAGGCCGCGATCGAGGAGATCGAGCGCCGCAATGCCGAGGAACAAAAGCGCGCCGTCGAGGACGCCGCCCGCCGGGCCGAGGAGGAAAAACGCAAGGCGATCGAGGCCGCGCGTCAACGCATCGAGGAAGAGCAGAAGGCGGCGCTCGACGAGGTCCAACGCCGCGCCGCCGACGAGCAACGCGCCGCCATCGAGGCCGCCCTCGCCCGCGCCGCCGACGAGCAGCGCGCCGCCATCGAAGCGGTGCGCGCCCGAAGCACCGACGAGCAACGCCGGGTCGTCGAGGAAGCCCGCGCGCGCGCCGCCGAGGAGGAACGCCGCCTCATCGAGGAGGCGCGCAAGAAGGCCGCCGAGCACGAACGCAAGACCATCGAGGAAGCGCGCCAGCGCATCGAGGAGGACCGCCGGCGCGCGATCGAGCAGGCCAAGATCGAGATCGAGGCCGAACGCCGGCGCGCGCTCGACACCGCCCGGACCAAGGCGCGGCGCGAGCTCCAGCGCACCGCCACGAGCTCCGACTGGAAGACCGCGGCCATCAACCATGCCCGCCGCCTCGCCGCCGCCGAGGTCGCGCGCGAGGAGGAGGAGCGCCGCCGCGCGGCCGATGAGGAAGCCCGGCGCATCGCCGACAAGAAACGCCGGCTCGCCGCGGCGATCGCCCGCCAGCAGGCCGCGCGCCAGGCTCCGCCGACATCCCGGTCCCGCGCGTCTCGCGCGGACGACGAATCGAACGCGCCCGGGCCCGCGCGCGATGCGGACGGCGGTGGCGCCGCGGCGCGGGCGCGGCTTTCCCGTCGCCTGCGGCATGCGCGCGGCGCGATCTCTAATCTCGGCGACCGGCTGCGACGCCACGTCGCGACCCGGCGGCGCCATGCCGCGGCCGTGGGCACGCTCGTGCTCGCGCTGCTGCTCGGCCCGGCGGTCTACCGCTTTGGCGGCGTCTTATGGGAGGAGGCGGCCGTGCCGGCGATTGCGGTCGGCGCGCCGGTCGAAACCCTGCCCACGACCGCCAACCTGCGCGCCTGGCCGTCGCCGAGCGCCCGCGTGCTCGCCCAGGTCGGCCAGGGCACGGTGCTCACGCCGCGCGCGCGCGAGGGCGACTGGCTCCGGGTCCGCCTGGCCGACGGCACCGACGGCTGGCTTCACGTCTCGCTGGTCCAGGCGCTCCCGACCGCGCCCTGATCCCGGACCCGGCGCGAAAACAACCGACGCGCCGGGGCGGCGCCTTTCGCCGGGGCGGCGATCAGTCGCGGTGGAGGCCGCGTTTTTCGAAATAGCGCTGGTGATAATCCTCGGCGGCGTAGAACGGTCCCGCCTCGACGATCTCGGTCACGATCGGGGCCGCGAACCGGCCCGAGGCCTCGAGCGTCGCCTTGGCCGCCTGGGCGGCCGCCGTCTGCTCGGGGCCGTGGGTCAGAATGATCGAACGGTACTGGCTGCCGACATCGGGCCCCTGGCGGTTGAGCAGGGTGGGATCGTGGATCTCGAAAAAGACCTCGAGCAAGCGCTCGTAAGGCAGCCGGTCGGGGTCGAACACGACGCGCACCACCTCGGCATGCCCCGTGTGGCCGGCGCAAACGGCGCGATAGTCGGGATCGGGCAGGTCGCCGCCGGCATAGCCGACCTCGGTCTCGACCACGCCGTCGATTCGGCGGAATGCCGCCTCGACGCCCCAGAAGCAGCCCGCGCCGAAAATCGCTGTCTGGTTCGCCACCGTTCTTGTCCCCCTTCTCTCGCTGCCTGTTTAACCTAAGTCGATTGCCGCGCAAATCCAGCGCTCCGGCGAGGCGATATCGAACCGGTGGACCGATTGCCCGGCTCGCCGGGCATTCAAGCGCCACCAGGCTTCCCTCGCATAAGCTCAAGCGCGCGGACTCGTCGATATCAGAGATCGATGCCGAAAAGATCGAGCGCGCGTTGCCATTTGCGCGCGTCGTCCCGGCCGAAGATCAGCCCCGGATCGCCCTCGATCACGGCCCAGCCGCCCCGGGCGATCTCGGCCTCGAGCTGACCCGGCCCCCAGCCCGCGTAGCCGAACGCGATCAACCGGTGCCTGGGCCCCCGCCCCGCCGCGAGATCGCGCAGCACGGGGACGCCGGGCGACAGGGCGAGATGGTCGCCGAGGGGACGCGTGCCCTTCGTGCGATACATTCTGGAATGGATCACGAAGCCGAGGCCGGGTTCGACCGGGCCGCCGTAATAGATGCGCAGGCTCCCCTCGGCCTTCCCGGGATCGATCCCGAGCCGATCGAGCAGATCGGCGAGCGCGACCTCGCCCATGGTCCGGTTGACGATCAGGCCGAAGGCGCCGTTCGCGTCGTGCTCGACGAGATAAATGACCGTCTCGCTGAAGCGCGGATCGGTCATCTCGGGCAGCGCCACCAGATAGCGCCCGGCGAACGAACCCGGCGCGGCCTCGCCTTTCGCGCCGTCGCCCGCGGCGCCGCTCTCCCGGGCGGGGATCGAGGCGGCGGCGATCAGGACGATCGCGACGGCGAACACGCGGACGAGCCGCGCGAGAGCGCCACGTCCCGGCTTGAGTCCAAGCCCAGGCTCAAGCCCATCGGGCCGTCTGTCGCGCCGTCCGTCCATGACGCCTCCCGTTTTCGTTTCCCCCGCCGCCCAGCGCGACGGGCGCACGCAGTATACGCCGATCGCGACCGGAAGGCGCGCGGGTGCGGACGGAAATCGGACGAAAAGGCCGAACGGAAGCCGCGGGCGACGACGGCGAAAAACGGAAGGAAGCGAAAACCGGGCGCGCGCTCAGTCGGCGCGCAGGCGCGGCTCCCGGCGCTCGGGGGGCGCGTCCCGGAGGGCCTGGGCGAGCGGCCGGGCGAGCATCCGGAGCGATGCGTCGAGCGCGGCGAGCACGCGCCCGCTCCCGCGACGGCGCGCGGCGGCCGGCGCGGCGCTCTCGACCCGCCGCAGCCCGAGCGGCGCGTCGGCGACCAACCGTCGCTCCGCGCGCCCCTTCGGCGGAGCGGCGGCCGCGCTCGACCCCGAACCGGCATCGAGCCCCCGGACCGAAAAAGCGCCCGAAAGAGCCTCCGAAATCGCAACCGTCGCCGAGGCGGTCTCGACCGCGCCCATGTCCTCGCTCCGTTCGCTCATCGCTTCCCGTATCCCGAGCCGATCAAAGAAGCCGAAACCATAGCGCCCCACCCCTAACGCCCGGTAAACCCGCCGCCACCCGAAAAAGGCGCGCAACATGAAGGCATCGCTCGCGATATGCGCCTATCGGCGCGTCGCACTTCCGGGTTTCGGCAATGACCCAGGATATTTCCCAATACCGAAGAATTTCGCTGATAATTTTTCGTATTATTCTCAGGTATATATATGGTGAACGCCGTTCACTCGGCTCGACTTGACGGGGATTTTCCCATTGTCCTGGAAATGCGCCGGCGCGGCGTGGAAAACGCCGGGGGTGGACGCGCGGACGCGGTCGCCGCACTCTACCGGGCGACGCGGGGCCGTTGGACGGAAGCGGGGAGCAAAGCCATGACCGACACGCCGATCGACGCGGGCGACCTGGTCGCCGCGTTTCTCGCCGAGATCGGGGTCGAGACCGCGTTCGGCGTGATCTCGATCCACAACCTGCCGATGCTGGACGCGATCGCGCGGCGCAACCGGATCCGCTTCGTGCCCGCCCGGGGCGAGGCCGGGGCCGCCAGCATGGCCGACGCCTTCGCCCGCGTCAGCGGCCGGCTCGGCGTCCTGTTCACGAGCACCGGGCCGGGCGCCGCCAACGCCGCCGGCGGCCTGATCGAGGCGCGGATCGCGGGCAGCCCGATCCTGCATCTCACCGGCCAGACGGCGCGAGCGCTGATCGGCCGGGGGCGCGGCCCGGTCCACGACGTGCCCGACCAGCTCGCCATGCTGCGCGCGGTCTCGAAGGCGGCCTGGCGCGCGGAGAGCGCCGAGACGCTGCTCGACACCCTCGCCCGCGCCGCCGCCGAGGCGCTGACCCCGCCCATGGGCCCGGTCAGCGTCGAGATCCCGATCGACGTGCAAAAGACCGCGCTCGCCGCCCTGCCCGGGGCGCTCGACGGCCTCGCCCTGCCCGTGCCGCCGGCGGCCGAGCCCGACGCGGCGGCGCTCGAGGCCGCCGCCGAACGGCTCGCGGCGGCGCGGCGGCCCCTGCTGTGGCTCGGCGCGGGCGCGATCGACGCGGGCGCGGCGGCGGCGCGGCTCGCCGATCTCGGCGTCGCCGTGGTCACCAGCATGCACGGGCGCGCAATCCTGCCCGAGGACCACCCCATGACGCTCGGCGCGTTCAACGCGACCCCCGAGGTCGAGGCGTTCTACGGGACCGTCGATCTGATGGTGATCGCGGGCTCGCGGCTGCGCGGGCACGAAACCCGCGACGGCGCGCTCGCCCTGCCCGAACGGCGCGTCCGCATCGATATCGACCCGGCCGCCGACGGGCGCGGCTATGCGAACGATCTGTTCATCCGGGGCGATGCGGCGAGAACGCTCGACGCGCTCGCCGAGAAGCTCGCTGGGCGCATGGCGGTCGAGCCCGGCTTCGCGGGCGAGATCGCGGCGCTGCGCGCAAGGACCGCCGCGCGCTTCCGCGACGGCCTCGGCGCCTATGCCGAGGTCTGCGACAAGCTGCGCGCCGTGGTCCCGCGCGACGCGGTCTGGGCGCGCGACATCACGCTCAACAACAGTACCTGGGGCAACCGGCTGTATCCGATCTTCGGCCCGCGCGACAACATCTACCCGGTCGCCGCGGGCATCGGCCTCGGCATGCCGCTCGCGATCGGCGCCGCGGTCGGCGCCGCGCCGCGCAAGACGGTCGCGATGGTCGGCGACGGCGGCTTCTTCCTCAACCTCGGCGAGATCTCGACCCTGGCGCAGGAAGGGCTCGACCTGGTGCTCATCGTCATGAACGACCGGGGCTACGGCGTGATCCGCAAGATCCAGGACGCCCATTACGGCGGCCGCCACGCCTATGACGACCTGCGCGGCCCCGATCTCGCCGGGCTCGCCCGGGCGACGGGCCTCGCGCACCGCTTGGCGAAAAGCGCCGAGGAGCTGGCGGACGCGGTCGCCGAGGCGCTCGCGCGCGGCGGGCCGGCGCTGGTCGAGGTCGACATGACGGCGATCGGCCCCTTCCCCAACGCCGCCCTGCCGCCCGCGATCCGTCCCCCGGGGCCGTGAGTGCGTCCCTCGACGGGCTCGGGCGCGCGCTCACGAGTTTTCGTTTCCGCCGGGCCTTTGGCCCGTCGGGCGTTCAAACGCCACGCAGGCTTCCTCGCATAAGCTCGGGCGCGCGGTCGCGCTTGCCAACGAGCCCATGAACGGGTTCATGGGCTCGTTGGGCTCAACCCGGCGGGTCGGGCGCCTCGGCGGCGAGCGCCGCGAGCGCGGCGCCGTCGATCTGATAGCTCACCTTGCCCGCGCGCGGCCGCGCGCCCGTGGCCTCGTAGAAGGCGCGCGCGGTTTCGTTCCCGGCCTCGACCGTCCATTCGACGTAGGCGCAGCCGCGCGCCCGGGCGCGCGCCGCGAGCGCCGCGAACAGCGCGCGGCCCACGCCGCCGCGCCGAGCCTCGGGCGCGACATAGAGGTCCTCCATCACCAGGCCGGGGGCGGCGAGGCTCGGCCGCCAGGCGGGATAGTAAAGCGCCATGCCGACCGCCGCGCCGGCGCGCTCGGCGAGAAGGGCCTCGAAGCGGGGACGGGGGCCAAAGCCGTCGCGCGCGAGCGCCGCTTCGAGGCCCGCGGGCGCGGCGATCCCGTGCCGGTCGAGGAGCGCCGCGATCAGCCGCGCGAGCGTCGCCGCGTCGCCCGCCTCGGCGCGGCGGATAACGAGCCCGCTCATGTCCCGTCCTCCGGCCGCGCGGCGCGATTGCGCACCGGATGGCGGTTGGCGTCGCGCAGACCCAGCGCGTCCTCGCCGATCAGGATGCGCTGAACGTTGGGCGTGCCTTCGCCGATGGCGAGCATGTTGACGTAGGCCGCGATCTTGGCGACCGGCGAGTCTTCGGCGAGCGCGTAGGCCGCGTGGATCTCGGCCGCCGCCCGGGCCGCCTCCTTGGCGACGGTGCCCGCGAAGTACTTGGCCTGGGCCGAGGCCCGCGTCGCGCGCGCGCCCCGGTCCATGGTCCAGGCGGCGCGCCGGACCATGAGCCGCGCGGCCTCGACGCCGACCGCCACGTCGGCGACCAGATGCTGGATCATCTGGTAGCGCGCGATCGGCCGGCCGCCGACGACGCGCTCGCGGGCATACGCGGTCGCGAGATCGAGCGCCGCCTGGGCGAGCCCGACGAGCCGCGCCGAGACCGTGAGCCGGCCGTACTCGAGCGCGTTCATGGCGATCTTGAATCCCTCGCCCTCGGCGCCCAGGCGGTTCTCGACCGGCACCGCGAAGCCGTCGAGGAAGACGGCGCAGCTTCGAAGCGCGTTCGAAAGCCCGGCGAGCGCGATCGGATCGGCGGCAAACCCCGGGCCGCTTCCGGGCTCGACGATGAAGGCGGTGATTCCCCGGTGCCCGGCGCCCGTGTCGGTCTTGGCGAACAGGAGCCCCGCGTCGCAGACGTTGGCGAAGGTGATCCACTGCTTCGACCCGTCGAGGCGATAGACGTCGCCCTCGCGCCGCGCAAGGGTCCGCATCGAGCCCGCCGCGTCCGAGCCGCCGCCGGGCTCGGTCAGCGCGAACATGCCGATCCGCCGCCCGGCGATCAGATCGGGCACGAAGCGCTCGATCTGCGCCTCGCTCCCCCAGTTGAAGATCGTGAACGGACAGGTCATGCACTGCATGTTCATGGCGTAGCCGAACTCGGGCGCGAGGCGCGAAAGCTCCTCGGCGATCACCGCGACGGCGAGAAAGCCCATGGCGCTACCGCCAAGCGCCTCGGGAAACGGCGCGCCGAACAGCCCGGCGGCGCCCATCTTCTCGATGATCGGACGGGGAAAGACCCCGCGCCGCTCGTAGTCCGCGATGGCCGGCGCGATCTCGGCCGCGACGAAGCGGGCGACCATGTCGCGCAATTGCACGCATTCCTCGGGCAGCGACAGGTCCATCGGCCCCTCCCCCGGCCTGGGGACGAAAATTCTCCGACGTCAGTCTAGCGCGCGCCCCCGGGCGGCGCTATGAAGGGCTGCGGCGTTCCGCCGCGACGGCCAATCCGAGGGAGGATGCGGAAGATGACCACTGCGCCGAAGCCGCGCACGGGCGGCGAGATCCTGGTCGATGCCCTGCGCGGACACGGGGTCGACACCGCGTTCTGCGTGCCGGGCGAGAGCTATCTCGCGGTGCTGGATGCGTTCTACGGCGCGCGCGAGGCGATCCGGCTGATCGTCTGCCGCCAGGAGAGCGGCGCCGCCTTCATGGCCGAGGCCCATGGCAAGCTCACGGGCCGGCCCGGGATCTGCTTCGTCACCCGGGGGCCGGGGGCGTGCAACGCCTCGATCGGCGTGCATACGGCGGCCCAGGATTCGACGCCCATGATCCTGCTCGTCGGCCAGGTCGATCGCGGCATGCTGGGCCGCGAGGCGTTCCAGGAGATCGACGTTGCGCAAATGTTCGCGGGCGACGCCAAATGGGCCGCCCAGATCGACGACCCCGCGCGGATTCCCGAAATGCTGAGCCACGCCTTTCATACCGCGCTCGCCGGGCGGCCGGGGCCGGTGGTTCTCGGCCTGCCCGCCGACATGCTGCGCGAGACCGCAAGCGTCGCCGATACCCGCCCGCACACGGTGGTGCGCCCCCATCCGGGCGCGGCGGCGATGGCGGATCTGCGCGCGCGTCTGGAACGCGCGAAGCGCCCGTTCGTCCTCCTCGGCGGCGGCGGCTGGAGCGCCGAGGCGGTCGCGGACGCGCAGGCCTTCGTCGAGGCCAACCGGCTGCCGGTGGGCGCCGCGTTCCGCTGCCAGGACCTGTTCGACAACGACCGCGACTGCTGGGCGGGCGACGTCGGGCTCGGCATCAACCCGGCGCTCGCGGCGCGCATCGAGGAGGCCGATCTTCTGCTCGCCGTCGGCGCGCGTCTCGGCGAGATGACCACCCAGGGCTATACCCTGCCCGCGCCGCCCGACCCCGAGGTCGCGCTGATCCACGTCCATCCCGACCCGAACGAGCTCGGCCGGGTCTATCGGCCCGATCTCGCGATCTGCGCCGGTCCGGGCGCGTTCGCCGCCGCCGCGCGCGCGCTCGCGCCCATCGAGGCCCCGCCCTGGGAGGACTGGCGCGCGGCCGCGCGGGCCGACTACCTCGCCTGGATCGAGCCCCGGCCCATGCCCGGCGCGCTCGATCTCGCGCGTGTCGTTCAA
Organism: uncultured Alphaproteobacteria bacterium; assembly: GCA_964531525.1. GTDB lineage: Bacteria > Pseudomonadota > Alphaproteobacteria > JAAXGF01 > JAAXGF01 > CAYYWV01. Next base: position 24,389 of record CAZHDF010000006.1, on the reverse strand, counting down.
ACCGTGCGGGACATGACCGACGGCGCGGCGATCATCGCCACCGACGCCGGCAACTTCGCCGGCTGGGGGCACCGCTTCTATCGCTACACGCGCTTCCGCAGCCAGTTGGGACCGACCTGCGGGGCCATGGGCTACGGCGTGCCCGCGGCGATCGCCGCCAAGGCCGCCGCGCCCGACCGGCCGGTGATCGCGCTAGTCGGCGACGGCGGCATGATGATGACCGGCCAGGAGATCGCGACCGCGCTGCGCCACGACATCGCGCCCATCGTCCTGGTGGTCAACAACGGCATGTACGGCACCATCCGCATGCACCAGGAGCGCAACTACCCGGGCCGGGTGATCGCGACCGATCTCGTCAACCCGGACTTCGCGGCCTGGGCCCGCGCCTTCGGCGCCCATGGCGAGACCGTGGCCGAGACCGCCGAATTCGCCCCCGCCTTCGAGCGCGCGCGCGCCGCCGGGCGAATCGCGGTGATCGAGCTGCGCATTGAGCCGGAAGCAATCACCACGCGCACGACGCTTTCGGCGATTCGCGACGCGGCGCTCGCGAAGGCCGGGAAGGGCCGCTAAGCCACGCCCTCGGCGCCGCGGCGGAGGACGCGGCCGGGGCGCGCGCCGGTGGTGGCGCCGTCGCGCCAGACGGGCGTTCCGTTGACGATCACCACCTCGATTCCGGCGGCGGCGCGGGCGGGCTCCTCGAAGCTCGCGCGGTCGATTACGGTCTCGGCGTCGAACACCACGAGATCGGCCGCCGCGCCGGGGGCAATCACGCCGCGTCCCGAAAGCCCGAAGGTCGCCGCCGGCAGGCCGGTCATGCGGCGCACCGCCTCTTCGAGCGAAAACAGCCCGACCTCGCGCGCGTAATGGCCGAGCACCCGGGGGAACGTGCCCCAGAGGCGCGGGTGCGGGCGCTCGTCGAACGGCAGGCCATCGGAGCCGATCATGGCGCGGGGGCACGACAGCACCCGACGCACGTCGTCCTCGTCCATCGCGAAATAGACCGCGCCCGCGGGCTGGAGCCGGTCGATCGCCTCGTCGCGCGAACACCCGAGCGCCGCCGCCGCCGCGTCGAGGTCGCGGCCCGCGAACTCGGGATGCGCGCGCGACCAGGTGATGACCGTGCGCGCGGCCTGGCCCACGCTGTCGGCGTTGAGCACGGTCGAGGACGCGATATAGGGATAGACGTCGAGGCCCACGGTCTGGGCGCGCGCGGCGCGCTCGATCAAGGGCAGGGTCTCGCGCGTGCGGCCGAAGTTCTCGACGCCCAGGACCTTGTGATGCGAGATCACCACCGGCACGCCGGCCGCGCGGCCGATGGCGAAGGCTTCGTCGAGCGCCGGAATCACATGGTCGGCCTCGTCGCGCATATGGGTGGCGTAGATCGCGCCCGCCGAACCTTTCATGCCCGAGGCGAGCGCGATCACCTCGTCGGTCGGCGCGGCCTTCGCGGGCGCGTAGAACAGCCCGCTGGAAAGGCCGAGCGCGCCGGCCTCGAGCGCCGCGTCGAGCATCGCGCGCATGGTCGCGATCTCGCCCTCGTCCGCCGCCCGGTCGAGCCGCGCCATCGCGCCCAGGCGAAGCGTCGAATGACCGACCAGGAACGCCGCGTTGACCGCCGCCGGCGCGCCGTCGAGCACGTCGAGATAGCCCGCGAAATCGGGAAACCGGAACAGCCCGGTCTCGCCCAGGAGATCGAGCGGCGGCGGCGGGCCGTCGAGCCCCCGCGCGGCGAGGTCGAGGGGCGCGAGGCTCACCCCGCAGTTGCCGGCGATCACCGTGGTCACGCCCTGGCTGACCTTGGCGGTCATCTCGGGCGTGGCGAGCAGCGCGCCGTCGTCGTGGGTATGGGCGTCGATGAAGCCGGGGGCGACGACGCGGTCGCGCGCGTCGATCGCGCGCCCGGCGCGGGCCTGGGCGAGATCGCCCACCGCCGCGATGCGTCCGTCCGCGACCGCGACGTCGGCCAGGCGGGCGGGCGCGCCCGTGCCGTCGATCACCCGGCCGTTGCGAATGACGAGGTCGTAGCCCCCCGCCGGGGCCGCGGCCTCAGCCACCGGAGGCGCGGCGCGGCCGGGCGTCTTCCGCCCGGGCCGCCGCCTCTTCCTCGGACCGCCAGCGTTGGGCGATCTCGTCGAGCGCGTTGAGCACCCCGCCGAGGTCCTCGCCCCGCGCGGTCAGCCCATAGCTCACCTGGGGCGGGATGGTCGGCTTGTGGTCGCGGTAGATAACGCCCGCGCGTTCCAGCATGCGCAGCCGCTCGGTCAGCACCTTGGACGAGATGCCCGGCACCTTCCGCTTGAGCGCGCCGAAGCGTAGCGGTCCGTGGCAGCGGAGCACCCAGAGAAGATAGGTCGTCCAGGGCCCCATCAAGAGGCGCAGCAGCGAATCCATCGGACAGCCGATGGTGCTTTCGGGCAGATGCGGCGGGACCGCGGGCGCCGGGTCGGCGGAGGCTGGGCCGGCGCGGGCCGGGTCGAGTGGAGACATGGCGGCTCTCCTCATGCTTGGTCTCGCGGCAGAATAGCCCAACTGGTTACTCGAAAGTACCTACTTTTCATTTGTAAGAGGTTTCGTTATGTAACTTCAAGGGCGCCGGAGAACGGCGGCGGCGGGCCGAGACCCGCGTTGAACCGTCCGGCCGCGTCCTTTCCGGAAGCAACGAAAAGCGAGGTAACCCGGCATGATCGATTCGCGCACCGCGCCCATCGCGGCGCTTCTTCTCCGCCTCGGCCTCGGCGTGATGTTCATCGCGCACGCGCTGCTGAAGATCCTGGTGTTCACCATGCCGGGGTCCGTGCAGTTCTTCGAATCCGTCGGCCTGCCGGGCTGGACCGCCTATCTGGTCACGGCGGCCGAGCTCGGCGGCGGCGTTCTGCTGATCCTCGGGCTGTACGCTCGCTGGGTCGCGCTGGCGTTGATCCCGGTGCTCCTGGGCGCGGCCTTCTTCGTGCATTGGTCGAACGGCTGGCTGTTTTCGTCCCAGGGCGGCGGCTGGGAGTACCCGATCTTCCTCGTCCTCGCGTCGCTGGTTCAGGGCCTGCTGGGCGACGGAGCCTATGCGCTTCGCCTTCCCGGCGCGCGCGCGGCCGAAACCGAGGGCGAGCGCGCCTGACGCGCCGCCCCATCCCTTCGCATTCAAGGAGTTGTCCATGTCGACCAGGATTCTCGTTCTCTATTACAGCACCTGGGGCCATGTCGAGACCATGGCCGACGCGGTGGCCGAGGGCGCCCGCGAGATCTCCGGCGCCGAGGTCGCGGTCAAGCGCGTGCCCGAGCTGATGCCGGCCGAAACGCTGGCGGCGATTCACGCCAAGACGGATCAGCCCGCGCCGCTGGCCGAGCCCGGCGAGCTCGGCGATTACGACGCCATCCTGTTCGGCACGCCGACCCGGTTCGGCAACATGGCGGCGCAAATGCGCAACTTCCTCGACCAGACCGGAGGGCTCTGGCAGAAGGGCGCGCTGGTCGGCAAGGTGGGCAGCGTGTTTGTCTCGACCGGCGGCCAGCACGGCGGCCAGGAGACGTCGATCACCTCGTTCCACACCACGCTGTTCCACCACGGCATGGTGGTCGTGGGCGTGCCCTACACCTGTCCCGAGCTGATGACCATGGACCAGGTCGCGGGCGGCACCCCTTACGGCGCCTCGACGCTGGCGAGCGCCGACGGCTCGCGCGCGGTGAGCGAGATCGAGCGCGCCATCGCCCGCTTCCAGGGCCGCCACGTCGCCGAGATCGCATCGCGGCTCAAGGGGGGCTGATCGGGGGCGACGGGAGTGCGGCCAAGGGAATAAGTGGCGGCCCCGAAGGGCCGCCGCCGTCCTTCGCAATCCCCGTCTCGGATCATCCCGCGATTCCGGGTTTGCCGGATGCGCAAACCATCTTCGGGCGAATTATCTTATGATATCGCCATTCAACGAACGTGTCGGGGGACGACTCATGCGGGTCCGTCGTTGTCTTCTCTTGCTTGTCGCAAGCGCCCTACTGATGGGGTCGAAGAGTCAAGAGACCGAGGCCCTGATCAAGAGATGCGTGGAACGCGGCAACGACGAAAAGACATGTCGTTGCGTTCTGGAACTTCAAGAGGAATTTCTCGGCCACAAGTTTATCGAGGCCGAGTACCTCCAGCTCATCGGCGATCAAAGAGGCTACGATAAGAAGCTCTTGGAGGTGATAGCGGAAAACCCACGGATCCTTCGGGATCTGGCGAGCGTCGAGGCTCGTGCCAAAGACCGGTGCGTCCGGAAATAGCGACCCGGCTCAAGGGGGGGCCGACGAGAGAAGCGGGGGCGGAGATCCCACTCCGAAAAGCCTGGTGCCCCTGGCCTGACTCGAACAGGCACGTCCTTGCGGACAACAGATTTTGAGTAAATAGGGGGCCGTTTCGCGGGGTTTCGAGACACTCCGCAGAATTACGATAACGCGCTGTTTCTATTGTATTTTCTGGACTTGCGTCCTTCTCTTGGGCACACTCTCTCCCGTAGCGTTTCCTTCCCTCTTGCTCCCCCGGTGCTCCCCCGGGGAGCGGGGGAACCGGAGAAGGGTGATGGCACAGAGAAAGGTGAAACTCACAAAACGGCTCGTCGAGACCCTGACCGCGGAGGGCGGATGCGAGCGCTGGATCTGGGATAAGGAGCTCCCTGGTTTCGGGCTCCGCGTCAAGCCGAGCGGCGTCAAGGCGTATGTCGTCCAATACCGCAACGCCCAGAGACGGCCGCGCAAGATCACGCTCGGACGCCATGGGGTGCTGACGCCCGAAGAAGCGCGGCGCATGGCCCGGCAAATGCTCGCCGCCATCGAACGTGGCGAAGACCCGGCCGAGCAAAGGCGCGCTAATCGTGACGCGGTGACGATCGCCGACTTGTGCGATCGGTACTTGGCCGAGCACGTCGACGTCCACAACAAGCCGAGCACGCGGGCCCAGGTCCACCGCATGGTCGAAACCAAGATCAAGCCGGCGCTTGGGCAGAGGCCCATCGAGTCCGTGACCCGCGCCGACATCGCCAATCTGCATTCGCGCATGCGGGCGGCGCCCTACGAGGCCAACAGGGTCGTCGCGGCCTTGAGCAAGATGTTCAACCTTGCCGAGCTGTGGGGACTGCGCCCCGACGGCTCCAACCCCTGCCGGCACATCAAGCGCAACCGCGAGAGCAAGCGCGAGCGGTTCCTGATCGACGAGGAGCTCTCGCGCCTCGGCGAGGTTCTGACCGAGATGGAGCGAGAGGGCATCGAGCGCCCCGCCGCCATCCTGATCATCAAGATGCTCGCCTTCACCGGCTGCCGGTGTTCGGAAATCCTCAATCTCCGTTGGGAGTACATCGATCTCGATCGCGGCGTGATCCGCTTGCCGGACGCCAAGGCCGGCGCGCGCACCGTGCCGCTTGCCACCCCGGCGTTGGCTCTGTTGGCGTCCGTGCCCACGCGGGCGCCGGAAGGCCCGGTATGGATCGACGAGGCGACTGGTCGCCCGATGACCTATGAACAGGTCAATCGCGCATGGCGGCGCGTCCGCAGCCGTGCGAAGCTCGAAGGCGCGCGCATGCACGATCTGCGGCACACCGTCGGCACCTACGCCGGCCAGGCCGGCCTTAATGCCTTCATGGTCCGCGACCTCTTGGGCCACAAGACGCTGGCCATGACGGGACGGTACGTCTCGAAGCACACCGATCCTTTGCGGGCGGCAGCCGACCACGTGGTGGGGCGCATCGCTTCGGCACTGTCAGGCACCCCCAAGTCAGGCGACAACATCATCCCGCTGCGCGCGAGATCTCCCCAGTGATCTGCGCATCCACGACCTGCGTCGTTCCTTCGTCTCCGGGGCCGTCGCACTCGGCGAGCATCTGCCCATAATCGGAAAGCGCCTCGGCCACACCCAGGTCCAGACCTCCGTCCGCTACGCCACCTCGCCGCCGACCCTGTGAAGGCGGCGGCGGAGTGGGTGTCGCTCCTCATGGGCGAACCCGCGATCGAAGTCATTGAGATGAGCCTTCTACCAGAGTGAGATCTGGAGGGAGAAGAGCCGGGGTCGAACCGTCTTCTTTAATCGGGTTGGCTCATGTCAACGGTTTTGTCTCCCAAGCCGGCTACCAATCGGCCGGTTGCGAACCGGGCAGGGCTCGTTCTTCTTTCCGCAGTCGGCGCCCCATGCGCGATGTTGGGAGCCGCCGCAAGTTGAGGCCAGATCGGGAACCGGCACATCAATCTCCAAAGATACGTGGTCGTTTGACTCTTATCCGGGTCTACGCCACAGAAGGTTCGTCGATGTCGCCAAGCCCCTGCGTCCCTGCCGGACGCTTCCCGGCGAAGCGGAACCCTGATGTTTTTCTCCCCTTTCTATGCCGTGATCGCTTCCGGGGCGACGTCCTTGGACCAACGGAAGTCGGTCCCGTCCATCCACATACGATGCATGATGACAGCCAGTCGTCGGGCGACTGCCACCTGCGCCCGCATCTTGCCGCGGCGCCTCATCACCTCCATGCCCCAGCGCTTCAGCCAGCTCCACTTACTCACCCGGGTGAGCAGCACATTCGCCGCCTCGCACAAGAGCGACCGCACCATCCGGTCGCCGCACTTGCTGACGTGGCCCGTTCTGTCGGTTTCTCCGGACGCGTACTTCCGGGGCGTCAGGCCGAGGTAGGCGCCGACCAGGGATGACTTGGCAAAACGCCGCGGGTCCTCGACCGCGGTGCAGAACGCCAACGCGGTCAGCGGGCCGACGCCCGGCACGGTCATCAGTCGGCGGCACACTTCATCCCCCTTAGCGGCGGAAAGAGCCATCCCATGCAGCACGTCAAGCCGCCGGAGAATGTCCCTTCGGGTATCCAGAAGGGTTTCGATGACGGCCTCGATGTCGCCGTCGCCGGCGACGAGTTCCTGCACCCGCTTCTCGAAAGATTTCGGGCAGACCTTGCCAACCTTGAGATTGAACGCCTTCAAAACCCCGCGAATGTGATTGTCGACGTCGACGCGCAGCTTCACCAGGAACTTCCGGCTGCGCAGAACCATCCGCAGCTTGTGCGTGCCGAAACTCTTGACGTGGACTGCCTTGTACCAGCCGGTGTGCATCGCCCAGGCGATGTTGCGGGCATCGATGCGGTCCGTCTTCACCGGCATCGCCGCCGTTACCCCCTTCATGTGACGTGCGTCGATGCACACGGCCGGAAGCCCCGAGGCGACAAGCCCATGATAGAGCGCCGGGGCCAAGGAGCCGGCTTCCAATCCGACCAACTCGATCCGAAGACCCGTTCGCTCGAGCAAACCGGCAATCGCTTCCGGCTCCGACGCCACCTTCCCTTCCTTCACCACGCTGCGCTTCTCATCGACGACGCAGATCGACGTCTCTTTCAATGAAACGTCCAATCCCACATAATGCTTCATGGTTGTCCTCCTCTTGCACAGCTTGCTTGGGGCGGACTATTCCGACCCCGTACGCGCCAGCTTGGAGGACAACCACCCTGCCGTCACCGGTTCATCACCCAAGAGCCAACCCGATTACCTCATCTCCAGACGATCTCAGTCGTCTTTCGCTGCTTGCTCGTTGTGGTAGGCGCAAAGAGAACCATCGCCCCATCCGCCGATCTCAACTCCGGATGCACGTATGGCTGTTTCGATTCGCTCGTGGGCATCGTCGGCGTCATCTCCGGATATTTCATAGTGCTGCACTGCGGCCTCCGCAAAAGAGAAGGGGTCAATAATCATCGTGCCGCAAATGCCGCATTCACCGGTAGCTCCTAGGGCTTCCGCCCACCCTTCGACGTCAGCTTCAGCGCTTGTATCTTCCAACCGAGCTATTAGCTCTTCGATTGTTGGAGGCAGCGAGGCAAGCATCTCCCTTCTCGCAAACTGTTCTATCTCGCGCCACTCGCGGCGAGCATTACGTCGGACCTGCGCTATCGCTCGGGAATCGCCTTTGGCCAGTGCGTACAGCGAGGCGAGAAAGACATCCTCAACCCCGATTGACACTCCCATGATCGACCGATAAGCCTCTGCAACTTTGTCCCGAAATTCCCCGCGCCCCAGGACCTCGGGAAGCTGCTCCAGAGATACGATACCGAGATCGCGGCAGAGGTTTAGGCCCCGCCTGACTACGTAGTCAGGTGGCGACCGGCCAAAAACATCCTTGAAAATGAACGCCAGCCCATCCTGTGATACGCGAGCAAGGTCAGGACGTTGCACCGGGGGAATGGTTTCTTGCCTCACCCGCAAGCGGATATCGCTCGCGATCTTGTCCGCAGCTGCCAATACCTCCGCGAGGTCATTAGCCCTTGCGCGCAGGTCCTCAGGAAGGTCTGGTTGTTTGTAGATGTCGTCGTGAGACAGCTCCGCCCAGGCGTCCTGAAGGCTCGAGCGAATTTGCACTTCGCAAGGCACGAGATCCGGCTTGAAGGGATGCTCACCGACATCCAGCCTGAAGTTCACGTGGAGCGCCCGATAGCCGCCGTCGATGGGGTTCTTGATGTAGTCCTGCACCTCAAATTCGCCGAATGGACTTGGAAGACGCTCTTTCAACAGTTCGGCGAATCGGTAGACGTCTTCGATATTGTTACAGACCACTCGCCCCCCAATAAGGTCGCCGCAGCGCGATAGGGCTTCGGCCGCCTTCCATCCATTCTCTTGGGACTTTCGCTCAAGGCTGGGAAGATCCTTAATACGGACAGAGCGCACATCAGCTCGTACCAACGTCTTGTCTTCGATCGCTGCTACGACGTCTTTGAGGATGGATTCCAGTATTTGGCGTGCGCGCTGGAGCACTGGCCATCTTTGTTTATATGCGTCGCTCAACTCACCCATTTTTTTGCATGCAGCGAAGATCAATATCGCGTATCGACCAGCCACCCAGTCCGTCCGGAGCATTGCCAGCCGTCCCTCGTCTTATGTGGTCGCAGGCGGGAGTCCTGTTTTGTGCGCTTGAACCTCTTACCGCATATCCCGCACTCGTAGACGTAAACCGGTCCTGAATGGCGGGTCGACCTCCGGGATGTTCTGGGAACCGAGGGTCGCGCTACCCCAGTTCCTCTCGTCGTCGGCAACACCGGCAGAGGTCCCATGGGCGTCAATTCGATCGCGTATTTCGGGACGAACGCCTGGTCTGTCGCCCTAGCCCCTTGTATCCGGTCGACACGATAACTCCGGTGCTCGCCGGTATCAGCCCGGAGGGCGTGCAAAACCAAGTTCCCGTCAAGCGTCCTGCGCAGAGAATACGGCTCGACCCGACGCACAGATCCGCCGTAATTCAAGTCAACGCACAGCCTGTTGGCAGCCGCAAACCGAAAGATCTCAAGGACACCGGCGCTGCCGCCCCCCACGTCAAGACCTCTTGCCGGCGCACGCACCACTTCTTCGCCCGCCCCGATCTGGATTCCTGCCGGAACGGCGGGTATCGTGCCCCGCTCAAGCCATGCGAAGAACTCTGGAAGCGCGGACCAGAACGTTTCGAAAGGCGGGAGTGTCGGCAGCTGGTGACCGAGCATGGCCTTCCAATCACCTGCCAGCTCATCTCTGAACCTCTCGAGCGCTGTAAGGCTCGGAACCGGTACGCCCTTGAAATCACACTTCTCTCGGATGACGTCGAGGATCGACGACGCGGCTGGACGGAACTCTTCATTCCGGAAGAGATTGATAACGTCATAAAGATCCCTTGGTCGAGCACGCTCGCCCAAGGCACGGATCTTCTCGCCGAACACCTCCTCGAACGCATAACAGCGGACGGTTATGCCGTCTTCAGGGCCGTCCGTATAAGGATGGGCGACAAGCCGCTGGTCGGGCGGACGCACCAGTCGTTCGTCGGCAGTGAGATCGAGTTTGATCCGGGGGAGACTACCGCCGGGCTGGAGAGGACCGCGGTAGTAAACGCGTCCCTCGCAGTTGAGGGCGTTCCGCAGGTTCCGGTAAAGCTCGAAGCGAAGCTGGTCGACCGGAATCTCGATACCAGTGTGGTCGTAGATCCATTCCGCAACCTCGCCGAACGCGTCGCGAAGGAATTCCTCGTCCAGCTGGCCGTCATCCTCGACCGTGAAATCCAGATCCTCCGAGAAACGGTAAGTCTCGAAGTAGCACTTCTTGAGACAAGTGCCGCCCTTGAAGACCCAGGCGTTGCCGAGCGCGGAATGGGCGGCAATACCAGCCAGTAGCCATCCGAGGACGTAGTCCTTCTCGACAATATCCGGGCGAAGGCCGAGCTCGCCAGCAAGCTCGAGAATTTCACGCCGGTCAATCACGTGGCGGCGTCTCCTCCCAGGTCTTCGGGATCCAGAGGCGCCACTTCTTTACGAGCCTGCGGCATGGCAGAGCCGGATCCAATTTGGCGTTGCCGGTGGTGAGACGCGAACGGCAGCTCTCCAAGAGCTCCTCATCCGCATCCATTTGTGACAGGATGAAACCCATTCGCTTGAAAACCGCGCCATTGCCAAGCCGGTCAGCATACTTGATGAGCTTGGGCACATCGGCTTGCTTTGATGCTAGGTAGTTCTTGAGGCAAGTACTTACGTGCCGGATGCCGCCGCCGACGCGTGGGTCGTCCAGCATGTCGACGACCGTCCGGTGAACATCAGAAACCTGGACCTTTACCTTCCCATGCCAGACAGGACGGACACCAAAGATCTTGTCGAGTTTGACACGTTTTAGAACGAAGGGGATGCCCTGAATCGTCTGCTCACGCGGCCTTACCGGTCGCGCCGTATAGACCAGCACACTGCGGAACACCTGCTCCGTCAGGTCCCAGTGCTCGGCTGCTGACCAACCCCCGATGTACGCTGGATCAAAAAGCTCCGGGACGAGAATCCACGGCTCGGGGAGAACCTGTTCCTGGGACACCGCATCGAGTGGAACGGGGGCGTAGAGGCCGCGCCGCAAATGCCTGAGCCAGCCTTGGCGGCTCCAACGCCACAGGGTCTTTGCCGCCTCTTGCCGCGACACACCGAGAGCTCCAGCGGCATCTTCAATGGTCACCAAGTCGCCAGCGCGGCGCAGGACGCTGGCGAGCTTGTCTCTTCCGGCGCTTCGTCTCATTCTGGGCTCAGATGAGAGAGAGGTATATCGCACTGACAGAAAATCCTCCATTTTGAGAATTCAGTGCATGAAAGTATACTTCTGCCCTTTGTGGCAAGAGGGCTTGCCTTAGGATGTGGGTATAGTACCATGAAGGTTGTTCTCGAAAACAGGGAATTTTTGTCACCTAAGTATACCAAACACAGGCGCACCGAGTATCGCAGCTTTGGCCATCGTACGGCACACTGCGGGTGGGAAGGTCCGTAAGGATTGGGCGACGTGGCAAGCCGTCACCAAGAGGCTCGCACCTCTAACGGGCCTATGGACAGGGCTTTCGGCTGAGCAAGGCGGGGGAACGCCTAGTTGGGTGATGAGCGACAGGGGGCGAAGAGGATCTAATGGACGTCTTCAAGTTCAGGGACCGAGTAATCGCCGACTACGAACGGTTTTCGCGCGGCTTCACCAAGCTCGATGCGCCCGACATAAAGGTGTATGTGGACGAAGTGTACGGCCAGCAGTATTTCTGGCCGACGCCACTTATTCAGATCAATCCTAACTTCGTACTCGGCGGATATGTCGACGACCTCGTGAAGGACGGTGTGCTCGACGCCGAATGTCAGAAAATCTTTCGGCTTGGTAAGGACGCCGATTCTGAGGGCGGACCGCTACGGCTCCACAAACACCAGGACGGGGCGACCACGGGTGCAGCAATTTTCGAAAGCGATTGAACCGAAAGAGACAGTCTTGGAAGTCATTGATCCTTCACCCGACAACTGGCTTATGCCGCACGCCGACCTTCGACAAGCGGAGGAATTCGGCATCCGAGTCGGCGGTGGGGGCACTCATCAATCTAAGACCATGATGCTTCAGGAGATAAGCGCTTACCTGGATTGCCCCGAGGCGACCCCGACGCGAGCGCGCTCCTTGATCGTCGATGCCAACATCTTGAACAAACGGACGGAATCAACCCGTCATCTGACGTTTCGCCACCTGAACGCACTGTATTCCATCGAAGCAATGCCGGCGATCACAAGAACGCTCGTGGCACTGTGGAAGCTGGACCCAACAGGGCGGCCCATTTTTGCCCTTCTCTGCGCTCTGGCTCGCGATCCGCTCTTGCGCGATACGGCGAAACCCGTCCTTGATGCTCCGGTCGGCATAGCCGTACGGTGGCCCGCCTTTGCTTCGGTGTTCGAACAAAGATTTCCGGGCCGCTTCAGCCCTAAGATGCTGAAGTCCCTGGCCCAAAATTGCGCGTCCACCTGGACGCAGAGCGGTCACTTGCGTGGGGCGGTTAAGAAGCAACGCGTGCGGGCCGAGCCGACTCCTTGCACCGCAGCCTATGCCGCGCTCATCGCAACGGTATGCGGATTTGGTGGGCCGGCACTCCTCGATTCGGGCTGGATGCAAGTCCTCGACGTGTCGAGGGACCGGGCCTTCGATCTGCTGCGCCAGGCAGAGGGCCACGGCCTAGCGCGCGTACGGTCGGCTGGTGATGTTCTGGAGGTCTCCGTTCGCCAGCCGATGTCGACAACACTAGGGGTTTCGGAACTTGCACAGCTTCGATGACATCCTCCGTGCCTATCAGCGCCATGTCCAACTCCCCTGGCAAAACGACGTGTCACCGGCTGGGCGGGTTTGGATCGTTTGGTACGATAAGACAATGCAGCGGCGTTTGACGGCTCGCCTGAGCGAGTTTGAGCACGCCACCATCGCCGCGGGGCACGGATGGCACCAAGTCGACATTGCGCCCACCTTCGGGCGATGGATTGCGACACACGAATTCTTCGAACCGCTCCTGCGTCAGCCAAAGGAGATTCGCGGGTTGCTTCCGGAATACGAAGAGTACTTGGCGAGCACTATTCGCAAAGAACTGGAGACATGCTCGGCTAGCGATGTATTAGCGGTCGATGGATGCGGTGCACTGTTTGGCTTGGTTCGCATCTCCACGCTTCTCAGCCACGTCGCAGCGGCAATTCCGGGCCGTATGCTAATCGGCTTTCCAGGAAAACACAGCGGCGGTGTTTACCGCCTTCTCGATGCAAGGGATGGCTGGAATTACCACGCCGTGCCAATCCCACCGGAAAACGCGTTGTGAGAGGCCGGCGATGCCTATGTTGAACAAAGATACATTCCAGACGGATCCCAACCAATATCGGCTTGCGAACCAAGGCGTTGCGAAGATTTCCTTCCCGCCGTCGGACGAGGCGATGGAGACGCTTCGCGGCGAGCTTTCGACGTTTGTTTGTGACGGCGCCTATGCGAACGGGCTGGCGCGTATCCTGGAGGCATTTCTGGCCTCTGCAGGGAAAGGAAGCAATGCGCCGGCTGTCTGGATTTCCGGCTTTTACGGATCCGGTAAATCCCACCTTGCGAGCATGCTCGCAGCCCTTTGGACCAATATCCAGTTTCCCGATGGGGCCACCGCGGAAGGGCTGATTCCGCATCTTCCTCCCGAAGTTGCAGCCCCACTGAAGGAGTTGCGCACCGCCACTACGCGGATGGGCGGTGCGGTTGCAGCAGGCGACACTCTCGGCACCGGACCGACCGATCCGGCGGAGGCAACGCTTGGGATCATTCTGCGTGCTGTGGGTCTGCCGACTGACCTTCGTGCCGCCCAGGTGGCCCTTTGGCTGGCCAGTCTCGATATCCTTGACGATGTTCGTAACTACCTCGGCAGCACGTTCGAGGTGGACATCCGTAATTTTATTCTTTCGCCTCGCTTCGCCGCAGCTGTGCTCAAAGCGAAGCCGGATCTCGCAAACGACGCCCATGAGCTGAGTTCAAAACTGCAAACCCAATTCCCGGAACCGCCGCCCGTCGATGTGAGCTTGCTGGAGGATATGGGGCGACAGGCCCTGATGCTCGGGCGCAAGGAGTTGCCCCTCACGCTCATCGTGCTCGACGAGGTTCAGCAGTTCATTCGTCAAGACCCGGCGCTCACGTTGAAAATTCAAACCATCGCCGAGCGTCTCTCCAGCCGGTTCGATGGTCGCGTCCTGCTCGTGGCGACAGGTCAACAAGCCCTGAGCGATGTGAGGGACCTGCAAAAGCTTCTCGATCGTTTCCCGGTGCAGATCGCGCTCGGCGAAGCCGACGTAGATACCGTGATCCGCAAGACCGTGCTGCGCAAGAAACCTTCGGCTGAGCCGGAAATCAGGAAGATGCTGGAGCAGCATTCCGGCGAAATCAGTCGCCATCTGCGGGGTAGTCGCTTGGCTCACACGGTCCAGGATGAAGGCGACGCAGTACTCGATTGGCCACTGCTCCCCTCGCGGCGACGTGTTTGGGAACGCATTTTGCGGGAGTTGGACCGGACCGGCTTGGGAGGAACATTGCGAGGTCAGCTCCGCACCACGTTGGATGCGGCACGCACCTATGCGGACCGGCCTCTCGGTCACGCGGTGCCCGCGGATTTCCTGTACAGCCGCTTCGCAACGGAAGCTTTTAACGCCGGGCTTCTGCCCGCCGAAACCCGAAACCAAATCGAGGCGCTTCGCGCCGGAAACGGCGACGATCCGCTGAAGGCAAGGATTCTGATGCTGGTCTACATGCTGGGCCGGATTGCCCCAGAGGCCGACCATCACGGCGTGCGCACCCAGGCGGAGACGATAGCCGACCTGCTCGTCGTAGATCTGGCTGGCGAGCCAGAGTTGCGCCGAAAAGTCCCTGCGCTTCTGCAAGAGCTACAGGATGATGGCGCCGTCATCGAGGTGTCCGGCGAATGGCGCTTACAGACAAAGGAAAGCGCTGAGTGGGAAGCAGCCTACCGTGCCGAAGAGAAGGCGGTTCTCGCCGACCCATCGGCCATAAGCCGGAGGCGGCGTGACCTCCTCGATCAGGCGATCGATAGCGCCCTCGCTGGCGCCGCGTCCGTGCCTCACGGCGCGAGCAGACAACAGCGTCGTATTCACCGACTTCAGCACGATGAAAAGGCCCCATCAGACGGCGTGATCTTGCGCCTCCATAACGGATGGGACGAAGACATCGGCGCCGTGGAGAAGGAGATCGCGGCGGCGCCCGCAACCGATGCGACAATCCATCTTCTGATTCCGCATCACCGGCGCGAGGATCTCGCACGAGCCCTGACAACTCAGCGTGCCGCTGAGCACGTCATTCAAATTAAGGGCGTGCCGCAAACTGACGCCGGGCGCGAGGCGCAATCCGCGATGCAGTCGCGCGCCGACAAGGCGGCTGCCGCCGCCCGGGAAATCCTGGAAGAAGCTGTAGCCCAGGCGCGTATCATGCAGGCTGGAGGGCAAACAATCACTGGGACATCGGCCGAGGCCGTAAAAGAAGCGGCCAAGAATGCCCTGGCGCGCCTCTACCCGAAGTTTGCCGATGGCGATCACGCGGGTTGGGGTAAGGTGCTCGACCGCGCGCGTCGAAAAGACCCGGACGCGTTAAGGGCTGTCGATCATGCTAACGCACCTGAAGCGCACCCTGTTTGCAAGGCGCTGTTGGCCGACCTCGGCCCGGGACGCAAAGGATCTGATCTCCGGGCCAAGTTTACCGGCTTGGATTATGGCTGGCCGCAAGACGCGGTCGATGGTGCGCTCACCGTTCTTGCAAATGCCGGCCTAGTTCGCGTGACCGGAGAGGACGGTAAGCCGGTGTCTCTGCCCGATCTACCAAGGGCCAAGATTGGCCCGTGCACCTTCCGGGCGGAAACGACGGTCGTTACCGTCACCCAACGGCTTGCGGTGGCTGGCCTGCTAACGGAAGCCGGTGTGCCCTTCGAGAAGGGTCAGGAAGCCTTCGCCCTAACGGCACTGCTCGATCGCTTGGAGTCCTTGGCCAAGTCCGCAGGCGGCGAGCCCCCAGCGCCCGAGGCTGAGCAGGTGCCCAACATCACCACGTTGCGGACGCTGTCCGGCAACGATCTTCTGGTCGCGCTTGCCACGGACGCCCAGACTTTGCGGGCGAAACTCAAGGATTGGCGGGCGGCGGCGCAGAAAATTGACAAGCGCCTGCCGTCTTGGCACCTGGCCCAACGCCTGGTGGAACTCGGCGCGACCGACCGGGCGAGCGATCTTGAGACGGTGCGGCAAGAGCGCAGTCTGCTCGCTGATCCCGATCCCGTCCCGCCCATCGTTGCCGCGGCGGCTGATGCGCTACGTGCGCACCTCAATGCGGCGCATGCCGCCTGGGAGAAGGCGTGGGAGATTGGGGGGGAACGGCTTGCCAATGATGCCACCTGGAACCGCCTTACACCGGAGCAAAAGCACGACATAAGGCGAGACGTCGGCCTGCTGATGGTGGAAAAGCCGACGGTGGATACGCCGGACGCCATCGCCGGCGCCCTGTCGCTGCGGGGCCTGTCCGAGTGGGACAACATGACGAAGGCATTGCCGACGCGCATCGAGGAGGCACTCGCCCAAGCTGCGGCCCTGCTGGAACCGACGGCGCGCACCGTGACCTTGCCCGGTGGGCTGCTGAAGAGCGAGGCGGACCTCGATACTTGGCTTGAAACGCTACGCAAACGGATCAAAGCGGCGCTCGCCGACGGTCCTGTGATCCCAAAGGTGTAAGCGATGACGGATCGGTATCTCGCCACATCGCTGCGCCGCACCCTGGAGAAGGTCGTCCGTGAAGCGCGGGAGGTCGCTGAACGGGGGGTAGCGGATGCCATCCGCCGGCTCGGCATATCCGAGGCGAAAGCACCGGCCCATCTGGACGAAAATGCAAAGGCGCTGCGTCGTCGGCTGCGGGCACACGGGCGCGCGCTCGGCGACGCGCTCGATCGCACCACTGATCGGCAGGAAACGCGTCAGCTCATCGAGGCGACAGCCTATGCCCACTGGCACCGTATGCTGTTCGCCCGGTTTCTCGCGGAACGCGATTTTCTCCGCCATCCCGAACATGACGTTCCGGTGAGCTTGCAGGACTGTCATGAGCTTGCCGTCGAGCAAGGGCTACCCGACGGCTGGGCGGTCGCCGAGCGCTATGCTGCAGCCATGCTACCGGCGGTGTTCCAGCCAAACGATCCGGTATTGGCCTTGTCCTTCGCACCGGAACACGCCCAGACCCTGCAACGACTCGTAACCGGATTGGATGCGGCTGTATTCCACGCCGAGGACAGCCTGGGATGGACATATCAATTTTGGCGTGCGGCGGAGAAGGACGCCGTGAACCGCTCGGGGCGCAAGATCGGCGAGAATGAATTGCCGGCGGTCACGCAGCTTTTCACCGAACCCTACATGGTGCGGTTTCTCCTGCACAACACGCTCGGCGCATGGTGGGCGGGCAAGGTTTTGGTGACCAAACCTGATCTGGCGACCAATGCCCCCGACGAGGCGACTTTGCGCGAGGCCTGCGCCCCTCCCGGCTACAGCTTCGACATGCTGCGTTTCGTCAAGGAGGACGGTAGGTGGCGGCCGGCGGCTGGCACATTTCCGGGCTGGCCGACGGAAGCCAAGGACATCACCGTGCTCGACCCTTGCTGTGGGTCGGGGCATTTTCTGACCGAGGCCTTGGCGATCCTGGCAGCGCTGCGTCAGGCTGAAGAAAGCCTCTCCCCGGCCGATTCCGTCGCCGCCGTTTTGCGTGACAATTTGCACGGCCTGGAAATCGACGGCCGCTGCGTGCAGATTGCCGCCTTCGCCGTGGCCTTGACCGCCTGGCGCATTGGCGGCTGGCAGTCCCTGCCTTTGCCCCACATCGCCTGGGTCGGGGCGCCACCGCCGCTGCCGAAGGCGGAATTCGTCGGGCTTTCGAACAGCAACGCAGACCTCGCGCGCGCCCTGGGAGTCCTCCACGATCTGTTCGCCCAGGCACCGCTGCTCGGCAGCTTGATCGAACCGACCGGTGGTGACCTGGCCGATCCGGTGCGCGTCGCGCGCATTGAGGAAATGCTCGAGCCGTTGATCGAGCGCGCACGGGCGGCCGAGCCGGAACGCGCTGAGGGCGCCATCGCAGCACGCGGTATGGCCGATGCCGTTTCGTTGCTACACAGGCGCTACACTCTTCAGGCTACGAACGTTCCCTACCTTGGAGCAGCACGTCAAAATACGCCATTGGCAAGGTTTCTTGTTGACCACTATTCGCCGGCTGAGCTGGACCTATGCACGGCGATGATAGTGAAAATGTTGCGACTCTCGGAAAGCAAAGGAACTGTTTGTAGCGTAATTAAGCAAGAACCTCTTTTCCTTGGAACATTCGAGTTATTTCGCCGATATATTCTGAACGCATGTGCTCTACATTTTGTTGCCCCTCTTGGCCCTCGGGCATTCGAAACTATAACGGGTGAGGTTGTTAACACCGCGCTACTGGCATTTTCTGCGTCAAGACCAAACGCCGACACGATTTTTGCAGGGTTCGACGTAAGCAAAACGGCAGATCCGGCCGAGAAACAGTGCAAGCTAATTTCGAGCCACCCTACGCTTAAGCGCCAATACCGCCAGCTGAAGAATCCAGACTCAATTATCGTTGTTGCTGAACGACAAGAAGAACTTCCTCTTCTTTCAAAGTATGCTAAACCAATAGAAGGTGCCAAGACAATCGATATTGTGAGGCTAAGATTATATTTCTGGGAACCTATTATTACTGAATACTGGAGACTCCACAGTTCTTCCCCAAGGCGGGGATCGGACTTCTCTGGATTGCATTACGTAAGTGCTAACCGAGACGATGGTGGTCCGATGGATCGCATTGTTCAAGAATACGAGCGTCTTGGAAAGAAAGTTGTCGGTTGGCGTTGTGGCAAGCCTGCATGGGGTAAAATAGGAATCTCGGTTTCCTGGATGGGCAACTTACCTGCATGTGTCTATGTGGGAAGTGTTTACGATAATTCTGCAGCAGTATTTATTGCGGAAGACGATAAACATTTGCCAGCCATCTATGCGTTTCTTAAGTCAGAAAAATACGCCTCGGAAGTCCGAAAGATAAACAGCAAATTTCAAGTCGCAACAACCACGCTAGGAAAGGTGCCATTCGACTTAAAGCACTGGCAGTTAGTTGCGCGAGAACAATTTCCGAATGGTTTGCCCGAGCCTTACTCTGACGACCCGACCCAATGGCTGTTTCACGGCCATCCAACGAAGGCGGAAACCGGAACGACGCTGCACGTCGCCCTCGCCCGCCTGGCGGGCTATCGCTGGCCGGCGGAAACCGACTCCGAAATGCGCCTTTCGGCCGAGGCTCAGGAATGGATTGCCAAGGCGGCGACCTTGCCGCCGGCAGATGCTGATGGAATTCTGTGCCTTCCCGCAGTGGCTGGCGAACGGCCGCTCGCCGAGCGCCTTCGCGGCTATCTCGCAGTAGCGTTCGGTGGCGAGTGGTCCGATACCGTGGAACGCCGCTTGGTCGCCGAAGCCGATGAGCGCTTCAACAATAAACCGACCAGGGACACATCGCTCGAAGCTTGGCTGCGTGATCGCGCGTTCCGCCAGCATTGCGCCCTGTTCCATCAACGTCCCTTCCTATGGCACATCTGGGACGGGCTGAAGGACGGCTTCTCCGCCTTCGTTCACTATCACCGCTTCGATACCGCGACGCTCCGCAAGCTCACCTACACCGTGCTCGGCGACTGGATCGCTCGTGCCAAAGCGGAAAAAAATGAGCTTCGCGTCGAGAAGGCGCGCGAGCTTCAGCAAATGCTGGAGCGTATCCTTGAGGGCGAGGACCCTTACGACATCTTCGTCCGCTGGAAGCCGCTTCACGCGCAACCGCTCGGTTGGGACCCGGACCTGGACGACGGCGTGCGGATGAATATCCGGCCTTTCGTGATCGCCGGCGTTTTGCGCGACACGCCCAAGATCAGGTGGACCAAGGACCGCGGCAAGGACGTGCCGTCCGCGCCCTGGTATCCGGTGTTCAAGGGCGAGCGTATCAACGATCACCACACTACGTTGGCCGAGAAGCGCGCGGCGCGCGAAGGGGCGCACGAGGCAGCGACGAAACGAACGGAGGGCACCGCGTGACGACACCGCTCGACGCCCTGATCGCTGCCCTGGAAGAGGCCGGGAGCTACAATGCGGCGGCCGAGGCGCCCCCAGAAGCCATCGTCTGGTGCGACGCGAATCGGGAGTTTGCGCCGCTCATCCCCACGCTTCGCGAGCGACTACCGCAGCTGCTGACCTATGGTGACTACGATCCCGAGACGCGCACCGGCCCGGCGGTGTGGCTGCGTGCCGCGGTGGCCCGAGCACTGCCCGACTTGGGTTTGCCCGAAGAGTCTGTGCCGCTTCTCTACCTTCCGGGCGTTGGCCGCGAGACATTGCGCGGTGCAGAGGACTGTCCGCCGTTACTCCAGCCGCTGGTCTGGTTCACCGTCGCCGGCACGTTCTTCGGCCATGTGAACGGCAAGGACTGGACGCTGCGCGGGTTCCTCGCCGCCGAGCGCGGGCGGCTAAAGTTGGAGATCGCAGAGGACCCTGCGACCCGTGCCGCACTCGCCCATGCCGCACTACGTTTCTGCACGCGCCCGCTCGAGGAGCTGCGGGGTAAGCGGTGGGACGCCGGTGCGCTGCATACCCTTCTGGCGCCAGACCTGCCGGCCGACATGCTCGACTGGATGGATGGCACGTTCGATCCGGCAGCCGATCCGGGGCGCTTCGCGGCCTTCGCCGGCTTGGCCACTAAAGAACTCGGTTTCGATCCGCGCAAATTGTCCCGCCAGGACGCCGCGCGAAGGCTTGCGCAGCGCCAGGACAAGTGGGCAACGGTATGGAACCGCTTTGCGTCCAGTACCGGCTACGAAGGCGTGGTTCGCCTGCTCTCCGCCGAGGAGCCTCCGGACTTGTTGGCCGATAAGACGACATATCCGCGCGTCAACGTTAGCGAGGAGAAGAAGCTGCGCGACGACTTGTTGAAGCTTGCAGACCTCGCACTTTCGGAGGCCCGCGCGCGTCTCCAGACACTGGAAGAAGCCCATGCCTGGCGGCGTGAGACCGTCTGGGCGCAGCGCGGCGAGGCCCCGCTGGCAATGGCCTTGGCCCATCTCGCGGAGATTGCTGCGACCAAGCCACTACCGACGCACGATGGAGTGGCATTGGCCGAGGCCTACGCCCGAGAGGGTTGGGCAGTGGATTGGGCCGCGGTCCAAGCCTTAGCCGCCGTGCCGCGTGAAATCGACCGCGCGGCCGTGACGGTGGCCCTGCGCGCGGTCTACATGCCGTGGCTGGACGAAGGTGCCGTCGCACTCCAGGAATTGGTGCGCCAGGGCAAGGTACGTCTCGCCGGTCCCGAAAAGCTCGACGCTTCGGATACGCTTCTCTTCGTGGACGGATTGCGGATGGACTTGGCCCACGAACTGGCGGGCCTGCTCGAAGCCGAGGGTGCCTCGGTTGATTTGACCTGGTGTTGGTCTGGCTTTCCGACGGTGACGGCGACATGCAAAGCGCTGATATCGCCTATTGCCGACCGCCTCCGGGGACCAGACTCCACCGCTGATGTCCTGCCAGTAAATTCGGACGGTAAACCTGTGACCAAGCCAGTGCTCTTCAAAGAGTTAGCGGAAGCCGGCTGGGAGACGGAAGAGTTGCTATTGCCTGAAGGCAGGCTTTGGACGGAAACGGGTCGATTCGACGAAGAAGGCCACGCCCTTGGTGCCCATCTGGCCGACCGTCTTGCGGGCGGCATTCGCGACGCGGCGGACCGGGCGCTACAACTCGCCCGGAGCGGCCGACGGGTGCGCATCATCACCGATCACGGTTGGTTGCTGATGCCCGGTGGCCTGCCGAAGGCGGCACTTGATATCGGTTTGGTCGAGCCGCAAGGCAAGCGCAGCCGCTGCGCAATGGTCAAGGCGGAGGCGGAAACATCGTATCTCCAGGTTCCCTGGACCTGGAACCCTAAGGTCTTCATCGCCGCTGCCACAGGGGCGCGGGCGTTCTTCGCCGGGCAGGAATATGCCCATGGCGGCATTAGCCCGCAGGAGTGCGTCCTGCCGGTTATCGACGTGTCTTCGGTTGCGGTTGTCCGCCAAGTTTCGATCCGCCGTGCCGCATGGGAAGGCTTGCGCCTGCGCGTCGAAGTCGCTGGCGGCGCTGATCTCCGCGTGGATGTCCGGCTCGGCTCGGAGACGAGCGGCGCCAGTCTCTTAAAGGGCGAGCGGGTGCTGGACGACAACGGCCGCACCTCTCTCCTGATCAACGATCTTTACGAAGGTCAACAGGCTTGTCTGGTGGTGCTCGATGACGACGGCGTAATCCTCGCCCATCGCACGCTTACGGTCGGGGGAGATTGAGTTGTTCGAACTCGACGATCTAGATCGAAAGGCGGCCGCCGCCTTCCCCGGCCATTTAGTGCGCAAGGACCTGGTGCGTCGGTTCCGAGGCCAATTCCCTGTGCCGACATACGTTGTCGAGTTCATGCTCGGACGGTATTGCGCAAGCACGGACCCCGAGGAGATCGAGGAAGGTCTCCAGATGGTGCAGGAGCAACTCTCCAACCGTTCGGTCCGCGCCGGCGAGGAGGAGTTGTTCAAGGCCCGCGCTCGGGACTGCGGTTCAGTGCGTGTGATCGACATCATTACGGCCCGCCTCGACGCCAAGACCGACAGCTATCTTGCCACCCTGCCGAGCCTGCGGCTGACCGACGTGCGCATCGCCGACAGGCTGGTGCAGGATCACGAACGTATGCTGACCGGTGGCTTCTACGCCGAGATCGAACTCGGCTACGACGCCAGCATCGCTCAGGAGAAAGGCGGCCGCCCGTTCGAGATAATGAGCCTCCGCGAAATCCAGCTATCGAGCCGCGACATCCTGGAGAAGATTGCCGCCGATCGCGCACAGCTCTCGACCGAGGAATGGAAGGCGCTGTTACTTCGCAGCGTTGGGCTGGAGCCCGGGAAGCTTTCGCAGCGGGCGCGGGATGCAATGTTGCTCCGCATGGTTCCGTTCGTAGAGCGGAATTACAACATGGTCGAGCTGGGGCCACGCGGGACCGGCAAAAGCTACTTGTTTCAGCAGGTTTCGCCTTACGCTCACCTGATCTCCGGCGGCAAGGCCACGGTTGCTCGCATGTTCGTCAATATGGCGAACGGCCAACGGGGTTTGGTTTGCCAGTACGACGTCGTCTGCTTCGACGAAGTGTCCGGCATTTCTTTCGATCAGAAGGATGGCGTCAACATTATGAAGGGCTATATGGAATCGGGGGAGTTTTCACGGGGGCGTGAGAGCATCCGCGCCGAGGGGAGTATCGTCCTGTTGGGCAACTTCGATGTTGACGTGCAGCACCAGCAGCGCATCGGACACCTGTTCGGCCCGCTGCCGCCCGAGATGCGTAACGACACGGCCTTCATGGACCGTATCCACGCATATTTACCGGGTTGGGACTTACCCAAGATCAGCCGCGAGCTGTTCACTGATCGCTTCGGTTTGGTCAGCGATGTGCTGGCGGAATTCTTTAGTCGGCTGCGGGCGCAGACCCAAGTGAACACTCTACAAGGTCGCGTTCATTTTGGCGGCGCCCTTTCAGGCCGCGACCAGAACGCCGTCAACAAGACGGTCTCGGGTCTCCTGAAGTTGCTCTATCCCGATTCCAGCCAAACGGTGCCAGATGAAGACTTGGAGTGGGCGGTCCGCTTGGCACTTGAAATGCGTCGCAGGGTCAAGGAACAGCAAAAGCGGATTGGCTCGGCGGAGTTCCGTAATACGCAATTCAGCTACGTTATGGGGCTGGACGGGGTCGAAAAGTTCGTTGCCACCCCCGAGCTTCAAAGCGAAGCCAGCATCGGGCCCGACCCCTTGCCGTTCGGTCAAGTCTGGGCCATTAGCCCAGGTGGTCAGGACGAGAACATCGGCCTGTTTCGCATCGAGGTCACGGAAGGCCCTGGAAGCGGGATTCGTATTCTCAACCAGTCGCCTCCGACCCCTTTCCGCGAAAGCGTGAAAATTGCGGAGCAGAATCTATACAGCCGGGCTCACGAACTTGTCGGGGATCGTAACCCGCGCGAGCATGAATTCGCGGTTCAACTTCGTTCGTTCGATGCCGCGAAAAGCGGCGCGCAGGTTGGCGTCGGCGTGCTGATCGCCCTTTGCTCCGCTCTTCTTGGTAAATCGCTGAAGGGTGGCTTTGCGGTGGCAGGCGGAATTACCCTCGGCGGCTCGATCGAGCCGGTCCATAATCCAATCGACGTTGTCGAACTCGCGATGGAAAAGGGCGCAGCCACAGTGCTGATGCCGGTCTCATGCCGGCGGGCGCTTATCGACCTTTCAGACGAAGTTGCAACAAAGGTGCAAGTGCTTTTCTACGCGGACGCTGCGGACGCGCTGCGTAAGGCATTACATGAGTGATGGCCTACGCGAAGTCGGCTTGGCGGCGTACGACCTCCTCCGGGCTGGAGACGTCAAGCCCGAGCTCGATCAGGATCTCGCGCACCGTCTCGCGGACGATGTGGCGGATCTGGTCGTCGGTCACGGCGTGCTCAGGCAACCTCCGCCTTGATCTCGGCGACCAGCCCG
>CAZHDF010000005.1:23986-46452 GCA_964531525.1 uncultured Alphaproteobacteria bacterium | reverse complement strand
GGGATCGTAGAATATGGGTGGCCGGGCGGGGGAGTGGGCCGGTGCCGACTTAAACGCATCATGTTCTAGCTCCCCTCGCCCGCGCGCCGCGCAAGGTCCGCGAAGGCGGCAGCCAACGCGCGCGTCGGCAAGCGGTCTTTGATCCCGATGGCGACGACCCGCAGGCCCGCGCGCGCGTCCTTCGGCCTGGCGACGGTCTCGACCCGCCGTTGCCGGCCGGCGATCTGAAAGACGCGCATGTCGTTTTCGTCCTTCGCGACGGAGAGTCCCTTCAACCGGATGATCCCGTCGGGAAGGGCGTCCAGGAGGGCACGCAAAGCCGCCGCGTCGGGCGCGACGTCCTCGACAGCCAGGGACCAGCGTTGATAGATGTCCTCGTGGCGGGTCGCGGTCTCGGCGCGCGGGTGGCGCGCGGCGGCGGCCCGGCCGAGAACGACGTCGAGCGGCAGACGCCCGCGCTCGGCCGGCACGATCGCCGCGTCGGGGTTGAGCGCGGCGAGCCGTCGCTCGATCGCCCGAACCTCACCCGCTTCGGCCAGATCGGTTTTCGTCAGCACCAAGAGATCGGCGGCGACGATTTGCGCCTCGACCGCCCGGCCGATCAGTGGATCGGCGAGATGGCCCGCGCCGCTCAACGCATCGACCAGGGTGATCACGGCGTCGAGCGCGAGCTCCGGCTCGGCGCGGGCGAGGTCGGCGACGCGCCGGGGCTCGGCGACGCCGCTGGCCTCGATCACCAGATGGTCAGCGCGCGGCCGGTGGTCGAGGGCGCGCGAAAACGCTTGAAAAAGATCGCTCCCGATCGAGCAGCAGACGCAGCCGTTGGCGAGGGCGATGGCGTCGCCGTCCCGCGCCGCGATCAGCTCGGCGTCGATGGCGATATCCCCGAAATCATTGACCAGCACCATGAGCCGCCGCCCCCGGGCCTCGGCCAGAAGGTGGTTCACCAGGGTCGTCTTGCCGGCGCCCAGATAACCGGCGATCACCGTCAGAGGAAGGGGCGCGCCCTCGGTCACGTCAGACGTTCACCCGGCCGTCGATGATCGTGGTCACGACGGGGATGTCCTTCAGCCCCTCCGCCCCGACCGCGAGGGGATCCTCCTCCAGAACGCAAAAATCGGCCCGCTTGCCGGTCGCGATCGAGCCCACCTCGCCATCCATCTTGAGCGTGTAGGCGGCCCCCAGGGTGATGGCGCGGAGCGCTTCCTCGACGGTGATGCGCTGGGCCTCGCCCAGCACTTGGCCGGACGCGGTCTTGCGGTTGACCGCGCACCAGGCGCCGAACAGCGGCCCCATGGGCGTCACCGGGGCGTCGGAGTGGATCGCCAGCGGCACGCCGCAATCGAGCGCATCGCGGCAGGCATTCATGCGCCGCGCCCGGTCGGGGCCGACGGTCACGTCCCGGTGCTTGTCGCCGAAATAATAGATGTGATTGGCGAACAGGTTGACGCAAACGCCCAGCGCCTTCATGCGGCGGAACTGGTCGGCGGGCGCCAGTTGCGCGTGCTGCAAGGTGTGGCGATGGTCGCCGCGCGGCCTGCGCGCGAGCGCCGCCTCGATGGCGTCGAGCGTCACCTCGGAGGCGAGATCGCCGTTGGTGTGAATATGCATCTGAATCCCGTGATCATGCAGCGCCTCGACGAGCGCGCGAAGCTGGTCGGGGGCGATGTTCCAGATGCCGTGGTTCTCCGCCTTGTAATAGAAGGGCGGCTTCACCTGGGCGGTGAACCCCTGGATCGTGCCATCGGTCATGATCTTGACGATGCCGAGGCGCAGCCTGTCGGTACTTTGCTCGCGGATTTCCAGCGCGCGGCGGACGACCTCGCCGGGCGGGCGCATCAGCGCGTTCAACGCCGGGACCAGGCGAACCGGGAAATCCTCCTCGCCGGTGACGGCGAGAAGCTGGTCGACGTCCTCGGGCGCCAGTTCGGCGAACAGGTCGGTCACGGTGGTCACGCCGCAGCGCCGCGCCACCTGGCCGTAGGCGCGAATCCCGTCCTCGGCGCGCGACAGGTCGGCGAAATCGATGTTCAGCCGGCGCATGACCGGGAACATCGCGGCCATTTCGCGCAACTCGCCGTGGGGCTCGCCGTCGTCGCGCTTGCGCACGCCCTCGACGTCCGTGGTCCGATCGTAACGGGCGAGCGCGAGCGCCGCGGAATTCGCGGTCAGCAAGTGGAAGTTGGAATGGATGATGGCGATCGGCCGGGTCTCGGACACCCGGTCGAGATCGTCGCGCGACAGACGCGGCCCGTCGAGAAAGATCGGATCGAACCCCCAGCCGATCAGCGGCGTTTCGGCGTCGTCGAGTTTCGCCTCGGCGCGGCGAAGCTGCGCGATGACCGCGTCGGTGTCGCCGAGCCCGGGCCAGGCCTTGCCCCACGGGTCGATGCGTTCGTGATGCCCGCAATAGACGTAGGACCAGATCCCGCCCGCCACGATATGCGCGTGCCCCTCGACGAAACCGGGCAGGATGACCTTGTCGGCGAACCGGTCGTCGAGGCGATAGGCCCCCCAGCCGGCCACCTCGTCGAGGGTGCCGACGGCGAGGATGCGGCCGTCGCGCACGGCGACATGGGTCGCCTCGGGTCGGTTCCGGTCCAGGGTCCGCAGCTTGCGGGCGGCGAAAACGGTGATCTCGGACATCGCGGGCTGCCTTCTATCGCGAGTTGCCGGGGAGCGAGACGGCGTCGAACGGATCGAGCGGATAAATGGGGCGGCGAATGTTTCGATAGGTCAGCGCCGCGTTGTCGGAGGTCGTCACCCCGATTCCGTCGAGCGGAAAATGCAGCCCGAGGTCGGGCTGCACGGGCTGGAAGCCGGCGCGATAATGAATGCGCGATTTCAATAGGATGTAATCGCATTTCCGCGGGTCGATCCCGTTGTTGGAGAGAATGCCCGCATCCCAGGGCTCGTGATGGACGGAAGTGACGACGATCCTGCACGCGGCCGTCTCGAAAACCGCCGTCGGCCCGGTATCGACCTCGACGCCGGTATACATCGGCCCCTCGACCACCCATTTGCCGTCGCTGATCTTGAACACCGTGCCGCTCAGCCTCAGCGGCCGTCCCTTCTCGCCGATCGCGGGCATGTCCGTCTTGCCGCCGAGATCGAGCGTGATTTCCGCCCCTTCGCCGGCCCGGTGCATGGCCGCCGCCGAAGCGGGGTCGTAGAGCGCGGCGACGGCGACGCCTTCGAGGCCGAAGTCCAGCACGGCCTCGATCACGGTCGTCACGTCGGAGGTACCGCCCGAGCCGACGTTGTCGGCGTGGTCGAGCAGAATGATCGGCGCGGCGGTCGCGGCCTTCGCATCGCGCGCCCGTTCCAGAGCCTCTCGGATGGGCCGGGGGCGGTAGATCAGCCGGTCGTGGTTTTCCATCGCCAGACGCAGGAGCCGGTCGCGCGCCTCCTCGGCGGCGGCGCGATCGCCCTCGGCGACCGCGACGACGGAAAGCCCGGCATGGGGAACGTCGACCATGGGAAAGCCGCCGAAGACCGTGGCGGCCAGGATGTCGGGCTTGGCCTCCAGCGCCCGGGTCGCCGCTTGCAACGTCTTCATCGGCTCGTCGTCGGTTCCCATGCGTAGGGTTTGGGCGAGAATCGGCGCCGGCGACCAAGCCATTGCGGGATTGGAGCGGCCCTTGATCTTCGCCCAAAGCACCTCGCCGATTTGTCGGCCGACGTCGTACATGTCGGTGTGCGGATAGGTCTTGTAGCCGATCAGGGCATCGCAGTTCTCAACCGTCGCGGCCGTCAGGTTGGCGTGCATGTCGAGAGTGACGGCGATCGGCGCGCGAGGCGCGATGGCGCGAATCCGGCGCAGCAGCTCGCCCTCGCCGTCGTCGACATGCTCGGCGGTCATGGCCCCGTGCAGATCGAGGAAGATGGCGTCGATCCCGCCGGCGCGGATCGGGTCGAGAATCCACTCGACGAGTTGTTCGTAGGTTTCCTTCGCCACCAGCCCGCTCGGCATGGCTTCGGCGGCCAGCGGCGTAACCAGTTCCGCGCGCTCCGCATCGGCCAGGTCGAAATAGGCGGCGATCGGCATGTTGGTGCCGCGATACGCGTCCTCCGCCGCCTTGCCGCGATGCAGGCTCCAGGATTCGAAGCGGGCGAGGTCCGTGCGCACCGGCGAGAACGAGTTGGTTTCATGCTTCATCATGGCCGTCAGTACGCGCATGTTCGCTTCCCCCGGTTGTTGTTCGCGAGGGCGGATCAACCGCCGCAAATACCGCCGTCCAGGTTGTCGCCGAACGGCAATCAGGACGCGCCCCTTTCTCGCTTCCGGCGCAAGAATTCGGCTCTCTTCCCTCCCCTGGGCGGACTTGACACCGACGCCGGCAACGGTCCTACTTACTCTATAAGATAGGGGAGGCTTTGCAGCCTGCTTCCTACGGCATGCTGAATCAAGACGGGGAGTTTTCCAATGGTGCAGTGGACAAGACGACAAGTGCTGGCGACGGGCGCGGCGGCGGTGATCGCGCCAATGATGCCCGGATCAAGCGCCTTGGCCCAGACCGAGACGGTTCTCAGAGTCATTCCCCACGCCGATCTGAAGAACCTCGATCCCATCTGGACCACCGCGTATATCTCCCGGAACCACGGCTATCTTATCTACGACACGCTGTTCGCAATGGACGCGAACTTCAAGCCGCAGCCGCAGATGGTCGATACCTGGGAGGTGTCGCCCGACAAGATGACCTGGACATTCAAGCTGCGCGACGGCCTCAAATGGCACGACGGCGGCGACGTGACGGCGGAGGATTGCGTCGCCTCGCTCAAGCGCTGGGGCAAGCGCGACGGCATGGGGCAGCAACTGTTCGGCGCGATCGGAAGCCTGACCGCCGCCGATGCCAAGACCATCGTCTTGAAGCTCGCGAAGCCCTTCGGCCTGGTGCTGGAATCGATCGGCAAGATTTCCTCCAACGTCCCGTTCATGATGCCGAAGCGCATCGCCGAGACCGACCCCTTCGAGCAGATCAGCGAATATATCGGCTCCGGCCCGTTCGTGTTCGTGAAGGAGGAATGGGTGCCGGGCTCGAAGGTGGTCTACAAGAAGTTCAAGGACTACAAGCCGCGTTCCGAGCCCCCTTCGGCCGCCGCCGGCGGCAAGATCGCCAAGGTCGACCGGGTGGAGTGGACCTATTTCCCCGATCAGACCACGGCGATGAACGCGCTGATGAGCGGCGAGGTCGACTACTTCGAAGCGCCCGCCAACGACCTGATGCCGCTGTTGGCCGCGAACGAGGATATCGTCGTCGAGATCAACGATCCGCTCGGCAATATCGGCTTCGCCCGGTTCAACCACCTGCTCCCGCCGTTCGATAACGTGAAGATCCGGCGCGCGGCCATCATGACCATGAAGCAGGAGGACTACATGACCGCCGCGGTCGGCGACAAGAAGTTCTGGAAGACCTGCTATTCGGTCTATCCCTGCGGCACGCCGCTCGCGAACGAGGTCGGTTCGGAAGTCATCAAGACCGCCGATCTGGGCAAGGCCAAGGCGGCGCTGGCGGAAGCCGGCTACGACGGCACGCCGGTGGTCATCATGCAGCCGACCGACATTCCGGTGCTTTCCGCCTTCTCCCTGGTGACGGCGGAGAAGCTGCGCAAGATCGGCATGAAGGTCGAGGTCCAGGCGATGGACTGGGCGACCCTGACCTCGCGGCGCGCCAAGCGCGATCCGGTCTCCAAGGGCGGCTGGAACATGTTCCACACCTGGTGGATCGGCGCCGACGTGATCGACCCGATGTCAATCGCGTTCTCCGGCAACCCGGACAAGGGCTGGTTCGGCTGGCCTTCGGACGAGGAACTTGAAAGGCAGCGCGCCGCCTTCGCGACGGCGAGCACCGACGAGGAGAAGAAAGCCATCGCCGCCAAGGTCCAGGAACGACTTTGGGCGATCGGCGCTTCGGGCGAGCTCGGCCAGTTCTTCGTTCCGGTGGCATACCGAAAGAACGTCAAGGGGCTGATCAAGTCGCCCGTGCAGTTCTTCTGGAACATGTCGGTCAACTAGAGGGTCCGCGAAGGGGCGGCTCCACGGGAAGTCGCCCCTTTCCCCCTATCGCGGCAATCCGGAGTTGAAATGCTCGCTTATATCTCTAAGCGCGTCCTTGCGACCGCCCCGGTCATGGGCGTGGTCGCGCTGTTCGTTTTCATGATGCTGCGCCTGTCGCCGGGCGACCCCGCGGCCGTGATCGCGGGAGACTACGCAAGCGCCGAGGACGTCGAGCGAATCCGCGAGCAACTCGGCCTCAACGAGCCGATCCTGGTTCAATTCGGCTCCTGGATCGGCCAGTTGCTGCACGGAGATCTCGGGATTTCCATCTTCACCAATCTGCCGGTGACGACGCTGATTTCCCAGCGCCTCGAACCGACCCTGATGCTCGCGCTCACCACCATCATCTTCACGATCCTGGTGGCGGTGCCGCTGGGAACCTTGGCGGCGTGGAAATCGGGCAGCCTGATCGACCGCTTCGTCATGCTGTTTTCCGTCGCCGGGTTTTCGGTGCCGGTGTTCGTTCTCGGCTACATCCTGATCTACGTGCTGGCCATGCAACTCAAATGGCTGCCGGTGCAAGGCTACAAATCCATGTTCACCGACGGCGTCTGGCCGTTTCTGCGCCATATCATCCTGCCGACCCTGACGCTTTCGGTGATCTACATCGCCTTGATCGCGCGAATGACCCGCGCCGCCGTGATGGAGGTCCTGCAGGAGGACTATGTCCGCACCGCGCGCGCCAAGGGCCAAAGCGAAGTCAAGGTCCTGATGAAACACGCGCTGCGCAACGCGGCGGTGCCCATCGTCACCGTGATCGGCCTCGGCGTCGCGCTCCTGGTCGGCGGCGTGGTGGTGACCGAAAGCGTCTACAACATTCCCGGGCTCGGAAGGCTGGTGCTCGACGCGGTTCTCGGGCGCGACTACCCGATCATTCAGGGGCTGATTCTGCTGTTCAGCTTCGTCTACATCCTGATCAATCTCCTGATCGATCTTTCCTACACCCTGTTCGATCCGAGGATTCGTTACTGATGGGCGTCGACGCCAAGACCGTCGGTTTCGAGCCGACGCCGCCCTCGCGCAAGGAGGCGAGCCTCGCCTCCCTGCTGGTTCGTCACCCGTCCATCCTGTGGGGCGGGTTGCTGCTGATCGTCATGATCCTGATCGCGGTCCTGGGGCCGATGTTTTCCGCCGATCCCATCGCCCTCAACCCGATCAAGCGACTCAAGCCGCCGTCGCCCGAGTTCTGGTTCGGCACCGATTATCTGGGCCGGAACGTGTTCGCGCGGGTCATCTACGGGGCGCGGATCTCGCTCGCGGTCGGCCTGACGGTGGCCGCCTTCGCGGTCGTCGCCGGCCTCTTGATGGGGCTGATCGCGGGCTACGTCCGGTGGCTCGATTCCGTCATCATGCGGGTGATGGACGGCCTGATGGCGATTCCCGGCATTCTGCTGGCCATCGCGTTGATCTCGCTGTCGGGCGCCACGCTGCTGACGGTGATCGTCGCGATCGTCATTCCGGAAGTCCCCCGCGTGGTGCGCCTGGTCCGCTCGGTGGTGCTTTCGGTGCGCGAGGAGCCCTACGTCGAGGCCGCGATCGCGTCGGGGACCAAGACGCCGCTCGTCCTGTTCCGCCATATTCTGCCGAACACCATCGCGCCGCTGATCGTGCAAGCGACCTATATCTGCGGCTCGGCCATGTTGACGGAAGCCATCCTCGGCTTCATCGGCGCCGGCATTCCGCCGGAAATTCCCAGTTGGGGCAATATCATGTCCGAGGGCCGCACCTACTTCCAGCTTTCGCCCTGGATCATCTTCTTCCCCGGAGTCGCGCTGGCGCTGACCGTGCTCGCGGTCAATATCGTCGGCGACGGGCTGCGCGACACGCTCGATCCACGCATCGCCAGGAAGATGTGACGCCGTGCCTC
Organism: uncultured Alphaproteobacteria bacterium; assembly: GCA_964531525.1. Classification (GTDB taxonomy): domain Bacteria; phylum Pseudomonadota; class Alphaproteobacteria; order JAAXGF01; family JAAXGF01; genus CAYYWV01. The sequence goes on along the minus strand of CAZHDF010000005.1, from coordinate 38,527 downwards.
GGTCTAGCCAAGCTGCCGACGCGCGCGCGCGTCCCGTTCTCGACGTCCGCGGGCTGAGCGTCACCCTGCCGAAGGGCGCGGACCGCGCCTACGCCGTGGAAGACGTCTCCTTCACCGTGAATCGAGGCGAGATCGTCTGCGTGGTCGGCGAGTCGGGCTCGGGAAAATCGGTGACCGGGCAGACCATCATGGGCCTCATTCCGCGCAAGGACCTGACGCCCGTGGCGGGGGAGGTCAACCTTCTCGGCGATGACATGCTGAAGAAGACCGACGCCGAGCTGCGCGCCTTGCGCGGCGTGCGCATGGCGATGATCTTCCAGGAGCCGATGACCGCGCTCAACCCGGTGATGAAGGTCGGCGACCAGATCGCCGAGATCCTGGAGATCCACACCTCGATGGGCGCGGCCGAGCGCCGCGCCCGGGTTCTCGAGGGAATGGCGGACGTCAACCTCCCCGACCCCGAGCTGATGATCGACTCCTTTCCGCACCAGCTTTCCGGCGGCCAGCGCCAGCGAATCATGATCGCCATGGCGCTGGTCCTCGAACCGACGCTGTTGATCGCCGACGAGCCGACCACCGCGCTCGACGTGACCACCCAGGCGCAGATTCTCGATCTCATCAAGGACATCCAGGTACGCCATGGCATGGGGGTCATGTTCATCACCCATGATTTCGGCGTGGTGGCGGAAATCGCCGACCGCGTGGTGGTCATGCAGAACGGTCGGGTGGTCGAACAAGGGACGGTCGAGCAGGTTCTGACCCAACCGCGCGAGGCCTACACCCGAATGCTGATCAGCTCGGTGCCGAGCCTGACCCCGCCCGCGCGGGCGCCGATCGACCGGGGGGAGCCGGTTCTCTCGACCAAGGGCCTGGAAAAGATCTACGGCAAGCTCACCCTGTTCGGCCGGGGCCGCGTGATCCACGCCGCCAAGAACGTGGAGCTACGAGTTTATCGCGGCGAGACGCTGGGTTGCGTCGGCGAGTCGGGGTCCGGCAAATCGACCGTCGCGCGCTGTATCGTGCGCCTGGTCGATCCCACGGACGGCGAGATCAGGATCGACGGAATCGATATCGCGGGAATGAGCGAAAAGCAGCTCAGGCCGTACCGCCGCGACATCCAGATCGTCTTTCAGGATCCCTACCGATCGCTCAACCCGCGTCGGACGGTGGGCCAGTCGATCATCGAGGGGCCGATGAACTTTTCCGTCAGCGCCGAGGAGGCCCTGCGCCGGGCGCGAGAGCTGATGGAGGTGGTCGGCCTGTCGCCCGACGCGCTCGACCGCTTCCCGCACCAGTTCTCGGGGGGACAGCGCCAGCGCATTTGCATCGCCCGGGCCCTGGCCATGGAGCCCAAGGTTCTGATCGCCGACGAGGCCGTCTCGGCGCTCGACGTCTCGGTGCAGGCGCAGGTGCTCAAGCTGCTCGACGACGTGCGCAAGCGGTTCGACCTCGCCATGCTGTTCATCACCCACGACCTGCGCGTCGCGGCGCAGATCTGCGATCGCATCATGGTCATGCAGCACGGCGTGGTGGTCGAGCAGGGGCCGACGGCGCGGGTCTACGCCCAGCCCGAACACCCCTACACCAGGCTCCTTCTCGAAGCCGCCCCCGGACGCGACAGCTACTTCGCCGGCGCGTAGCGCGCGAAGGCGGACGTCAGCGCACGCCCCCGTGCCCACCCTCGCGGGCTTCCCTCAGCCGCGCGTAGACCGTGTTGCGCGAGACGCCGAGCGCGCGGGCGACCGCCGAGACGTTGCCGTCGAGCCGACGGTAGGTTTCGACCACGATATCGCGCTCGCGCGCGCGCAGGCTATCGCGCGCGCCGCCCACGTCGAGGCGGTCGCCGAGCAGGGCGCGCAAGCGCTCGGCCGTGACCGGACGGCCGTCCGGCTGCGCGAGCGCGAGGCGCTGAAGGACGTTCCGAAGCTCGCGGATATTGCCGGGCCAGCGGGCGGTTTCGAGCAGGGCGATCGCTTCGTCGTCGAGGACCGGCGGGGTCTCGAGCGTTTCGATCACGGCGGCGACGATCTCGGCGAAATCCGCGCGCGCGTTCAGCGGCGGCAGCGTCACCTCGACCGTGTTGAGGCGGTAGAGAAGATCACGCCGGAACCGGCCCTCGGCGATCGCCGTCTCGAGGTCGTGGTTGGTCGCCGAGACGAGCTGGATATCGACCGCGCGCTCGCCGGTCTCGCCCACCGGACGGATGCGCCAGCTATCGAGGAACCGCAGGAGCGTCGCCTGAAGCGCGGGCGGCATGTCGCCGATCTCGTCGAGGAACAGGGTGCCGCCGTCGGCTTGCAGCACGAGGCCCGGCGCGCCGGTCTTGGCGGCGCCGGTGAAGGCCCCCGCGCGATAGCCGAAAAGCTCGGACTCGGCGAGCGATTCGGGCAGCGCCGCGCAGTTCACCGCGACGAACGCGCCACTCCGCCCGCTCGCCTTGTGGATGAAGCGCGCGAGCAGCTCCTTGCCGGTGCCGGTCTCTCCCCGGACATGGATCGGCGCGCCGACGGCGGCGGCGCGTTCGACCTGATCGACCAGCGCGCGCACCGCCGGATCGGCGCAAACCATGCGCGGCGCGGCCGCCGTTGCGGTCGCGCGCCGCCGATCGTCGGCAAGCGCGCCGCCGGAAACGGCCGCCGCGGCCGGCATCGGGTTGAACACGGCGACCGCGAAGGCGCTGCCGTGAACGTCGACGAGCCGGGCGCCGAAGGTCGTGCCCCGGGTGTCGCGAAAGATGCGAAACGGCGTGCGGAAGATAGCGTCGAACGCGATCCCCGGCGCCAGCGCGATGCCTTGGAGAAGAAACCGCGCTTGGCGGTTGGCGGCGATCAGGGCGCCATCCTCGGCGAAGGCGAGAAGCCCCGCCTGGAGCGTGCCGAGGAATTCGTGGCGGTTGTGCAGCTCGACGATCAGCCGGTCGCGGAACGCCTGTCGGAACAGACCGTTTTCGATGGTGAGGCAGGACATCTTGACCAGCGCGAGCGTGTGGTGCTGGCGCGAGCGGCAGTCGGAGGTGGCGTCGATGATCCCGGCGAGTTCGCCCGTGGGCGCGAACACCGGCGCGGCCACGCAGGTCAGCCCCGCATAGCAGCGGAAGAAATGCTCGCCCGCGTGAACGATGGCCGGGTCCCTTGCATGAACGACGCCGCCCAGCGCGTTGGTTCCGTTTACTGTTTCCTGCCATACGCTACCTGGACGAATACGCGTGAGATCGGCCGTCTCGTGGAAGGATTCGTCCGACAGGCATTCGAGAATGGTCCCGTCGGGGGCCGCGAAGGCGATCGCGAAGTTCGAGCCCGCGATATGGGAATAGAGGTTGCGCACCTCCTCGCTCGCGAGCCGAAGCGCCGCGCGGTTCTCGGCCCGAAGCCGATCCAGCGCGTCGCGATCGACGACCACGCGCTCGGGATCGCCCAGCGGATCGAGACCCTGCTCCAGGCAGCGGCTCCAGGACTCGCGAATCGTCGCGTTGAGGAATTCCGCGGGCGCGGCGCCCCGGCGTTCGAGCAGAATGCGCGCGCGGTTGATCCGATCGTCGAAGGCCAGCATCGGCGTCCCCCTGGTATCGCTCCCGCCCGGCGTCTCGCGCGCCCGGTCGGGGGGCGGCCTGTCTCCCGTATTGTCGGCCGGAACGGCGCGCGACCCGGCCGGGGCGGAGTTGTTGATTTTTTGAACAGGTGCTCCGCCCTCTGTTCTCGAATTTCACATTGACCGATTCGCCGCCCGAACGCAACCGGCCGCAAGCGCCCGGATTCGCGGGGCGTCCGCCGTCGCGCGGTGTTTGGCACATGGCTTGCAGGGGACTCCGGCAGAAGGTTCGAGAAACCACCCAAGAAGCAGGAGGCCCTGGCGATGAAGGCAGCGGTACTACACGACTACGACGAGGCGCTCACCAGCCCCCAATGGGTGAAATACGAGGACGTTCCCGACCCCAAGATCTCGGGCCCCCACGACGTGATCGTGCGGATCGGCGGCGCCGGAGTATGCCGGACGGATCTCCACGTCATCGAGGGCATCTGGCGCGACAAGGTCGAGGTCGGCCTGCCGCACATCCTGGGCCACGAGAACGCGGGCTGGGTCGAGGAGGTCGGCAACGCGGTCGCGAGCGTCAAGCCCGGCGACCCGGTGATCGTGCATCCGCTGGTCACCAGCGGCTATTGCCTCGCCTGCCGGCGCGGCAACGACATGCACGCCCAGGACAATTCGTTTCCGGGCATCAACGCCAACGGCGGATACGCGGAGTATCTGCTCACCCACGAGCGCACCCTGATCAAGCTGCCCGAAAGCCTCGCGCCCAAGGCGGTCGCGCCCTACACGGACGCCGGGCTCACCGCCTACCGGGCGGCGAAGAAGGCGGCGCGACATCTGGTGCCGGGCGAGTACGCGGTGGTGATCGGCGCCGGCGGCCTCGGGCATATCGGGGTGCAGGTGCTGAACGCGCTCTGCGCGGCCGAGATCGCCGTCGTCGATCGCTCGGACGCGGCGCTCGCGCTGGCCTCCAAGCTCGGCGCGCATCACACGATCAAGGCGGACGAGGGCTGGGTCGACGAGGTCCTCGCGCTGACCGGCGGCCACGGCGCAGAGGCGGTGATCGACTTCGTCGGCGAGGGCGACGCGATCGAGAAGGGCCTCGCCGCGACCCGCAACGACGGCTTCTATTACATCGTCGGCTACGGCGGAAAGATCGAGGTGCCGGCGATCGACATGATCATCACCGAGAAGACCATCGTCGGCAATCTGGTCGGCACCTATCCCGAGCTCGTCGAGCTGATGGCGCTCGCCGATCGCGGGCTGGTGACGCTCGACACCCACGAATACAGCCTGAAGGACGCCGACCGGGCGCTGCGCGATCTGCACGAGGCCCGGTTCACCGGGCGCGCGGTCCTGATTCCATAAATACGCCATGACGGCGATCCAGCCTTAGAAGCAGGGAGGTAACGATGAGGAAGCTATTACTGACCACCGTCGCGGCGGCGGCGCTCGCGATGTCCGCGAGCGCGCGGGCCGCGGACTACAGCAAGTACGGCATCGAACAGGACGTTCCCGGCAAGTGTTCCTACGCCGCCACCGACGCCAAGGATTACTCGGGACGCACCCTCAACATCATCACCCATGCGGTCCCCGTGATGGGCGAGCCGACGGCGCTTCACGCCAAGCAGTTCTCCGAGCTGACGGGCGCCAAGGTCAACGTCGTTCACGTGCCCTTCGGCGATCTGTTCCAGCGCATCATGATCCCCTTCCAGACCAGGCAGAACGCCTATGACGTGCTGTTCTACGGCTCGCTCTGGATCGGTGATTTCGCGCCCTATCTCGCCCCGGTGCCCGCGGCGTACCGCAACACCAAGCAGATGAAACTGGTCACGCCCAACTACATCGACGTCGCGACCTGGGGCGGCAAGATGATCCAATACCCGGTCGACGGCGACCGGCATTACCTCAAGTACCGGACCGACGTGATCGACAATCCGGAGATGCAGAAGAAGTACAAGGCGGAAACCGGTCGCGAGCTGCGCGTGCCCCGGACCTGGGAGGAATACGACCAGATCGCGCGCTTCTTCAACGGCTGGGACTGGGACGGCGACGGCGAGACCAACTACGGCTCGGCCGAGGTGGTCAAGCGCGACGACCTGATGTTCTCGGCCTTCATCAGCCGGGTCGCGGCCTATGCCAAGAACCCGGGCGTGAAAGGCGGTTTCTTCTTCGATCTCGACACCATGGAGCCGCTGGTCAACACCCCGGGCTGGGTGCGCGGCCTCGAGATGTTCGTCAAGGCGCAGTCCTACATGCCGCCCGGCGGCAACAACTTCGGCCTCGGCGACGAGATCTTCTCCTTCGGCGGCGGCCAGACCCTGTTCAGCTATTCCTGGGACGACGCCTTCATCCAGGCGATGCAGAAGGACAGCCGCATCCGCAACAAGGTCGCGGCGGCGCCGCTGCCCGGCTCGCACGAGGTCTGGAATCGCAAGACCGGCAAGTGGGACCGCTTCGACACCCCCAGCCGGGCGCCGTACATCACCTGGGGCTGGACCTCGGCGGTCTCGGCGACCAGCGAGAACAAGGACATGGCGTTCGACTACCTGTGCTTCTTCTCGAACCAGGCCAATACCCTCCACGACCTTCAGATCGGCCGTTTCGGCGTGAACCCGTATCGGACCACCCACTTCGATCCCAACTTCTGGATCGACAAGCTGGGCTGGGACCCGAGCATCGCCAAGACCTACGTCAAGACGCTTTCGAGCATGGACGACAGCAAGAACCGCGTGTTCGACCTGCGGGTGCCGGGAGTCAACCAATTCATGTCCTCGCTCGCCGCGGGCGTGTCCGAGGCGCTGGCCGGCCAGAAGACCCCGCAGGAAGCGCTCGACGGCGTCGCCGCCGAGTGGCGCAGGATCGTGGACCGGATCGGCAAGGACAAGGTGCGCGAGGCCTACGCCACGGTGGTCGGCCTGGAGGACAATCTGCGATAATCGCATGATCGGAGACGAAGGCCGGCCTCGACCGGGGGGAAGAGCCGGCCCTTCGTCGCCGTCCGCGGGACGGGTGGGCCTTGGCCCTTCCGTCTCGCGGGGTCGCTTGCGCCGCGCGCGGGTTCGCGATGGCGCGGCGCCGCGATCGGACTGAGGCCTGGAACATAGGGGCAGCGCGTGTTCGTCTCTCGCCAGAAATTCCTGTTTCTGCTCCCGGGGTTGCTGGGACTTCTCGCCATCATCCTGTTCCCGCTTCTGTTCACCATCCGGGTGAGCTTTTCGAGCTGGGACGTGGTGGTGCCGGGCCTCGACTGGATCGGCGGCGAGAACTACGCCCGCGTGTTCGCGGACCGACGCTTTTGGGAGGCGATGAGCCGGCTCGCGCTGATCGCCACCGGGACCGTGCTGATCCAGTACGTGCTCGGCTTCGCGCTCGCGCTTCTGGTCTGGCGCGACGTGCGCTGCAAGCGGTTCTTCCGGGTCCTGTTCCTGGTGCCGATGATGACCACGCCGGTCATCATGTCGGTGATCTGGCGCACCATCTTCCATGAATCCCTGGGGCCGCTGAACGATTTTCTCGGCCTGCTCGGCTTCGATCCCGTGCCCTGGCTTTCGATCGGCGGCATGGCGGTGGCCAGCGTCATGATCGTCGAGGTCTGGCAGTGGACGCCGTTCATGTTCCTGCTCCTGCTCGCGGGCCTTCTGTCGTTGCCCGAGGAGCCGTTCCAGGCCGCGGCGGTCGACGGCGCGGGGCCGGTGCGCACCTTCTTCATGGTCACCTTTCCGCTGATGGCGCCGATCTCGATCGGCGCGCTCATCATCCGCCTGATCGAGGCCTCCAAGATCATGGAGACGGTCTACGTGCTGACCTCGGGCGGCCCGGGCACGGCGACCGAGACGGCGAGCTACTACATCTACATCCGGGGCTTGCGCGACTTTCAGATCGGCTACGCCGCGTCGATGTCGGTGACCTATCTGGTGATGATGATCGTCGCGCTCACCATCATCGCCAAGCTGCTGGCCAAGGCCTTCATCCTCAAGGACGGCGCGTGATGCTGGCGCTTTACCGCTTTCTCAAATACGCGGCGATCGTCGCCTGGTCGGCGTTCGTCGTCGCGCCTTTTCTGTGGGCGCTGACGACCTCGTTCAAGACCTCCTCGGGCGTGGTCTCGGGCGCGACCTACATTCCCTGGCTTCAGTACAAGCCCTCGCTCGAGGGCTGGGGCGTCCTGTTCCGGCGCGCGGGCAAGGGCATCGACATCGTCGGCCCCTATCTTTCGAGCCTCACGGTGACCGTCTCGGCGAGCGCGATCAGCCTGGTGCTCGGCACGCTCGCGGCCTATGGCCTGTCGCGCTTCTCGTTCCGCATGGGGCCGGTGAAGAACGCCGACATCACCTTCTTCTTCATCTCCCAGCGGATCATGCCGCCGATCGTGCTGGCGATTCCCTTCTTCCTGATGCTTCAAGCGCTCGGCCTGCTCGACACCCGGCTCGGGTTGATCCTGGTCTATGTCGCGCTTCTGCTGCCGATCGCGGTCTGGGTGATGGTCGACTTCTTCAACAACATCCCCGTCGAGCTCGACGAGACCGCGATGCTCGACGGGTGCAGCCCGGTCGAGACCTTCTGGCGGGTGATCCTGCCCAACTGCAAGCCGGGACTGGTGGTGGCGGGATTGTTCTGCATCATCTTCGGGTGGAACGATTTCTTCTTCGCCTTCATCCTCACCTTCACCAAGACGCAGCTTCTGCCGGTCGCGGTGGTGGCGCTGAATTCGTCGGTCACGCCCTGGTGGAGCCTGAGCGCATCGGCGCTGATCTCGGTCGCGCCCCTGGTCGTTCTCGCCTTCGTCGTCGAGAAATATCTTTCCCAGGGCAACCTCGCGGGCGCGATCAAGTAGAAATGGAAACCGCGGGAAACCGGCGCAGATGTCGCTGATCGTCGAGAACCTGGGCAAGACGGTCGACGGCGAGGTCCATCTCGCCGACATCGACCTCGCCTTCGAGAAGGGCGGGTTCTACGTGCTTCTGGGGCCGACGCTTTCGGGCAAGACCTCGCTTCTGCGCCTGCTCGCCGGACTCGACCGGCCGACATCGGGGCGCATCCTCCTCGACGGCCGCGACACCGTCGGGACGCCGGTCTGGAAACGCCGCGTCTCGATGGTCTACCAGCAGTTCATCAACTACCCGAACCTCACGATTTACGACAACATCGCCTTTCCGCTGCGCCGCATGGGGCTTTCGCCGAGCGAGGTCGACGCCAAGGTGCGGGGCGCCGCCGAGATGCTCGGCATTTCCGAACTTCTCGACCGCAAGCCGGGCGGGATCTCGGGCGGCCAGCAGCAGCGCACGGCGCTGGCGCGCTCGCTGGTCAAGGGCTCGGACCTTCTGCTTCTCGACGAACCGCTCATCAACCTCGACTACAAGCTGCGCGAGCAGCTTCGCGACGAGTTCAAGAACATCTTCTCCGACAACCTCGACAGCATCGTCGTCTACTCGACGACCGAGCCGGTCGAGGCCCTGATGCTCGGCGGCGAGGTCGTCGTCCTCGACGAAGGACGCCAGTTGCAGACCGGCCCCACCCATGCGGTATTTCGCCGCCCCGCGACCGAGACGGTCGCGCGGGTTTTCAACGACCCGCCCATGAACATGATCGACGGCGCGGTCGCCGCCGACCATCTGCTGCTCGGCGGCGGGTTGCGCCTCCCCAGGGTCGCCCATCTCGCGGAACTCGCGCCGGGCGCCTACCGCTTCGGCATCCGGGCGAGCGACCTCGGGCTCGCCCGCGGCGGCGCGGACGACGTCGCCTTCGATATCACCGTCGAACTGGCCGAGATCTCGGGCTCCGAGACCTTCATCCACGCGCGCCACGCGGACGTCTCCTGGGTCATCCAGGAGGAAGGCGTCCATACCCACGCGCTCGGCGAGGTGATCCCGGCCTATCTGAGCCCCCGCAACCTGTACGCCTTCGCGCCCGACGGCCGGCTCGCCGCCGCGCCGGCGCCGGCGGCGAGCATCTAAGGGGCGGCGCGGGATGGCGCGGATCGAGTTCGACCGGATCGGGCATTGCTACGCGGGCGCGCCCAAAAGCCTCGACGACTACGCGCTCCAGCCCATGTCGCACGACTGGGAGGACGGCGGGGCCTATGCCTTGCTCGGCCCGTCGGGCTGCGGCAAGACGACGTTGCTCAACATCATCTCGGGCCTGGTGCGGCCGTCCGAGGGTCGCGTCCTGTTCGACGGCGTCGACGTCACCGACCTGCCGACGGCGAAGCGCAACATCGCCCAGGTATTCCAGTTCCCGGTCATCTACAAGATCATGACCGTCTACGACAACTTGGCCTTCCCGCTGCGCTGCCGGAAGCTGCCGCGCGCCGAGATCGACCGCCGGGTGCGCGAGGTCGCCGATTTTCTCAACCTCTCGGATCAGCTCGCGCGGGCCGCGCGGCGGCTCACGGCGGACGCCAAGCAGCTCATTTCGCTGGGCCGCGGGCTGGTGCGCGACGACGTCGCGGCGATCCTGCTCGACGAGCCGCTGACGGTCATCGACCCGCAGCTCAAATGGCTGCTCAGGCGCAAGCTCAAGGAGGTCAACGCCGCCGTCAACCGCACGCTGATCTACGTCACCCACGATCAGAACGAGGCCCTGACCTTCGCCGACAAGGTGGTGGTGATGGACAAGGGCCGGATCATGCAGATCGGCACGCCGCAAGAGCTGTTCGAAACCCCGCGCCACGCCTATGTCGGCTATTTCATCGGCTCGCCGGCGATGAACTTCCTACCCTGCCGACCGGTCGCGGGCGGCGTCGCGGTGGGCGAAACGTTGATCCCGCTGCCGGGAATCGACCGCCTCGCGCTCGCCGAGGGTCAGACCCTCGAACTCGGCATCCGGCCCGAGTTCCTCGAACTCGGCGACGCGCCCGCGGATGACGCGGTCGCGGTCGAGATCCGCGATCTGCGCGATCTCGGCAGCTACAAGATCGCGACCGTCGCCTTCGCCGGCTTCGAAATCAAGATCAAGATGCCCGAGGCCCGACCGGTGCCCGCGGAGCGGGGCTATCTCCGCTTCCCGCCGCGCTGGACTCGGCTCTACCGCGACGGCGCGCTGGTGGAACCGTAGGCGCCCGGCCACGCGACAACGACCCTTGTCGCGAGGGGCGAAAATCCGGGGTTTTCTCCCTCCGGAGAACCCTAATCCCGCTCACGGATTTAGCTGACGAGGCAAATCGAATCCGTTAGGGTATCGCCTCATCACCACTCTGGGAGAGACTTAACACCAAAAGGGAGACTGGTGTAATGACGAGAAGACGCGATTTTCTCAAGAAAACAGGGATGGCAACGGCCGGCGCGGTAGCGGCAGCGACGTTCCCCGCGCCCTATGTGAAAGCGCAAACCACCATCAAATGGCGACTGCAAACCTATGCCGGTCCGGCGCTCGCCGAGAATGTCATCAAACCGTCGATCGACGCCTTCAACAAGGTGGCGAACGGCGAGATGGTGATCGAGCTCTACACCGCCGATCAGCTCGTGCCGACCGGCGAGCTGTTCCGGGCGATGCAGAGGGGAACGATCGACGCCGTCCAGAGCGACGACGACTCGATCGCGGCGCCCGTGGACGTGTCCGTGTTCGGCGGCTACTTCCCCTTCGCGCTGCGCTACAGCCTGGATGTCCCCACGCTGTTTCATCAGTATGGGCTCAACGAGATCTGGGAAGAGGCCTACGGCGAAGTGGACGGCGTCACCTGGCTGAGCGCCGGTTCCTGGGACCCCTGCAACTTCGCCACCAACAAGCCGATCCGTAGCGTCGAGGACCTCAAGGGCCTGCGGGTGTTCACCTTCCCCACCGCCGGCAAGTTCCTGCGCCGCTTCGGCGTGGTTCCGGTCACCCTCCCCTGGGAGGATGTCGAGGTCGCCATTCAAACGGGCGAGCTTGACGGCATCACCTGGTCCGGCATCACCGAGGACTACACGGTCGGCTGGGCGGACGTTACGAAATACTATCTGACGAACAACATCTCCGGCGCCTGGATCGGTTCGTACTTCGCGAACACCGACCGCTGGAACGAGTTGCCCGAGCATCTGAAGACCTTGTTCAAGCTGTCGATGGACAGCTCGCACTACCACCGGCAGTACTGGTACTGGTGGGGCGAGGCCTTCTACCGCACCACGGGGAGCAAGCTGAAGCTCACCTCCATTCCGAGCGAGGAGTGGAAGGTCCTCGAGGACGAAGCGCTCAAGTTCTGGGACGAGATCGCCGCCAAGAGCCCCCGGAACGCCAGGGTCGTAAAGATCCTCAAGGCATACAACGAAACCATGCGGAAGGCCGGTCCTCCTTACCGCTATTGATGAACCGGGCACAAGCAGGTCGGCACGGCCGAAAGGTGTCGGCCCGGCGGCTGTCGATCTAATCGGCAGCCGCCGCTGTGTCGGGGAACCATGGGCGGCGCCCGCGGATGCGGACGCCGGTGTTCGTTGGTCGAGGGGGCGCGACGGCCTTGGGCGATGCTCACCCGACCGCTTCGATCCCGACGTTGTCGTGTCGCCCGAAAGGGTCAAGACGCCTAGGCTCCGGCCCGAACGCCGGGGTCGATCTCCGGAAGGAAAATTCCCGTAACTCCGACCCGAAGGAAAGAAAAGAAAGGGTCCAAAGTGCCTAAGGCAATCAGAGTCTATGTGCGGTACGTCGATGCCGTGAATCGCGTGGTCGGCCGGTTCGCGATGTACATGATCTTCGCCATGATGGGATTGCTCCTCTATTCATCCATAGCGAAGACCTTCTTTACTCCTCCGTTATGGACGCTGGAGATGGCCCAGTTCTCGATGGCGGCCTATTACCTCCTGGGCGGGGGCTATTCGATGCAGATCGGCGCCCACGTGCGAATGGACCTTCTTTACGGACGCTGGTCGTCGAAGGGAAAGGGTTTCGCCGATTCCATCACCGCCTTCACCCTCATCTTCTATTTGGTGATCCTGCTCTACGGCGGGTTTTCCAGCACCAGCTACGCCCTGCAATACGGAGAGGAAAGCTATTCGTCATGGGCGCCGTACATGGCGCCGATCAAGATCATCATGACCTTCGGCATCGTGCTGATGCTGCTGCAGGCCATCGCGATGTTCTTCAGGGACTTGGCGCGAGCCAGGGGGAAAACCATCGACGGCGAGCCCATTGTCGACGAAGGCCAGTCCGGCGGGGAGTCCACGGCATGAGCTACGAAATGATCGCTCTGCTGATGTTCTCCTCGATGATGCTCATGCTGCTCACCGGGCAGCGCGTGTTCGGCGCCATCGGCTTCGTCGCCATCGCGGCGTCGCTCGCGCTTTGGGGTGACGGCGGCTCCGAAATGGCGTTCAACGCCGCCATGAAGCTGATGAAGTGGTATCCGCTGCTGACCCTGCCCCTGTTCATCTACATGGGCTACATGCTGTCGGAATCCGCGATCGCCGATGACCTTTACGAGATGTTCCATGTCTGGTTCGGCCCGGTCCGCGGCGGCCTGGCCATTGGAACGATCGGCCTGATGGTCGTGATCTCGGCCATGAACGGCCTGAGCGTCGCCGGCATGGCGATCGGCGCGACGATCGCCATGCCCGAGCTCTTGCGACGCGGCTACGACAAGCTGATGGTCACCGGCGTCATACAAGCGGGAAGCTCGTTGGGGATTCTGGTTCCACCAAGCGTGGTTCTGGTTCTTTACGGCATGATCGCCCGGCAGCCGGTCGGAAAGCTGTGGCTGGCGGGCGTTTTTCCCGGTCTGCTGATGGCGAGCCTGTTCATCGCCTATATCGCCATTCGCTGCATCATCCAGCCGAAGCTGGGGCCGGTGCTGCCGCCGGAGGAGCGTCAGGTGAGCTGGGCCGAGAAGCTGCGGCTGCTCAAGGCCGGGCTCATCCCGCTGTTCATTTTCTTCTCCATGACCGGGCTGTTCCTGATGGGCGTCACCAACCTGACCGAAAGCTCGGCCGTGGGCGCGGCGGCGGCGACCCTCGCGGCGCTCGTCAAGGGCCGGCTCACCAAGCGGGTGATGGAGGAGACGATCCGCAAGAGCCTGGGCGTGAGCTGCATGTTCATGTGGATCATCCTGGCCGCGCTCGCCTTCGGCGCCGTCTTCGACGGGCTCGGCGCGGTGAAGGCGCTCGAGGCGTTCTTCCTCGAGAAGCTGGAACTGACGCCTTGGGAAATCCTCATCATGATGCAGCTTTCCTACCTGCTGATGGGAATGTTCCTGGACGACACGGCCATGCTGGTCATCGTCGCGCCGCTCTATGTCCCGCTGGTCAAGCTGCTCGGTTTCGACCTGGTCTGGTACGGCGTCCTCTATACGATCACCTGTCAGATCGCCTACATGACGCCGCCCTTCGGCTACAACCTGTTCCTCATGAGGGCGATGGCGCCGCCGGAGATAACGCTGGGCGACATTTATCGCTCGATCGTACCCTTCGTGGCGGTCATGTGTTTCGGTCTGGCCCTCGTCATGCTGTTCCCCCAGGTGGCGATGTGGCTTCCCGAGATGTTCTATAACAGGTAGCGCAGGTCGAACTTCGGGCGTCCGCCGAGCCGCCGCGCCGGGGAACCCCCGCGGAGCGGCTCGGTGTTTTCCGCGCCGGCCTTACCCGGCCTTTTCCCAGGCACCGCGCTCGTTCTGCTGCCAGTAGGTGATTTCGTGGCCGGCGTCCTTGAGCCGGCGCCAACGGGCGCGCGCGGCCTCGACCGCCTCCGGATCGTTGCCGTCGAACATGTCGAGGCAACGCTCGAAGCCGGCGAGGAACGCCGGGTCGACCTCGACCCCGTCGGTCAGCACCAGGAGCTTGGCGCCGGCCGGGTTCTCCTCCCGGGTGGTGAGATAGATCGGCTGCTTCTCGGGGGCGTCGTCGCGGGCGCGGCCATGGGGCAGGAAGGAGCCGGGATCGAAGGTCCAAAGCGCCGCGTCGAGCGCATCGACGCGCTCGGGCGAGCCCGCCATCACCACCGCCAGCCAACCGGCATCGAAGGCCTTGGCCAGCAGGCGCGGCAACGCCCGGTCGAGCGGCGTCGCCTTGAGGTGATAGAAGCGGACGTCGGTCATGGCGTCTCCCGCCG
>CAZHDF010000005.1:1530-23886 GCA_964531525.1 uncultured Alphaproteobacteria bacterium | reverse complement strand
AGCGGCGTCGCCTTGAGGTGATAGAAGCGGACGTCGGTCATGGCGTCTCCCGCCGCCGGATCACTTCTCGCCGGGTTTCTTTCCGTCGGTTTTCTTTCCGCCGGCGCGTTTCTCGTAAACGTCGGCGACGAAGCGGTCGAGCAGGCGAACGCCAAAGCCGGTGCCGCCCTTGGGCACGGTCGCCGTCGCCGACTTCGACCAGGTGACCCCGGCGATGTCGAGATGCGCCCAGGGCGTGTCGCCGACGAAGCGCTTGAGGAACTGGGCCGCGGTGATCGAGCCCGCCTCGCGGTTCTTGCCGACGTTCTTCATATCGGCGATGTCGGAGTTGATGTCCTTGTCGTAGCGCTCGCCGAGCGGCATGGGCCAGACCGCCTCGCCGACCGCCTCGCCGGCCGCCTTGAGATGCTTCGCGAGTCGCTCGTCGTTCGAGAACAGCCCCGCCTGGTACGAACCCAGCGAGATGATGATCGCCCCGGTCAGGGTCGCGAGGTCGATCATCGCCCGCGGCTTGAACGTGGTCTGGCAGTACCACAGGGCGTCCGCCAGAACGAGCCGCCCCTCGGCGTCGGTGTTGATGACCTCGATCGTCTGGCCCGACATCGAGGTGACCACGTCGCCCGGGCGCTGCGCGGTGCTCGACGGCATGTTCTCGACCAGCCCGATCACGCCGACCGCGTCGATCTTGGCATTGCGTCCGGCGAGCGCCTTCATCAGGCCGATGACGACGCCGGCGCCGCCCATGTCCCATTTCATGTCCTCCATGCCACCGGCGGGCTTGATCGAGATGCCCCCGGTATCGAAGGTCACGCCCTTGCCGACGAAGGCGACCGGAGCGGCCTTGGAGCCCTTGGGCGCGCCGTTCCAGCGCATTACCACGAGCTGTGATTCGCGGCTCGACCCCTGCCCCACGGCGAGCAGCGCGCCCATGCCGAGCTTGCGCAGCCGCGCCTCGCCCATCACCTCGACGTCGACGCCGACCGCCGAAAGCTCCTTCGCCCGCGCGGCCAGCGTCTCGGGGTAGATCACGTTGGCGGGCTCGGAGACGAGATCGCGGGTCAGGAACACGCCATCGGCGATCCGGTCGAGCCGCGAGAACGCCGTCTGCGCGGCGCGGGCCTCGGAAACCGTCACCGTGAGCCCCTCGAGCGTCGGCTTCTCGTCGTCCTTCATGCGGGTGCGGTACTTGTCGAAGCGGTAGCTCCGAAGCCGCGCTCCATACGCGAAATGCGCCGCCCGCTCGGCGGCCGAAAGCTTCCGCCCGGCGCCGAGCGCGTCGATGTCGATGGCCGCCGCGCGCGCGCCGACCCGGTCGAGATGCGCCGCCAGCGTGCCGCCCGCCTTCTCGATCGCCCGTGCGTCCAGCCGCGCGCGGTCGCCGAGGCCGAGCACGATCACCCGTTCGACGTCGAGCCCGGCCGGCGCCGGAAGGTCGAGAACCTGGTTGCGCGCGCCGGTGAAGCGGCCCGCGGCGACGGCCCGGGCGAGCGCGCCGTCCATCGCCCGATCAAGCGCCTTGGCCCCCGGGCTCAGGCTGCGACCGTCGAAGGCGGCGACGACGAAGGCGTCGGCCTTGGCTGCGGGCTTGGCGGTAAAGGCGATCTTCATGGCTTCGGAACTCCTCGGCTGGCGGGCGGCGCCCGTGTCTCGGGCAGGCTGAACGTAGCGCCAATGTAGCCGATGCGGCGCGGAAGGAAAGAGGGAGGTGGCGGCGCGCGGGGGCGCGTATAGTGTCGCCCGGCGACAACGACGCGAACGGGCGCGAGACGGGTGCGGAAACGAACGGCGGGAACGATCGCGGTCCTCGGGGCGAGCGGCAAGACCGGACGTTATCTCGTCGCGCGGCTATGCGAACGCGGGTACGACGTGGCGGCGATCGGGCGCGACCGCGCGCGGCTCGCGGCGCTCGACGAACGCGCGCGGCCCGTGGTCGCCGATCTCGAGAAGCCGGCGACCGTCAAGGCGGCGCTCGCCGGGGCCGAGCGGGTCGCGAGCCTCGCGCACGCGCGCCATACGCGGGCGCTGATCGACGCCCTGCCCGCGAGCTGCGCGCGAGTGGTGGTCACGGGTTCGGTGCGGCGGTTCACGCGGCTCGCGGACCCGGCGGCCGAGGCGGTGCGCGTGGGCGAGGCCGCGTTCGCGCAAGCGGGCCTGCCCGGCGTGATGCTGCATCCGTCGATGATCTACGGCGCGCCCGACGACCGCAACGTGAACCGGCTCCTGCGCCTGGTGCGCGACCGCCGCGTCATCCCGCTGCCCGATGGCGGGCGGCACCGGGTTCAGCCGGTGTTCGTCGACGACGTGGTCGAGGCCTATGTCGCGGCGCTCGAACGCGAGACCGCACCCGGGCCGCCGATCGTGATCGCCGGGCCCGAGCCGATCACCTACGCCGCGATGGTCCGCGCCTGCGCCGAGGCGCTCGACCGCCGGGTCGCGATCGTTCCCCTGCCGGCCGGCGCGCTGATCGCGGCGGCGCGGGTGGCGCGGGCGCTCGGCCTCGCCTTGCCGTTCGACGCCGACGAGATCCGCCGCGCGACCGAGGACAAGGTCTTCGACCCGGGCGAGATGCGCGAACGTCTCGGCGTCTCGCCGCGTCCCTTCGCCGAGGGGCTGCGCCTCAAATGCGCGCGCGGCTGGTGTTAGAGGTGTAGGGGCCGATCAAACCGCGATCCGCGCTCTTCTGTGGCCTCCCGCGCCGCAATGTTTATAATCCGCGCATGTCGGGCATCACGCGATATCTCTTGGGGCAGCTCGTGGCGACCATGCTGTTCGCCACCGCGGCGCTGACCGGCGTGGTCTGGCTGTCGCAGTCGCTGCGCTATATCGACCTGATCGTCAATCGCGGGCTGTCGGCGCTGACCTTCCTGCACCTCACGGTGCTGTTGCTGCCGACCTTCATGACCGTGGTGCTGCCGATCTCGCTGTTCTGCGGGATCGTCTATACCTACAACCGGCTGAGCGCCGAGAGCGAGCTCACCATCCTGCGCGCCACCGGGATGAGCCAGTTCGGCCTTGCCCGCCCGGCGCTGATCCTCGCCGGAGTCATGACGGTGATCGGCTATGCGATCACGCTCTATCTGATGCCGCTCGGCTTCAGCTCGTTCAAGGACCGCCAGTTCGTCATCCGCAGCGACTTCTCGCAGATCCTGCTGCGCGAGGGAACCTTCACCTCGCTGTCGTCGGGGCTGACGGTCTATGTCCGGGCGCGCGATCCCTCGGGCGAGGTCTACGGAATCCTGGTCCACGACGGGCGCAATCCGGACGCGCCGGTGACCATGATGGCCGAGCGCGGCGCGCTGGTGCGCAGTCCGACCGGACCGCGATTGGTGCTGTTCAACGGCAACCGCCAGGAGATGGAGCGCGCCGCGCGCAAGATGAAGCTGCTTTATTTCGACCGCTACGACTTCGACCTTTCGAACCTGGTGAGCCAGGGCGGGCCGCGCTGGCGCGAGCCGCGCGAGCGCTTCCTCGGCGATCTGTTCGGGCCGCCCAAGGACAAGAACGACGAGGCCTATCGCTCGAAGCTGTTGGCCGAGGGGCACCAGCGCCTGGTCATGCCGCTTTACAACATCGCCTTCGCCATGATCGCGCTCGCCGCCATGCTCGCGGGCGAGTTCAGCCGGCGCGGCCGCTGGCGACGGATGCTCGCGGGCGCGATCGCGGCGATCTTGTTTCAGGCCGGCGCGCTGATGCTCAACAACATCATCGTCAAGACGCCGTCGCTCTGGCCGTTGGTCTATGTGAACGTCGCCCTGGTCACCGCGATCGCCGCCTTCGTTCTGTTCCGCATGCAGTTCGCCCGGCGCGTGCCCGCGCCGCCGGTGCTCGACCTGCGCGGCATCTGAGAAAGGATCGACCCCCTTGCGTCTTTCCGCGACGTTGTCGGTCTATATCGCGCGGACGTTCTTCGTCAGCATCGCGATCGTGCTCGGCGTTCTGATCTCGCTGATCACCGTGATCGACATGATCGAGCTTCTGCGCCGCGCGAGCGGCCATGACAGCGCGAGCCTGGGCCTCGTCATCCAGATGACCCTGCTGCGCGTCCCGTTCATGACCCAGAAGGTGATCCCCTTCGCGGTGCTGTTCGGCGGCATGTTCGCGCTGATGCGACTGACCCGCTCGCATGAACTCGTCGTCGCCCGCGCCGCGGGGGTCTCGGTCTGGCAGTTCCTTCTGCCGGGGCTCGTGCTCGCGCTCGCCATCGGCGGCTTCGTGGTCACGGTGTTCAATCCCCTCGCCTCGGCGACCACATGGCGCTACGAGGAGCTCGAGGCCAAGTATTTGCGCGGCCGCTCCAGCCTGCTCGCGGTCTCCTCGACCGGGCTGTGGCTGCGCGAGGGGCGGCCCGACGGCCAGTCGGTCGTGCATGCGCTGCGCGTCTCGCCTCAGAACATGGAACTCTACGACGTCACGATCTTCGTCTACGAGGGCAAGGACCGCTTCAGCTACCGGCTCGACGCCGACACCGCGACCCTGCGCGACGGGTATTGGGAGCTCAAGAACGCGCTCGTCAGCGTGCCCGACCAGCCGTCGATCTTCGCCGCCGACTACCGGGTCGATACCGAGCTCACGTCCAATCAGATCCAGGAGAGCTTCGCCTCGCCCGAAACCCTGTCGTTCTGGCAGCTCCCGCGCTTCATCGCCATGCTCGAGAAGGCGGGCTTCTCGGCGCTGCGCCACCGGCTGCACTGGAACGCGGTCCTCGCGACGCCGCTGCTTTTATTCGCGATGGTGCTGATCGCCGCGACCTTCTCGCTCCGGCTCACGCGGCGCGGCGGCACCGGGCTTCTGGTGATCGGTGGGCTGCTCGCCGGTTTTCTTCTTTACTTCCTGACCGATTTGGTGCGCGCGCTCGGCCTTTCGGGCAGCATTCCGGTCACGCTTGCCGCTTGGGCTCCGGCGGGCGTCTGTACTATGCTCGGCCTCGCCATGCTGTTCCATCTCGAGGACGGTTAGCTCTGATGCATCGTTGGCTGGCCGCGGCGCTGGTCGCGCTCCTGTTCGGAGCGCCGGCCGTCCGAGCGCAGGAAACCGCGAAAGCCCCGCCGCCCGTGGTGCTTCGCGCCGACGATGTCACCTACGACAAGGCCCAGAGGGTCGTCACCGCGATCGGCAATGTCGAGGTCGCGCAAGGCGAGCGCATCCTGCTCGCCGACAAGGTCGTCTACGACGAGAACACCGACAAGGTCATCGCCTCGGGCAACGTCACGCTGCTCGACCCCTCGGGCGAGGTGGTGTTCGCCGACTACGTCGAACTCCAGGACGAAATGCGCGACGGGCTGGTGCGCGATATCCGGATCCTGTTCTCCGACGATTCGCGCTTCGCCGCCAACGGCGCCATCCGCACGGGCGGCACGCGGACCGAGCTCACGAAGGCGGTGTTCTCGCCCTGCCGGCTGTCGCCCTTCAACCCCGAACGGGCACCCTTGTGGCAGATCAAGGCGGTCAAGGTGGTCCACGACACCACCACCAAGGATATCGAATACACCGACGCCTTCTTCGAGGTTTTCGGCCTGCCGGTCGCCTACACGCCCTATTTCAGCCACCCGGACCCGACCGTGAAGCGGCGCAGCGGCTTCCTCACTCCGAACTACGCGAGCGGCAGCCGGCTCGGCCTAGCGATCGAGGTACCCTACTTCTTCAACCTCGCGCCCAATCGCGACTTCACCTTCGCGCCGATCTTCACGACCAAGGAAGGCGTGGTGCTGAGCGGCGAATATCGCCATCGTACCGAGGACGGCACCTTCCAGCTCGCCGCGAGCGTGACCCGGCCCAGACGCCGCGGCGCGAACGGCGAGTTGGTCGGCGGCCGCCAAACGCGCGGACATGTGCTCGGCGCCGGCCGTTTCGATCTCGGCGAGCGCTGGCGCTGGGGGTTCGACGTCGCGCGCGCGACCGACGACACCTACCTCCGCCGCTATCGCTTCTCGTCCCAGGACACGCTGACCTCGCGCTTGTTCCTCGAAGGTTTCGACGGGCGCAGCTACGCCGCGGTCAACGGCTATGCGTTCCAAGGACTGAAGGAAGAGGACGATCCCGGCCAGACGCCACTCGTCCTGCCGATCGCAGAGTACCAATTCATCGGTGAACCTGGGCGTTACGGCGAATATCTAACCGCCGACTTCAATGTCATGAATCTGACCCGGACCGAGGGCGTGGACAGCCGGCGGCTGTCGGCCAAGGGTGCTTGGCGCCTGCCCTATCTCGATCGGTTCGGCGGGATCTATGCGTTGACCGCGAGCCTGCGCGGCGATCTCTACTGGGTCGACAACGGGACCGGGCCGAACGCCGGCAAGGGCAACGAGCTGACCGGCCGCATCGTGCCCCAGCTCGCGCTCGACTGGCGCCTGCCCCTGGTTCGCCGCCAGGGGACCATCCGCCAAGTCATCGAACCGGTGGCGAGCTTCGCGATCAGCCCCTATGGCGGCAATCCCTCGGACATCCCCAACGAGGACAGCCGGGACTTCGAATTCGACGACACCAATCTCTTGAGTCTCAATCGCTTCACCGGGCTCGACCGGGTCGAGGGCGGGCCACGGCTGAGCTACGGTTTGCGCATGGGGGTCTACGGCCAGAGCGGCGGCCGCTCGACCGCTTTCATCGGCCAAAGTTTTCGCCTAAAGACCGATTCGACCTTCGGGCCCAACAGCGGGCTCGACGAGAAGCTCTCGGACTTCGTCGGGCGGGTGACGATCTCGCCCAACGAATATCTCGACCTCGCCTACCGCTTCCGGCTCGACAGCGACAACTTTTCGTCCAAGCGCAGCGAGGTCGAGCTCGCGGCGGGGCCGAGTTGGCTGCGCTTCAACCTCGGCTTCCTGTCGCTCGACGTGCCGCCCGAGGGGCTCGCCTCCGAGATCGGCAAGCGCGAGGAGATTCGCGCGAACGTCCGGGCGAAACTCGATCGCTACTGGTCGGTGAGCGCGTTCAACCGGCGCGACCTCACCAAGGATCGAACCATCGACATGGGGGTGGGCGTGCTCTACGAGGACGAGTGCCTACTGTTCTCGACCAGGCTCACGCGGCGTTTCAACGAGGACCGCGACGTGCAGCCCGAAACCCTCCTCCAGTTCACCGTCACGCTGAAGCATCTGGGGTGAGCCGGAAACCGGGAAATGCGCGGGGCCAGCGCCGGGGAAATCGCAGGCCGACGTCGGCCCCGCGAGGATTTTCTGCTATATATGAGATTCCGGCCTGCGCGCTCCGGGGGCGCGGGGATAGCGGATTCGGGTTTGCCGTTTTGGCCGTTTTGATTGTCATTCCATGAAGCTCTTTCGGATTGTTCGCCACGTCGCCATCGCGCTCGTGCTGACGTCGTCTCTGGTTTCCGGTCCGGGCGTCCGCGCCCAGGAGATCGAGCGCATCGCCGCGGTCGTCAACGACGATGCGATCTCGGTCTTCGATCTCGTCCAGCGGATCAAGCTCGTCATCTTCTCCTCGGGCCTGCCCAACACGCCCGAGGTCATGCAAAAGATCGGGCCGCAGGTGCTGCGCGCGCTGATCGACGAGAAGCTGCGCCTTCAAGAGGCGAAGCGCCAAAAGGTCACGGTGTCCGACGCCGAGTTGAAGGCGGCGCTCGCCCAGATCGAGCGCGGCAACCGGATTCCGCCGGGAACGCTCGAATCGTATTTGCGCGCCCGCGGGATCGACCCCGAGACGGTCATCGAGCAGGTCCGCGCCCAAATCGCCTGGTCCAGGCTGGTCGCGTTGCGGCGCAAATCCGAGATCAAGGTCAGCGAGGACGAGGTCGACGCCGAGATCAAACGCATCGAGGCGAGCCGCGGGAGCGTCGAGTACAGGGTTTCGGAAATCTTCTTGTCGGTCGAATCGGAGGACCAGGAGGCGCGCGTTCTCGCCGATGCCGTCCAACTCGTCGGCCAGCTTCGCGCGGGCGCCGATTTCGCCGCGCTCGCCCGCCAGTTCTCGGCCGGCGCGACCGCCGGCGAGGGCGGCGATCTCGGCTGGGTGTCGAAGGAGCAGCTCGCCGAGCGGGTCGCCGAGACGGTCGCGAAGCTCAAGCCGGGCGAGATCTCGGACCCGATCCGGGGCAACGGCGGCTACGAAATTCTGCGCCTCACCGACCGTCGGCGGCGCATGGACGGCAATCCCGACGATACCAAGGTCGCCCTGCGCCAGGTGCTGTTCACCCTGCCCGAGGTCGCCGCCGACGGCGTGGTTCGCGAGGTGATCGACCGCGCCGAGGCGATCCGCGCCACGATCCGCGGCTGTCAGGACATGAGCCGCGTCGCGGCCAAGGTCGATCCCAGCGTCTCGGGCGACGTCGGCACGGTGCGCCTCGGCGACCTGCCCGCGCCCATGCGCAAGGTGGTGCGCGCGCTTCCCGTCGGCCAGGTCAGCGAGCCCCTGCGCACCAAGCGCGGCGTCCATCTCCTGATGGTCTGCGACCGCCAGGAGGCCGGCGGCGGCATGCCGAGCCGCGCGACGGTCCGCCGCCAGCTCGAGGATCGGCGCTTTGATCTGGTGTCGCGACGCTATCTCCGCGACATCCGCCGCGATGCCTTCGTGGACGTGAGGATATGACCCGCCGGCCGGTCCGCCTGCCTCTCGCGGTCACGATGGGCGAGCCCGCCGGCATCGGCGGCGAGGTCACGCTCAAGGCGTGGCTGCGGCGACGACCGCGCGCGCGTCCCTTCTTTGCCATTGACGATCCCGAGCGGCTCGAACGGCTCGCGCGCCAGGTCGGGCTCGAGGTCCCGATCGCCGAGATCGCGAGCCCCGAGGACGCGGCGGGCGTCTTTCACGACGCCCTGCCGGTGATCGCCGAACGCCTGCCCGTCGCGCCCAAGCCGGGCGAGCCCGACCCCGCCAACGCCGCCGCCGTGATCACCGCTATCGACCGGGCCGTGGAATACGCGCGCTTCGAGCGCGCGGCGGCGGTGGTCACCAACCCGATCCACAAGAAGTGCCTTTACGACGCGGGCTTTCGTTACCCCGGCCACACCGAGTATCTCGCCGCGCTCGCGGGCGAGGACGCGGCCCCGGTGATGATGCTCGCCGGACCCGAGCTGCGGGTCGTGCCGGTCACCCGCCATCTGCCGCTGCGCGAGGCGATCGACAGCCTCGCCAAGGACGAGATCATTCATTGCGGGCGGGTCACGGCGGCGGCGCTCGCCCGCGATTTCGGCATCGCCGAGCCGGCGCTCGCGGTCGCCGGGCTCAACCCCCACGGCGGCGAGGGCGGTAGCCTCGGGCGCGAGGAGATCGAGATCATCCGCCCGGCGGTCGAGGCGCTCAAGGCCGAGGGAATCTCGGCCGCCGGGCCGGCGCCCGCCGACACGCTATTCCACGAGCGCATCCGCAAGGCCTACGACGCGGTGCTCTGCATGTATCACGATCAAGCGCTGATCCCGCTCAAGACCATCGACTTCGACAATGGGGTCAACGTGACCCTCGGGTTGCCGTTCATCCGCACCTCGCCCGACCACGGCACCGCGCTCGAGATCGCGGGCACCGGGGCGGCGCGCGAGCAAAGCCTGGTCGCGGCGCTCGCGCTCGCCGCGCAGATGGCGGGGCATCGCGCGCTCTTGAACGTGCGCGCGCCCCGGCTGCGACGCGGACTCGATGGGTGACGACGAGGGCGCGCCCGGCCGGCCTTCCCGACTTCCGCCGCTGCGCGAGGTGGTCGCCCGCCACCGCCTCTCGGCGCGCAAGGCGCTCGGCCAGAACTTCCTTTTCGATCGCAATCTGATCGCGCGCATCGCGCGCGCGGCGGGCGATCTTTCGGGCCAGGCGGTGATCGAGATCGGCGCCGGCCCCGGCGGGCTGACCCGCGCGCTCCTCGCGGGGCCGGCGCGCGAGGTGATCGCGGTCGAGCGCGACGAACGCTGCATCGCGGCGCTCGACGAGCTCGCGGCGGCCTATCCCGGACGGCTGCGGATCGTCGCCGGCGACGCGCTCGCGATCGACGCCGCCGCGCTCGCGCCGCCGCCGCGCGCGATCGTCGCCAACCTGCCCTACAACGTCGCGACCCCGCTGCTGATCAAATGGCTCGCCGACGCGGGCGCCTTCACGAGCCTTACCTTGATGTTCCAGAAGGAGGTCGCCGAGCGCATCCTGGCCCCGCCCGGGGGGCGCGCCTACGGCCGGCTCTCGGTCTTCTGCCAGTGGCGCTGCGAGGTCGCGCGCGCCTTCGACATCGACCCGCGCGCCTTCACGCCGCCGCCCAAGGTGACATCGACCCTGGTCCGGCTCGTGCCCCGCGCCGAACCGCTCGCCCCGGCCGATCCCGAGGCGCTCTCGCGGGTGGTCGCGGCCGCCTTCGGCCAGCGGCGCAAGATGCTGCGCGCGAGCCTCCGCGCCCTCGGGGTCGAGACCGAGGCGCTGATCGCCGCCGCCGGCCTACCCCCAACCGCGCGCGCCGAGACCATCGACATCGCCGGCTTCTGCGCCCTCGCCCGCGCCTATGCGCGCATGCGGCCCGACTGAAACAGGCTTGCCGGCCACGCGGCGCTGGTGTAGAGACGGTTTCGGTCGGGGTCATGCCCGACGACGATCAAGGGGGTTCCCTCGGGACCATGCTGGCGAACCGGCGAACGACGATGCGACGACGACGAGCCCGATCCCGCGCTTTCGCGGGACGCGCGCGGCCGCTCGTCTGACCGCTTCCGTCGCGATCGCTCCGCCGCCCTTCGGGACCGGCGCGACCTTCGATCCCGGCTTTTTCGATCACTCGGGTCTTTCAAGCGCCGCGGCGCGTCGTCGAACCGATCGTTCACGACCCAGCCGGTGGAGCCCCATGCCCAGGATAGAACCCCAGCACCCGACCGACGCCACGGCCATCGAGGCGCTTCTCGACCTCGCCTTCGGCCGCGACCGCCACGCCCGGCCGTCGTACCGCCTGCGCGAGGGCGTCGCGCCGATCGAAAGCCTCGGGCTGGTCGCGCGGATCGGCGGCGCGCTCGTCGGCACGTTGCGCTTCTGGCCCGTCGCCGTGGGCGATCGCGACGACGGGGACGGCCCGCCCGCGCTTCTTCTCGGCCCGCTCGCCGTTCACCCCGACCGGCGCGGCCAGGGGATCGCGCGCGGGCTCGTCGGGCGCGGACTCGAACGCGCGGCCGCGGCCGGCCACCGCGTCGTGGTGACGGTCGGCGAGCCGGGATTGTTCGCGCGCTTCGGCTTCGCTCAAGCGCGGGCGGCGGGCATTTCGATGCCGGTGCCGGTCGACGAGGCGCGCTTCCTCGCGGCCGAGCTGGTTCCGGGCGCGCTCGCGCGAACGACGGGCGTTCTCGGCCGCTGGCGCGGCGAGGCGGACGATGCGATGAAGAACGAGGTCAGCGCGGCCGGCTGAGCCGGCTGACGAAATCGGCGAGCCCGATCTGGCGGGTGCGCCGGAGCCGCTCGGCGCGCAGGATCGCGCGCACGCTGGCGACGCTGTCGTCGAAGTCGTCGTTGACGATCACGTAATCGTATTCGGGCCAGTGGCTCATTTCATCGGCGGCGCGCGCCATGCGCCGGGCGACCACCTCGTCGCTGTCCTGGGCGCGGGCGCGCAGGCGACGTTCGAGCTCCTCGGTCGAGGGCGGCAGGATGAACACGCTGACGAGATCGTCGCGCGCCGCCTCGGCGAGCTGCTGCTCGCCCTGCCAATCGACGTCGAACAGAACGTCGCGACCGGCGGCGAGCGCCGCCTCGACCGGCGCGCGCGGGGTGCCGTAGCGGTTGCCGAAGACGACCGCGTGCTCGAGAAAGTCGCCCGCCTCGACCATCTCGGCGAAGCGCGCGTCGTCGACGAAGATGTAGTCGACCCCGTCGGTCTCGCCCGGGCGCTTGGGGCGCGTGGTCGCCGAGATCGACATGGCGATGCTCGGATCGCCCTCCAGGATCGCGCGCGAGATCGTCGTCTTGCCCGCGCCCGAGGGCGAGGACAGCACCAGCATCAAGCCGCGGCGCGAGATCGTCGGCGGGCGAACCATGGGCCTATTCCACGTTCTGGACCTGCTCGCGGAAACGGTCGATCGTCGCCTTGAGGTCGAGGCCGATCCGCGTCAGCGCCACGTCGCCCGCCTTCGAGCACAGCGTATTGGCCTCGCGGTTGAACTCCTGACACAGAAAGTCGAGACGGCGGCCGACCGCGCCCTCCTCGGCGATCAGCTCGCGGGCGGCGGCGATATGGGCGTCGAGCCGGTCGATCTCCTCGCGCACGTCGCCCTTGACCAGGAGGATCGCGACCTCCTGGGCGACGCGCTCCTCGGAAACCGGGGGCGAGGCCTCGTTGAACTGGGCGAGCGCGTCCTCGAGCCGGCGGCGCATCATCTCGGGGTGGGCCGCGGCCGCCGCGCGCGCCGCCCGGGCGAGGGTTTCGATCTCGGCGAGATGGCCGGCGAGCATCTCGGCGATCCGCGCGCCCTCCTCGAGACGCGCGGCGGCGAGCGCCGCGAGCGCCTCGTCGAGGGTCTCGGCGATCTTGGCCTCGCGCCGCGCGCGGGCCTCGACGTCGGCATCCTCCTCCTCGACGAGATCGACCACCCCGCGCAGGCGCAGAAGATCGCCGATCGAGAGCGGCGCGGCATCGGGCATCTCGGAGCGAAGCTCGGCGGCGAGCGCCACGAGTTGGTCGAGCACGCCCCGGTCGATCCGCAGATGCGCGCTGGCGGCGGCGCGCTCGGTCTGAAGCGCGACGGTGAAGCTACCGCGCCGGAAACGCTCGGACACCGCGCGTCGCACGGCGACGTCGAGGGCGTCCATGCCCGACGGCAGGCGGCAGCGCACGTCGAGGCCGCGGCCGTTGACGCTTTTCACTTCCCAGGTCCAGCCCAGGCTCTCGTCCTGGCCGCTGGCGCGGGCGAAACCGGTCATGCTGGCAAGGGGCACGCGTCGCCTCACGGGCTGTTCAAGAAAAAGGCACGCTCTGAAACGCGAACCGAAACGGCAGGGAACGGTGGCGCGAAAAGCGCCGCGCGCGCACTATATACGCGGGTGCGAGCGCCAACAAGCCCGCGCCCGCGAAGGCCCACGGAACCGGACCGGGACCGTTCATGACCGACCGAGGCGCCCCGCGCGCGATCCTGATCACCGGCGCCTCCTCCGGCCTGGGCGCGGCCTTGGCGCGCGCCTATGCCGCGCCCGGGGCGACGCTCGCGCTCACCGGGCGCGATACGGCGCGGCTGGAGGCGAGCGCCGCCGCTTGCCGCGCGGCAGGGGCCCAGGTCGTCGCCGCGACCCTCGACGTGACCAACCGCGCGGCGCTCGCCGACTGGATCGTGGCCTGCGACGACGCCGCGCCGCTCGACCTCGTGATCGCCAACGCGGGCGTCTCGGGCGGAACCGAGGGCGGCGGCGGCGAGGGGGACGCGCAGACCCGGCGAATCTTCGCGGTCAACGTCGACGGCGTGCTCAACACGGTGCTGCCGGTCGTCCCGCGCATGCGCGCGCGCGGCCGGGGACAGATCGCGTTGATGGCCTCGCTCGCGGCGTTTCGAGGCTTTCCGGGCGCGCCCGCCTATTCGGCGAGCAAGGCGGCGGTCAAGGCCTGGGGCGAGGCGCTGCGCGGCGGCCTGCGCGGCGACGGAATCGCGGTCTCGGTGATCTGTCCGGGCTTCGTGCGCACGCCGATGACCGACGCCAACCCCTATTCCATGCCGCTTCTGATGGATGCCGAGCGCGCCGCGCGGATCATCCGGCGCGGCTTGGCCGCGAACCGGGCGCGGATCGCCTTTCCCTGGCCGACCTACGCGCTCGTTTGGTTGCTCGCGGCGCTGCCGCCCGCGCTCACCGACCGCCTGCTCGGCCGTCTGCCCGAGAAGCCCGGCCTGCCCGAGCGGAATTAGACTCCTCCGCCCTTATTCGGCCGCGTCGTGGCGCGTCTTTTGGAGCTTGCGCCAGCGCCGGACGTTACGGTTGTGCTCGGCGAGGGTCCGGGCGAAGACATGGCCGCCGCTGCCGTCGGCGACGAAATAGAGATCATCCGTCTCGGCCGGATCGAGCACCGCGAGGATCGAGGCGCGCCCCGGATTGGCGATCGGCCCCGGCGGCAGGCCGCGCACCCGATAGGTGTTGTAGGGGCTGTCGATGGCGAGGTCGGCGCGGGTCAGCGGCCGCTCCAGCGGCCCGGCGCCCTCGGTCAACGCATAGACCACCGTGGGATCGGACTGGAGCCGGAGCCCACGCCGCAGCCGGTTGAGAAAGACGCCCGCGATATGGGGCCGCTCGTCGGCGCGCGCGGTCTCCTTCTCGACGATCGAGGCGAGCACCACCACCTCGCGCATGTCGGCGAGCGGCGAGGCGGGCGCGCGCTTGGCCGCCAGCGTCTCGATCAACGTCGCCATCGCGCGTTCCATGCGCGCGATCAGGGCGGCGCGCGTATCGCCGAAGGAATAGTAATAGGTCTCGGGCAGCAAGGTCCCCTCGGCGGGGGCCGCGGAAATCTCGCCCGAAAGCCCGTCGGCGGCCGCGACCAACGCGACCACCTGGCGCGAGGTCAGTCCCTCGGGCACCGTGAGACGGCGCGCGACCGTACGCCCCGAGAGCAGGATTCCCATGGCCTCGCGCGGGCTGACGGCCGCCGGAAAGGCGTATTCGCCGGCCTTGAGCGCGCGCGCCGTGCCCGCGAGCCGAACCCCCAGGACGAACACGCGCGGGCGCGCGATCACGCCCGCCTCGGCGAGCCGGCGCGCGATCTCGTCGACCCCGGCGCCGCGCGGCAGCACCACGGTCGCGGGCGCGGCCAGCGGCCCCGGGGCCTCGAAGGCGGCGCGCAGCCAATAGAGCGCGCCGGCGCCGAGCGCCGTGATCAGCGCGATTGCGAGGAGAGCGCGGCGAACCACGCGCCGCATGGCGATTACGGCGCCTTTCGGAGCACCAAGGAGGCGTTCGTTCCGCCGAAGCCGAAGGAGTTCGACAGGGCCGCCCGAAGCGGCCGCTCCTTTGCCTTGTGGGGCACGAGATCGATATCGCAGCCGGGCGACGGATTGTCGAGGTTGAGCGTCGGCGGAACGATTCCCTCGGCGAGCGCGAACAGGGAGAAGATCGCCTCGACCGCGCCGGCGGCGCCCAGGAGATGGCCGATCGAGGACTTGGTCGACGACATCGAGAGCTTGTAGGCGGCGTCGCCGAACAGGCGCTTGACCGCGCCCAGCTCGATCTCGTCGCCGAGCGGCGTCGAGGTGCCGTGCGCGTTGATGTAGTCGATCTCGTCGGGGGCGATGCCGGCGTCGCGAAGCGCGGCGCGCATCGAGCGGAAGGCGCCGCTGCCGTCCTCGGCCGGGGCGGTGATGTGATGCGCGTCGCCCGACATCCCGTAGCCGACGACCTCGCCGTAGATCTTCGCATCCCGGGCGCGCGCGTGCTCGAGGTCCTCGAGCACGACGATGCCCGCCCCCTCGCCCATGACGAAGCCGTCGCGGTCGCGGTCCCAGGGGCGCGAGGCGCGCTCGGGTGCGTCGTTGAAATGGGTCGAGAGCGCCCGCGCCGCAGCGAAGCCCGCCATGCCCAGCCGGCAGAGCGACGCCTCGGCGCCGCCCGCGACCATGACGTCGGCATCGCCGTGCTGGATCAGTCGCGCCGCGTCGCCGATGGCGTGCGCCCCGGTCGAACACGCGGTGACGACCGCGTGATTCGGCCCCTTGAAGCCATAGCGAATCGAGACGTGACCCGATGCGAGATTGATCAGCGCCGAGGGAATGAAGAACGGGCTGAGCCGTCGCGCGCCCTTTTCGGCGATCAGAAGCGCGCCTTCGGAAATCGCCTTGAGCCCGCCGATGCCCGAGCCGATCATCACGCCCGTGCGCTCGCGGTTCTCCTCGTCCTCGGGCATCCAACCCGAATCCTCGATCGCCTCGACCGCGGCGGCGACCGCGAAAAGGATGAACTCGTCGACCTTTCGCTGGTCCTTCGGCGCCATGATCACGTCGGGGCGGAAGGCGTCCGGCGCATTGCCGCGCGGGATCTGGCCCGCGATCCGGCAGGCGATGTCGGAAACGTCGAAGGATTCAATGCCGCGAATGCCCGATTCGCTCGCGATCAGGCGTTCCCACGTCGCGCGCGCGCCGTTGGCGAGCGGCGTGACCATGCCGACACCCGTGATGACGATTCGCTTCATGGCGCAACCGATCGCGCGCGGGGAGAGGCGACGTGGCGCCCGGACATCGACCGGTCCCCCAGCTTATGCGTGTTCGGCGATGTAGTCGATCGCGTCCTTCACGGTCAGGATTTTTTCGGCGGCATCGTCGGGGATCTCACACCCGAACTCTTCCTCGAAGGCCATCACGAGCTCGACGGTGTCGAGGCTGTCGGCCCCGAGATCGTCGATGAAGCTCGCCGAATCGGTCACCTTCGATTCGTCGACCCCGAGATGCTCGACCACGATTTTCTTCACGCGCTCGGCGATATCGCTCATTCCCGCTGTTCCTCTCGTTTCCGAAATGCTGCCGTATCCCCACCGGGACCGAACGCGATCGTCGCGCCCTGGAACCCGGACCCCCGCCGGGGCGAAAGGCGGGTTAGGTACCATACTTTACGACGCTTGGCCAGTCGCCCCAAGGCCGTGTTCGCGTCGTGGAAAACTTCGTCAGATCATTGCCATTCCGCCGTTGACGTGGAGCGTCTGGCCGGTGACGTAGCCGGCCTCGTCGGAAGCCAGGAAGACCGCGCAGGCGGCGACGTCCTCGGGCGCGCCGGGGCGACGAGCGGGAATCCGCGCCAGCATCGCCTCGCGCGCCGCGTCGCCGAGATCGGCGGTCATCGCGGTTTCGACCAGTCCGGGTGCGATGCAGTTGACGGTGATTCCGCGCGCCGCGACCTCGGCGGCGAGCGCCTTGGAAAAGCCGACCATGCCCGCCTTGGCGGCGGCGTAGTTCGCCTGGCCCGGGTTGCCGGTCGCGGCGATCACCGAGGTGATGCCGATGATTCGCCCGTGGCGGCGCTTCATCATGCCGCGTAGCGCCGCGCGCGCGATCCGGAAGCCTGCGGTGAGGTCGATGTCGATCACCGTCTGCCAATCCTCGTCGCTCATGCGCAGGAGAAGGCCGTCGCGGGTAAGACCGGCGTTGTTGATCAGAATGTCGAGCCCGCCCATCGCCGCCTCGGCCTCGCCGGCGAGCGCCCGGGTCGCCTCGACGTCGGAGAGGTCGCAAACGAGCACATGGGCGCGCGCGCCGAGCGTCTCGGCGAGCGCGTCGAGCGCATCGCGCCGCGTCCCCGACAGCGCGACCGTCGCGCCCGCCGCGTGCAATGCACGCGCGATCGCGCCGCCAATCCCGCCGGACGCGCCGGTCACCAACGCGCATTTGCCTGAAAGGTCGAACACGCCCAAAAGACTACACCGATTTCATAAAAAGCTCGACATCCTCGGGCGTCTCGATCGAGCGCGCCGCGATGGCGCGGTCGATCCGGCGCACGAGCCCGCTCAGCACCTTGCCGGCGCCGAGCTCGACGATCTCGTCGACCCCGCTCGCGGCCATGGCGAGCACGCTTTCGCGCCAGCGCACCATGGCCGTGACCTGACGGACGAGAAGCCCGCGGATCTCGTCCGGATCGCTGACCGGCGCGGCGGTCACGTTGGCGATCAGCGGCACGGCCGGCGCGACGATCTCGGTTTCGCCCAACGCCTCGGCCATCTCGTCTGCCACCGGCGCCATCAGGGCGCAATGGAACGGCGCGCTCACCGGCAGCTCGATCACGCGCCGCGCGCCGTGCTCGGGCGCGATGGCGATCGCGCGTTCGATCGCCGCGCGGCTACCGCTCAACACCACCTGGCCGGGGGCGTTGTCGTTGGCGGGCTCGCAGACCTCGCCCTCGGCGGCGGCCGCGGCCACGGCGCGCGCGGCGTCGAGGTCGAGCCCGAGCAGCGCCGCCATCGCCCCCTCGCCCACCGGCACGGCGCGCTGCATGGCGCGGCCGCGCCGGCGCAACAGGCGCGCGGCGTCGCCGACCGCGAGGCCGCCGGCGGCGGCGAGCGCCGAGTATTCGCCGAGCGAGTGTCCGGCGACGAAGGCGCATTGCGCGCCCAGGCGCAGCCCGCCCTCGCGCTCGAGCACGCGGACCACGGCGAGGGAGGCCGCCATCAGCGCCGGCTGGGCGTTTTCGGTCAGGGTGAGGTCGGCCTCGGGGCCCTCGAACATGAGGCGCGAAAGGCGGGCGTCGAGGGCGTCGTCGATCTCCTCGAACAGCTCCCGGGCGGGGGCGAAGGCCTCGGCCAGCGCCCGACCCATGCCGACCCGCTGCGATCCCTGGCCGGGAAAGACGAATGCGCGCGTCACTTGTCGTGATCCTGACTTGAGAGTTTCCGGGGAGAACCTCGTACAATCCCCCGGGAAACCGTGAAAATAACCGGAGCGGGTCCGCGCGAGCACGGCATCCCCGGGAACCCTGCGGCCCGGACCGCCGAGGCGGCGCGGGCGGGTTAGTGATAACGGCTGTTTCCGGCCTGTCAAGCGCACTTGCGCGGCGGGTGCTTTTCGCTATAGTGCGGCGCTTCATAACTCCTTGCCGGCGTTGCCGGCTAAGCCCATGCGCCCGAGCGGCGCCGGGCACTCAATAGCCATAAGGAGACCGAGAGGATGCCTCTCTACGAGAGCACGTTCATCGCGCGCCATGACATGTCGGCCCAGCAGGTCGAAGGGCTCGCGGAATCCTTTGCGAACATCGTCAAGGAAAAGGGCGGCGAGGTCGCCAAGACCGAGCTTTGGGGGCTCAAGACCCTCGCCTACCGGATCAAGAAGAACCGTAAGGGCCATTACGTCCATTTCAATCTCGACGCCCCGGTCGAGGCGATGCGGGAGCTCGAGCGGAACTTCCGGCTCAGCGAGGACGTTTTGCGCTACCTCACGATCCGCGTCGACGCGCTCGATCCGGAGCCGTCGATCATGATGCAGGCCAAGTCGTCGCGCGACGACCGCTCGCGGCGCGGCGGGTTCGGACGTGGACGCGGCAGCTTCTCCGACCGACCAAGAGGCGATGGGCCGCGGGGCGACCGTACGCCGGTCGAAGCGAAGGCCGAGGGCGAGAAGAAGCCCGATGCCGAGACGCCCACGGATACCCCGGCGGCGGCCAGCGAGACGGGAGACAAGTAGATGAGCGAGATCAAATCCGGCGCCGCGACGCAGATGCCGAGCTCCACGCCCCGGCGGCCGTTCTTCCGACGCCGCAAGGTGTGCCCCTTCTCGAGCGATAGCGCGCCCAAGATCGACTACAAGGACGTCAAGCTACTGCAGCGCTTCTTGTCGGAGCGCGGCAAGATCGTGCCGAGCCGGATCACCGCCGTTTCGGCCAAGAAGCAGCGCGAGTTGGCGCGTGCGATCAAGCGCGCGCGCAATCTGGCGCTGCTTCCGTTCGTCCTCAAGTAGTCGGGCGCGCCGAGGCGGCGCATGACAAAAGCCATCCTCATGGCAGTGGCGGCGGGGGTCGCCAGCAGCCTGATCTTCCTGGCGCCGGCCTCGGGGTCGATGCTCGGGCTGCTGCTCGCGAACCTCACCCATCTTCCCCTGTTCCTCGCCGGGCTCGGGCTCGGCGCGGTCGGGGTGGCGATCGCGGCGCTAACCGGCGCGGCGGTGACCACCGCGCTCGCCGATCTGACGGGGGTTCTGCCCTATGTTCTCGGCTTCGCCCTGCCGGTGGCGATCATCGCGCGCCAAGCCCTGCTT
The DNA here is from genome assembly GCA_964531525.1 of uncultured Alphaproteobacteria bacterium. Lineage (GTDB taxonomy): Bacteria > Pseudomonadota > Alphaproteobacteria > JAAXGF01 > JAAXGF01 > CAYYWV01. Next base: position 4,288 of record CAZHDF010000005.1, on the reverse strand, counting down.
TCGCGCCCGGCCCCGGACGGAACGGCCGCCTGGTATCCGGTCGGCCGCCTGCTCGCGATCGCCACGGGCTATGCCGCCGTGCTGCTCGTGGCCGTCGCGATCATGCTCGGCGGCCGGGAGGGCGGGATCGAGGGCGCGGTGCGCGGGGCGCTCGGCGAGGCGCTCTCGACCTTCGTGCCGAACCTCGGCGAGGCCGAGCGGACCGCCGCGGCGAGCCTTTGGGCCGAGACCTTTCCGGCGATGGTCGCGGGCTCGTGGCTGCTGACGCTCGCGATCAACGGCAGCCTCGCCCAGGCGATCCTCGCCCGCTCGGGGCACGGCCTGCGGCCCTCGCCGCGCTATGCCGAGATCGAGGCGCCCAACTGGGTGACGGGCGCGATCGCGGCCTCGGCGCTGGTCTGGCTGGTCGCCGACGGCACCATGGGCTACGTCGCGCGCAGCCTGACGTTGATTTTCGCGATCCCGCTCTTCTTTCAGGGGCTGGGAGTCGCGCATGTGGTCACGCGCGGCTGGCCGGCGCGGCCTTTCGTTCTGACCGTGTTTTATACGCTGATTCTGTTTCTGCCTCGCTGGAGCGGCCTCGCCATGGCCACCGGGGTGGGATTGATCGAGTCGTTGATCGGGCTGCGGCGGCGATTCGCCGGTTCCGCGGCCGACGAGGAGGAAGACTGACATGGAATTGATTTTGCTCGAGCGCATCGAGAAGCTGGGCCAGATGGGCGACGTGGTCAACGTCAAGCCGGGCTTCGCGCGCAATTACCTCCTGCCTCAGCGCAAGGCGCTGCGCGCGACCAAGGCCAACCGCGAGCGGTTCGAGCGCGAGCGCGCCCAGCTCGAGGCGATCAATCTCGAACGCCGCAGCGAGGCCGAGTCGGTCGCCACCAAGCTCGAGGGCTTCTCCTGCATTCTTCTGCGCCAGGCGAGCGAAAGCGCCCAGCTTTACGGCTCGGTCTCGGCGCGCGACATCGCCGACGCCGCGAGCGAGGCGGGCGTCACGGTCGACCGCAAGCAGGTGCTGCTCGAACGCCCGATCAAGGCCCTCGGGGTCCATAAGGTGCGGATCGCGCTCCACCCCGAGGTGATCGTCGGCATCCGCGTCAACGTCGCTCGGTCGGCCGAGGAGGCCGAGGCCCAGGAAGCCGCCGGCGGCGCCGCGGTCACCTCGGGCCTGAGCGCCGAGGCGGCCGCCGCCGACGCCGAGGCGGCGAGGGCCGAGGGCGCGGGAGAGGACGGGGACGAGGCCCCGGAGAGCGCCGAGGCGGCCACCGGGGACGCGCCCGAGGCCGACGAGGCGGAAGAGACCCGCGCCGACGAGGGTTAATCCCCCTCCGTCACGGTCATGGCAACAATTGCTAAGCGGTTGAGTTTGCGCTAGGCTTTTCTTTCGGCTGGGGCCGATGGGGGGTCGCCGGGCGGCAAGCAAAATCAACGAACAAGCTTGCGGCTCGATGTGGCCGGGAGGGTGTTCGATGCTGCTTGCACGCTTGTTGCGGCGTATGATCACGAGAGGCTGCCTGACGGTCGTCGACGCGACCGGGCGGCGACATTCGTTCGGTCGACCGGGAAGCGAGCCGACGGTGACCATCCGCCTGCACGACCGCGCGCTGCACGGCAAGCTGTTCCTGCAACCGTATCTCTATCTCGGCGAAGCCTACATGGACGGCACGCTGACCATCGAGGACGGCTCGCTCCGCGATTTTCTGATGCTCTGCGGCCTGAACCTCGAAACCTACGAGCCCAATTGGCTCGAGCGGATCGGCCGGCGAATCGGCTATCTCGCCCGACCGATCATGCAGTACAACCCGGTCGGCCGCGCCAAGCGCAACGTCGCCCATCACTACGACCTCTCGGGTCAGCTCTACGACCTGTTCCTCGACCGCGACCGGCAGTATTCCTGCGCCTATTTCGAAAGCCCCAACTACTCGCTCGAGCAGGCGCAGGACGCCAAGAAGCGCCATATCGCCGCCAAGCTCCTGCTCGAACCGGGGCGGAAGGTGCTCGATATCGGCTCGGGCTGGGGCGGGCTCGCGATCTACCTCGCGCAAACCGCCGACGTCGACGTAACCGGCGTGACCCTGTCGGAGGAGCAGTACAAGGTCTCCACCCAACGCGCCGAGGAAGCCGGGCTCTCCGACCGAGTGCGCTTCTTCCTCAAGGACTATCGCGAGGTCGAGGGCCGGTTCGACCGCATCGTCTCGGTCGGCATGTTCGAGCATGTCGGGGTCAAGCACTACGGCGAGTTCTTCGCCAAGATGCGCGAGCTTCTGAGAGACGACGGCGTCGCGCTGCTCCACTCGATCGGCCGTTCGGACGGTCCCGGCACGACCAATCCCTGGATCCGCAAGTACATCTTCCCGGGCGGCTACGTGCCGGCGATCTCCGAGGTCATGCCGGAGATCGAGCGCAACCGCCTGCTCGCCACCGATATCGAGATCCTACGGCTCCACTACGCCGATACGCTGAAGGACTGGCTGCGGCGCTTCCTCGCCAATCGCGACAAGGTGGCGGCGCTTTACGACGAGCGCTTCTGCCGCATGTGGGAGTTCTATCTCGCGGGCTGCGAAATGTCGTTCCGGCATTGGGATCAGATGGTCTTCCAGATCCAGCTCGCCAAGCGCATCGACACGGTACCGCTGACCCGCGACTACATCCACGAATGGGAAAGCGCGCGAGCGTTGACCTCGGCCGCATAAGACAGGCGGCAGACAGGCGGCGCGCGGGCGCGCGCGACTTGTCCTCGCGATTATCCCCTTGTGGA
>CAZHDF010000005.1:0-1430 GCA_964531525.1 uncultured Alphaproteobacteria bacterium | reverse complement strand
AGACAGGCGGCGCGCGGGCGCGCGCGACTTGTCCTCGCGATTATCCCCTTGTGGATCGAATTCCTCCCCGGGTTACACACGACCGGTCGCGCATTCATAATCCCACGGTCGCGTCTTCCGTGCTAAACAGCCGGGGGCGTAGGCGACGGCGTTTAAGGTAGCGGTGACGGCGATGGTGGAAAGCGTTCTGGACGGTCACGACGAAGCCATTCCGTACCGGACGTTGCCCCATAATCTCGAAGCCGAGCAGGCGTTGCTCGGCGCCATGCTGGTCAACAACGAGGTCGTCAATCGGGTCTCGGCGTTTCTCGCGCCCGAGCATTTCTTCCACGCCATTCACGGTCGCATCTATCAGGCGGCGCTGCGTATCGTCGAGCGCGGCCAGCGCGCCGATCCGGTCACGCTCAAGCATTTCTTCGAGGGCGACGAGGCGCTCGCCGATATCGGTGGCGCGCAGTATCTCGCCCGACTCGCGGCCTCGGCGGTCACGATCATCAATGCCGAGGACTACGCGCGCACGGTCCACGACTTGCATCTTCGGCGCGAGCTGATCCGACTCGGCGAGGAAGTGGTCAACACGGCCTACGACTATCAGGTCGACGCGCCCGCGCGCGATCAAATCGAACAGGCCGAGCAGCATCTCTACACGCTCGCCGAGGAAGGCCAGTACGAGGGCGGCTTCGTTCCCCTCAAGGGCTCGCTCCAGGAAGCGCTCGCGACCATGGAGAGCGCGTATAAGCGCGACGGCGGGCTGACCGGCATCTCGACCGGGCTGGTCGATCTCGACAACCTGCTTGGCGGCCTGCACGATTCCGATCTCGTGATCCTCGCCGGGCGGCCGTCGATGGGCAAGACCGCGCTCGCCACCAACATCGCGTTCCACGCCGCCAAGCTCCACCGGACCGAAACCGGCGACGACGGCGCCGAGCAAGTCGCCGACGGCGCCGTGGTCGGTTTCTTCTCGCTCGAGATGTCGGCCGAGCAGCTCGCCATCCGCCTGCTGGCCGAGGAGACCGGGATCGCGTCCGAGCGCTTGCGGCGCGGCCAGCTTTCGGCCGACGATTTCCAGAACGTGGTGCTCGCGAGCCAGAAGCTGAACCGGGTGCCGTTCTTCATCGACGACACCCCCGCGCTTTCGGTCGCCGCGCTGCGGACCCGCGCCCGGCGGCTCAAGCGCACTCACAACCTGTCGCTGATCGTGGTCGATTACCTCCAGCTTCTCAGGCCCAGCGGGCGTAGCCGCCACGACAACCGAGTGCTCGAAATCGGCGAGATCACCCAGGGGCTCAAGGCGATCGCCAAGGAGCTCAACCTACCGGTGCTCGCGCTCTCGCAGCTCTCGCGCGCGGTCGAGCAGCGCGAGGACAAGCGCCCGCAGCTTTCGGACCTGCGCGAATCGGGCTCGATCGAGCAGGACGCCGACGTGGTCA
>CAZHDF010000004.1:0-47972 GCA_964531525.1 uncultured Alphaproteobacteria bacterium | reverse complement strand
TTACCCCTTGAGCGTGGCGTAGCGCTCGGCGGCGAAGGAATCGACCTGGATCACCGCGTCGCGGTCGGCCTCGGCGGCTTCGATGCGGGCCTCGGCCTCGGCGTCGATGACGCCGGCGGCGCGCGCGCGCTCGACCAGCGTGTCCTTGGGGGCGCGCTCGAGCGTTCCGGCGCGCAGCGCCGCGCGGATGCGGTCGCGGTCGGGTTGCGCGGCGAGCACGCTTCGCAGGCTCGCCTCGATCCGGCCGAGCCCGTCCTCCTGAAGCGGGGGGACGAAGATCTCCGTGGTCAGCCGCTCGCGCAGCGCGCCGCCGTCGAGCATCGCCCTGGCCACGCGTCCGCCGAGCGCATCCGACGGCGGCCGCCGCCGCGCGCCGAGGGGGAAGATCAGCCCGCGCGCGACGCCGGCGGCGAAGCGGTTGGGGAGGTTGTCGAGAACCCCGCGAAGCGCGTCCTCGATGCGGTAGAGCGCGAGGTCGCAGGACCAGGCCATGACCGCCGCGTCCTCCTCGGGGCGGCCCTCGTCGTGGAACCGCTTGAGGGTCGCCGAGCCGAGATAGAGCCAGGCGAGCGCGTCGGCGAGCCGGCCGCTGATTTTCTCGCGCCGCTTGAGCCCGCCGCCGAGGGTGAGCAGCGCGACGTCGGTGAGCAGCGCGAAGGCGGCGGCCTGGCGCGTGAAGGCGCGGAAGCGGCGCGCGGTGTCGTCCGCCACCGGCGCGCGCGCGAGCCACCCGCCGGTCAGCGCCAGAAGCGGCGCGCGCACGGCATTGCGCGCGAAGAAGCCGATATGGCCGAATAGCGCCCGGTCGAAGCGCGCGAGGTCGCCGTCGGCGATCGCCGCCATCTCGTCGTGGACGAAGGGGTGGCAGCGGACCGAGCCCTGGCCGAAGACGATCAGCGAGCGGGTCAGGATGTTCGCGCCCTCGACCGTGATGGCGATCGGCATGGCGGTGAAGCAACGCCCGAGCGCGTTGCGCGGGCCCCGGCAGATCGCGGCCCCGGCGAGCACGTCCATGGCGTCGTTGACCGAGGCGCGCATGCCCTCGGTGAGATAGGCCTTGACGACCGCCGACAGCACCGCCGGCTGCTCGCCGTCGTCGACCGCGCCGCAGGTGAGCCGCCGCGCCGCGTTCATGAAATAGGCGTGCCCCGCGATCCGCGCGAGCGGCTCCTCGATGCCCTCGAAGCGGCCGATGGGCAGATTGAACTGCTCGCGCAGGGTCGCGTAGGCCCCGGTGGTGCGCGCCGCCAGCTCGACCGCCGCGACCGACAGCGACGGCAGCGAGATCGAGCGCCCGGCGGCGAGGCAGTCCATGAGCATCCGCCAGCCGCGCCCGACGCCCTCGCGCCCGCCGATCACCGCGTCCAGCGGCACGAACACGTCGCGCCCGACGATCGGCCCGTTCTGGAACGGCACCCCCATGGGGTCGTGGCGCGCGCCGATCTCGATCCCCGGCAGGTCCGGCGGGATCAGCGCGCAGGTGATGCCGAGATCCTCCTCGCCGCCGAGAAGCCGCTCGGGGTCATAGAGCCGGAAGGCGAGGCCGATCACGGTCGCGACCGGGGCGAGCGTGATGTAGCGCTTGTTCCAGTCGAGCCGGATGCCCAGCACCTCCTCGCCGTCGTAGGTTCCGCGACAGACCACGCCCCGGCTGCGCGTGGACGCCGCGTCGCTGCCCGCGTGGGGCTCGGTGAGCGCGAAGCAGGGCACGTCCTCGCCGCGCGCGAGGCGGGGCAGGTAATGGTCCTTCTGGGCCTCGGTGCCGTAGCGCAGGAGAAGCTCGGCCGGCCCCAGCGAGTTGGGCACCATCAGCGTGCAGGCGGCGGGAATGCTGCGGCTCGCGACCTTGGCCACGACCGCCGAATGGGCGATCGCCGAAAAGCCGAGGCCGCCGTAGCTCTCGGGGATGATCATGCCGAAGAACCGCTCGCGCTTGAGGTAGTCCCAGACCTCGGGCGAGAGATCGCGGTCCTGCCAGACGCGCCAGTCGTCGATCATCGCGCAAAGCGTCTCGACCGGCCCGTCGAGGAAGGCTTGCTCGCGCTCCGACAGGGGTCGGACCTGGAAGTCCAGCAGCTTGCGCCAGTCGGGATCGCCCGAGAACAAGGCCCCATCCCACCACACGGTCCCGGCTTCGAGCGCCGCGCGCTCGGTCTCGCTCACGCGCGGCATCGCGCGCCGCGCGAGCCGCATCAGAGGCGCCGAGATCAACGGCCGGCGGATCAACGGCAGGCCGAACGCCAGCGCGAGCACGACCGCGAGCGCTCCCAGCGCCGAGAAGGCGGCGGGCGTTTCGATCCCGGCCACGGCCCAGGCGGCGAACACCAGCAGAGCCGCCGCCAGCCAAGCCCAATAGCCGCGCCCGACATAGAACAGCGCGATCAGCGCGCCGACGGCGAGGATCAGGAGAAGGGCGGTCATGACGCGGCTCCTCGGGTCAATTGCGAAGCGGTCGTCCGGTCTCGAGCATATGGGCGATGCGGGCCTTGCTCGCCGGATGGCGCGCGAGTCGCCCAAAGGCGCGGCGTTCGAGGGCGAGCAGCGCATCCTCGTCGACCTGGTCGAGAATGTCGGTCTCGCCGCCGCTCAGCACCTCGGCGAGGGCGCCGGCGACGGTCTCGTCGTGGGGCGTGGCCTTGCCGCTCAGGCGCAGCGCGCCGACCGCCAGCGCCAACGCCGCGCGCGCGGTCGCGCCGGGCAGCGACAGGGACGGGGGTTCGGGCGGCGTATAGTTTTCGGCGAGCGCCAGCGCCCGCGCCTTGGCGTCGGCGAGTAGGCGGTCGCGGTTCATGGTGATGCCGTCACCTTCGCGCAGGACCAGGAGATCCCGGGCCTCGGCCGCCGACTTGGCGACCGTCGCCATGCCGACGATCTCGAACACCCGGCTCACCGGCGGCATCGGCCCGCGCGGCCGCTTGCGGTCGGCGGTCCAGCGCGCGAGCATCTCCTTGCAGCCGCCCCAGGCGGGAACGATGCCGACGCCGGTCTCGACCAGCCCGGCGTAGGTCTCGGCATGGGCCTGGATCGCGTCGCAGTGGAGCAGGATCTCGCAGCCGCCGCCGAGCGCCATGCCCGCCGGCGCGCCGACCACGGGGAAGGGCGCGTATTTGAGCGCCTTGTAGGTGTTCTGCCCCTGGCGCAGAAGCGGGTTGACGGCGAACCAGGCGCGCAGCTTGATGGCGATCAGCAGCAGCCCGATATTGGCGCCGACCGAGAAGTTGTTGCCCTCGTTGTAGATCACCAGCGCCTTGTAGCCGTCGGCGACGATTCGCACCGCCTTTCGCGCCATGCGCAGCGTGAGCGGATCGAGCGCGTTCATCTTCGAATGGAATTCGAGACAGACGACGCCGTCGCCGATGTCCCAAAGGCTCGCCGAGCGGTTGGCCGCGAGCGGGCGGCCCCGCCGCTTGATGTCGGCGAGCAGCAGCACGCCCTCGGGACGCGGAACGTCGCGGTACGCGCCCTCGGGGGTCAGCGCTCGGAGATGGCCATCCTCGGTCCGGTAGAAGCCGCCCTTTCGGGCCGCGAGCGCGAGCAGCGGCGGCACCTCCAGCCCATCGGCGCGCAGGCGGCCGACGAACCAGTCGGCGCCGATCCGGTCGAGCAACTCGAAGGGGCCGTATTTCCAGTTGTAGCCGAGGCGCATCGCCTGATCGACGGCGACGATGTCGTCGGCGACCCCGGGCACCAGCCGGGCGGCGTAGGACAGCGTGCGCGCGAGCACCCACCAGGCGTAGCGCCCGCCCTTGTCGGGGTGCTCGAGCAGCGCCCTCGGCCCGCCCTTGCGCGCGGCGGCGACGCTCGCGAGCTTGGGCTTGGCCGCGACGTGATAGGCGCCGGTCTTGAGGTCGACCGCCTCCTTGATCTTCTCGGTCGCGCCCGGCTTCAGGCGATAGAAGCCGCCCTTGCCCTTGCGGCCGGTATAGCCCTCGGCGATCATCCGCTCGACCAATTCGGGCGTTTGGTGGACGGCGTGAAACGGGTCGTCGGCGGGCAGGGCCCCGGCCATGCTCGCGAGCACCGCCGGCATCAGGTCGAGCCCCACCATGTCGAGCAGCGCGAACACCCCGGTCTTGGGCGCGCCCATGGGCCGGCCGAGCACCGCGTCGGCCTCCTCGACCGTGACGCCGGTCTCGATGGCGCGCACCACCGCGCATTGCAGCCAGTAGATTCCGAGCCGGTTGGCGATGAAGCCGGGACTGTCCTTGCAGCGCACCACGGTCTTGCCGAGCTTGTAATCGGCGAAGCGCGTGATGGCCGCGATCGCGTCGTCGCGGGTGTTCGGCCCCGCCGCGAGCTCGAGCAACCGGAGATAGCGCGGCGGGTTGAAGAAGTGCGTGATCAGGAAGTCGGCGGCGAAACGCTCGGGTAGGCCCTCGGTCAGGGCATGGAGCGGAATGGTCGAGGTGTTCGACGAGACGATCGAGCCATCGCGGCGAACGCCCTCGATCCGCTCATAGAGCGCGCGCTTGAGGTCGGCGCGCTCGATGATCGCCTCGACGATCCAGTCGCACTCGGCGATCCGCTCGAGGTCGTCCTCGACGTTGCCGGGGGTGACGAGCGCCGCGTTGCGCTTGTGCATGAAGGCGGCGGGTTGCGACTTGACGAGCCGGGCGATCGCGTCCTCGGCCAGCGCGCTGCGGCGCGCGGCCCCCTCGGGCACGATGTCGAGCAGCAGCACGGGCACGCCGGCGTTGGCGATCTGCGCGGCGATGCCGGCGCCCATGACCCCGGCGCCGAACACCGCGACCTTGCGGATTTCGCTCACGACACGGCCTCCAGCACGGTGGCGATGCCTTGGCCACCGCCGATGCACTGGGTGGCGAGCGCGTGGCGCGCGCCCTCGCGGGCGAGTAGCGTCGCCGCCTTGCCGGTGATGCGCGCCCCGGTCGCGCCCAGCGGATGGCCGAGCGCGATCGCGCCGCCGTCGATGTTGACCCGGGAGGCGTCGAGGCCGAGGTCGCGCATGCAGGCAAGGCTTTGCGAGGCGAAGGCTTCGTTGAGCTCGACGATATCGATCTCGTCGACGGATAGCCCGGCGCGTTCGAGCGCCTTTTTCGACGCCGGCACCGGGCCGATGCCCATCACCTCGGGCCGGCAGCCGGCGACCGCGATGCTCCGGATGCGCGCGATCGGCGTAAGCCCGTTGCGCGCCGCGTAGTCCTCGCTACACACCAGCGTCGCCGCCGCGCCGTCGGTGAGCGGCGAGGAGGTACCGGCGGTGACCGTCCCTTGGGCGTCGAAGGCGGGCGCGAGGCCGGCGAGCGCCTCGAGCGTGGTGTCGGGGCGGATGCAGCCGTCCTCGTCGATGGTCGCGCCGCCGGGCGCGATGGCGACGATCTCGTCGCGGAAGTGGCCCTCGGCGCGGGCGCGCGCGGCGCGGGTCTGGGATTCGGCGGCGAAGGCTTCCTGCTCGGCGCGGTCGATCTGGTATTCGCGGGCGACGTTCTCGGCGGTCTCGCCCATCGACATGTAGGCCTGTGGGAAGGTCTCGCAGAGGCCCGGATGGGGCATCGGGTTGTAGCCCATGATCGGCACCCGGCTCATCGATTCGACCCCGGCGCAAATGAACGCCTCGCCCGCGCCGAGCGCGATCGCGCCGGCGGCCATGTGGATCGCCTGCATCGACGAGCCACAGAAACGGTTGACCGTGACGCCCGCGACGCCGCGCGGCAGCCCGGCGAGAAACACCACCAGCCGCGCGAGGTTGAGCCCCTGCTCGGCCTCGGGAAAGGCGCAGCCGAGAATCAGATCCTCGATGTCGTCGGGATTGACGCCGGTGCGCTCGATCAGGCCCTTGACGACCTGGGCGGCAAGCTCGTCGGGACGAACCCGGGCGAGCGCGCCCTTCTTCGCGAACGTGAAGGGAGAGCGGGCGTAGCCGGCGATGACGACGTTGTTCATGTTCGTATCCTCCGTTTCACGAGGGCTCGTCGCGGTCGCCGGGGGGCGCCTCCGACTCCTCGGCGATCAGCTCCTTCTTCGCGATCTTGCCGATCGCGGTCATGGGCAGCGCGTCGCGGAACTCGATCCGGCGGGGCATCTGGAACGACGCCAGCTTGTCCTTGAGGAAGGCCTTGAGCTCGGCCGCCGAAAGGGTTTCGCCCTCGCGCAATTTGACGAACGCCTTGACGACCTCGCCTCGGTGGCGGTCGGGAATTCCGCAGACGGCGACCGCCTCGACCGCCGGGTGCAGATGGATGACCTCCTCGACCATGCGCGGGTAGACGTTGAACCCGCCGCACAGGATCAAATCCTTGATGCGGTCGATGATGTAGAGATAGCCGTCCTCGTCGAAATAGCCGATATCGCCGGTATGCAGGCGGCCGCCGCGAAAGGCGTCGACGTTGTCGCGCGCCCGGTTGGCGTAACCGCGCATGACTTGCGGGCCGCGGATGCAGACCTCGCCCCGCTCGCCCTGGGGCAGCACGCGCTCGGGATCGTCGAGCGCGACGATCTCGATCACCGTGCCCGGCAGCGGCAGCCCGACCGAGCCGACCTTGTTGACGCCGGTGAGCGGATTGACGGCGCAGACCGGCCCCGCCTCGCTGAGTCCGTAGCCCTCGACCAGGGTGCAGCCGGTGATCTCCTCGAAGCGGCGATGGACCGCGACCGGCAGCGGCGCGCCGCCCGAGATGCAGTAGGTCAGGCTCGAGAGGTCGTGGTCGCCGATCTCGCGCGAGACGTTGAGCGCCGAATACATCGTCGGCACGCCGATGAACACCGTCGGCCGCCGGCGGTGGATGGTCCGCACCACCTCGCCGGTCTTGAAGCGGGGCAGCAGCACGATCTCGGCGCCGATCGCGATGCCGAGGTTCATCACCGCCGTCATGCCGAAGGCGTGGAACAGCGGCAGCACGCCGAGGATTCTTTCCTCGCCCGGCCGCAGGTCGGGCGCCCACATCGCGACTTGGCGCATATTGGCGTAAAGATTGGCGTGGGTCAGCTCGGCGCCCTTGGGAACCCCGGTGGTGCCCCCCGTGTACTGAAGCACGGCGATATCGCGCGCCGGGTCGATCTCGACCGGGTCCGGCGCGCCGTCGTTGTCGATCAGCGTCTCGTAGCGAACGTGGCGGTCGTCGTCGGGCACATGCGCGACCTCGCGCCGCTTGAGCAGCTTGAACAGGGCCTTTTCGCGGAACGGCAGGATCTCGCCCATGCCGCAGACGACGATCCGCTCCAGCCCGCTATCGCTTTCGAGCCGGGGCGCGGCCTTGCGGTAGAGCGCCAGCATGTCGAGGGTGACGAGGATGCGTGCGCCCGAATCGCGGATCTCGCGGTCGATCTCGCGCTCGGCGTAGAGCGGGTTGATGTTGACCACCGTGCCGCCGGCCTTGAGCACCGCATAGAAGCAAATGATCTCGTAGGGCGAGTTGGGAAGCATCAGCGCGACCTTGAGCCCCTTGTGGACCCCGAGCGACTGAAACCCCTTGGCGGCGCGCGAGACGAGTTCGGCGACCTCGCGGTAGCGGTAGCGCCGGCCGCGGAAGTCGATGCAGGTGCGCGCGTCGTGCTCGGCCGCCGCGCGATCGAAAAGCGTGGGCAGGGGAATCGGCTCGAAGGTCACGTCCCATTCGATGCCCTCGGGATAGCTTCGCTCCCAGGGATACGGTCGGCCCCAGGCGGGTGCCTCGGTCGCGTCGGACGCGGGGGGACGCCCGGCACGCGCGAACAGGCCGCGCAGCGCGCGCGTCGCCCGGGTCAGGCCGTCGGCGAAGCCTGGCCGCATGGGCTAACTCTCCCCGCCGCGCCCGGCGGGTTCAGAGCGCGGCGCGCACATCGCGGTCCCCCTCCGCCGCCGGCTCGGGCGACGCCGGCCGCGTTGCGCCGTCGGAAAGCGCGGTCACGAAATCGAGGATGATCTCGTGGGTATCGCCGATGTTCTCGGTCACGATCCCGTGGCGGTCCGACGGTACGATATGGAGTGATTTTTCCGCCGATTTCACCTTGTTGACGATCATTCGCGCGCTTCGCGGGTCGACGACCCGGTCGTCGCTGCCTTGGATGACCGCGATCGGGCAAACGACATCGCCGAGTCGCCGGGTGAGCTCGGCGACCAGTCGGCGAAGCTCGAACAGCCCGCGGATCGGCATGTGGCGGTAGTTGATGTCGGGATGCTCGGACTCGTTCTCCCGGAAGGGCATCACGCCTTCGAGCGAGGATGCCCATCTGGTCAACCTGTTGGCGCCGTGGATCATGGGAACGAAGATGAGGTTTCGATTGCGGAACCGGACCGGCGCCGAGACGGCGACGACCCCGGCGAGATCGTCGGGTCGCTCGGCCGCGAGGCGCAGGGCGAGCGAGCCGCCGGTCGAGAATCCGATCAGGCAGACGCGCCCGGTCAGTCCCTGCATGATCCGGTAGCCGCGGCGCACCGATTCGAGCCAATCCTGCCAGGACCGATCGCGCAGATCCCAAGGCGAGGTGCCGTGCCCCGCGAGGCGCACCCCGATCACCGGATGGCCCCGCGCGGCGAGCTTTTCGCCGAGTTCGCGAAGCTCGGCGGGAGAGGCGAGGAAGCCGTGGACCAGCACGATGCCGAGGTCGCGCGCGCCGTCCGTTTCGCGCGATTCGGCGGGCTCTAGAAGATAGGGCTCGCCGCTCCGGGTCGCGGTCTGTTGGGCGTTGATCTCGGCGTAATGCGGCTTGATGTAGGCCTTTTTGGCCAGGGCGTAGGCGCGCAGCTCGTCGTCGAACAAAAGCCGCGAGAGCACCGCCGGGTCGAGGTCGGCGCCCGCCTCCATCGCGCGGTCGACGGCGCGGCAGGCGGGGCCGATGGGCGCGACTTCGTTGGCGTAGACCGCGACCATGTTTTCGAGTCGCACCTCGTGGAACGAAAGCTCGGCCCGCAGCTTGGGCAGGAAGCGGTAATGGCTCTCGGTCGCCTCGACCAGCCCCGACGAGACCGCGGCCTCCAGGAACTCGGCGAAGCTCGGGCAGGCGCCTTCGTGGATGCCGCCGTAGGCCGCGGGATCGGTCAGGCTGTGGTGGAGATAGATGCCGGGCTCGGCCTGGGCGTTCTTGATCGCGAGGTAGAGCGTATGGTGGAACCGCGCGCGCTCGATTTCGCCCCGGCCCCGATCGTGTAGGCGCAGGATCAGGCGCGCGGCGAGATGGCTGAGATTGACGGTCACGCGCCGGTACATCTCGCGCATGCATTGATCGCGCAGCCGGCGGGTCTTGTGGGCCAGGCCCCGGGTCACCAGGCGCTCGATCCAACTGTCGGAGATCCGGTTCAGGCCGAACAAGTCCTCGAGGCTGTTGACCCGCGCGAAGATCCGCCTGAGCAACACGAGCTCCCACCAGTACCAGGCGATTCCCGACGCCATGGGCGTGCCGAAGCGGATATCCATGTCGGTCGGCTTGAGAAGGAGATTGCCCTCGATCAGCAGTTCCTCGCGCACCCGGCCGCCGAGGTCGCCGCCGAACAGCTTGGCCGCCTTGCGAAGCAGGTTGTCGTCGCTGCGGATCGGGTAGAAGGTGATGTTCGCCGGCACGATCAGCGTCGGCCGCCGCGCGGCGGCGAGCAATGCCTCGACGCTGTCGAGGCCGACCGCGCGGACCCAGCGTTCGAGCCGCGCGACCTCGCCGGCCTCGTGGACGGTGAGGATCCGCTTCTTGAACAGTTCGAGCATGATCGCGAGCGCCGCCGCGCCCTTGTGATGCTTGCGCCGCTGATGGGCGCTCGACGAGAAGACGCTGTACTGGCCGTTCTCGTCGACCACCCGACGGTCCTTCACCATGCCGCCCTCGGGGAACACGACCACCTTGCGCCCGCGCAGGATCTCGGCGGCGAGATAGGGCAGAAGCCCGGGGAGATCGTTGGGCACCGCGCCGACCGCGCGCAACAGCTTCGAGAGCGTCTCGTTGCCGGTGAACAGCTCGCTCGCCGCGACGCTTCGACAGTAGACCCCGGTCTCGCGGTAGATCAGGTATTGGGGGATGACCGCCTCGAAGCGGGCGAAATGGTTGAACAGAAAGATCTGCCCGTTGGCGATGCGGTCGTCGCTGTCGTGGACCGCGATATTGACTTCGAGGTGCTTGTAAAGGAACGAGAACGCTCGAACGCACCACTGGTAGGTGGTTTCGCTGATTTCGAGGTCTTGCTTCTGATTCATGTTCCGACGGCTGATCTCGTGTCACGTTTCGAACGGCGAGCGTCGGCGGTCGGTCCCCCTCTTGGTGCGTCTGACGGCGGTGTTAGGCGAGGTTCCAATCGGACCAACAGCTTATCGGTGAAAATGGTGAACAAACCATATATTGTCCCGCTTCGTTCGCGGGAATTTTACTCTGACTGAATGTAATCCCGATCCGGTCGATTTTCAGTAGCCCTTGAAGACGGAACGTTGACAGGGCCGCGCGCGACGCCGATCCTGATCGGGCGTCGCCGAGGCCGTTCGATGGGCAGTTGGCGGCGCCGTGCAGCATTGGCGGGAGATTTTCGATGCCGCCGCGGGCGCCGATCGCCACGCTCGAGACCCACGAGGTCACCAACCAACCGCCGCCACTCGCGGCCTACAATCTCTTTGATACCGACCCGATCCTGCGCGCGGCGCTGCGCCGCGAGGGCGCCGGCTGGGCGGAAAAGCGGGTGCGCGCCTTTGGCGCGGCGCTGGGCGAGGACTCCGTGCAGGCGTTCGCCGAGGCGGCCAATCGCTATCCGCCCGAGCTGCGTGCCTTCGATCGCTTCGGACATCGTATCGACGAGGTCGAATACCATCCCGCCTATCACGCCTTGATGACGCTCGCCAAGCGCCACGAGGTCCATTCGATCGCCTGGACCGCCAAGCGCAAGGGCGCGCATGTCGCGCATATGGCGCTTGAATATCTTCTCGTTCAGGCCGAGGCGGGCGTCTGCTGTCCGATCACCATGACCTACGCCGCGGTGCCCGCGCTGCGCCGCGCGCCCGCGCTGGCGGCCGAGTGGGAGCCCCGGATCACCGCGACCGAGTACGATCCTCGTTGCATTCCGGCGGGCGAGAAGACCGGGGCGACGATGGGCATGGCGATGACCGAGAAGCAGGGCGGCTCGGACGTGCGCGCCGCGACCACGCGCGCCCGCGCGCTCGGCGGCGGGACCTACGAGCTGACCGGCCACAAGTGGTTCTGCTCGGCGCCCATGTCGGACGCCTTCCTCACGATCGCCTACACCGACGCGGGGGTCGGCTGCTTCCTGGTGCCGCGCTGGCGTCCCGACGGCAGTCGCAACCCGTTCTTCATTCAGCGCCTGAAGGACAAGCTCGGCGACCGCTCGAATGCCTCGGCCGAGATCGAGTACCGGGGAACCTGGGCGGAAATCGTCGGCGAGGAAGGCCAGGGCATTCGCACCATCATCGAGATGGTCCATCACACCCGGCTCGACACCGCGCTCGCCGCCGCCGGGATGATGCGCCAGGCGGTGGTGCAGGCGGTCCATCACGCGGCTCACCGCCGCGCCTTCCAGCGGACGCTCGTCGACCAGCCGTTGATGCGCAACCTGCTCGCCGATCTGGTGGTCGAATGGGCGACGGCGACGATGATGGCGGCGCGGGTCGCGCGCGGGTTCGATGCGCCGGGCGACCCCTTTGCTCGGATCGCGGTCGCGATCGCCAAGTACTGGATCAACAAGCGGCTGCCCAACCACGTGTTCGAGGCGATGGAATGCCTGGGCGGCGGCGGTTACGTCGAGGAATCGGCGATGCCGCGTCTCTACCGCGAGGCCCCGGTCAACAGCATCTGGGAGGGATCGGGGAACGTCATCTGCCTCGACGTGCTGCGCGCGATGGCGCGCGCGCCCGACAGCCTCGACGCCTTTTTCGCCGAGCTCGACGCCGCGCGCGGCGGCGACCGCCGCCTGGACGCGGCGGTCGCGCGGTTGAAGACGGACCTCGCCGCCAAGGAGGACCGCGAGCCGCGCGCGCGTCGCCTGGTCGAGAGCATGGCGCTCGCCCTGCAAGGCGCGCTCGCGGTCCGTTTCGCTCCGCCGGCGGTGGCGGACGCCTTCTGCGCCTCGCGCCTCGGCGGCGATTGGGGCCTTGCGCTCGGGACCCTGCCCGCGGGCCTGGCCTTCGACGAGATCATCGCGCTCGGGCGCCTCGACCGGGGCTAGAGGCGGCTTCGCCGGAAAGCCTTTAAGCGGGAAATAACAAGGAAAGATACATCCTCCGGCTGCGCGAAGAACGCGGCCGGGGACGTCGCTGGGCGCAAACTCTTGCGAATCGCTCCAAGAGCGCGCGAAAACTCTCATAGAGCAAAGGCAAAACAACGGGTTGCCGCGCCGCAAAGCGCTTGTCAGGGGCGGGGCGAGCGGCTAGTTTCGTCACTACGATCCACGGGCACCGCATGTTCTACTCCGGCCAGGGTAGGGATGCCGTGAATCATCAGTCGACGACCGAGCTTCGCAACGAAGCGAGGAACTCCAGCGTCCGGCCCATGACCGGAAACGAGGCCATCGCGCGCGGCGCGTGGGAGGCCGGCGTGCGCGTGGGCGCGGCCTATCCGGGCACGCCCTCGACCGAGATCATGGAGAATCTCGCGCGCTTTCCGCGCGAGGACGTGGCCGCGCAATGGGCGACCAACGAGAAGGTCGCCTGCGACGTCGCGATCGGCGCGTCCTTCGCCGGCGTGCGCGCGCTCGCGGTGATGAAGCATGTCGGGCTCAACGTCGCCTCCGACGCGCTCATGAGCCAGACCTACATCGGGGTCAACGGCGGCCTCGTGATCGTGGTCTGCGACGACCCCGGCATCCATTCCTCGCAGAACGAGCAGGATACGCGGCTGTTTTCGCGGCTCGCCATGGTTCCCTGTCTGGAGCCGTCGGATGCCCAGGAGGCGCTCGAATACACGCGTCGGGCCTTCGAGATTTCCGAGGCCTTCGACACGCCGGTGATCGTCCGCTCGACGACCCGGCTTTCGCACACCCGCTGCCTGGTCGCGGTCGGCGAGCGCGTCGAGGTCCCGCCCCGGGGGTTCCTGGAGAACCCTCACAAGAACGTCATGATCCCGTCGAACGCGCGCGCCCGCCACCCGCTGCTGATCGAGCGCGAGGCGCGGCTGCGCGCGTACTTCGACGAGTCCGATCTGACCCGCTGGGAGAAGGGGAGCGCGGCGGTCGGCGTGATCACGCTGGCCACGTCTTATGCCTATGTGAAGGAAGTGCTGCCCGAGGCGAGCGTGCTCAAGCTGGGCTCGTCGTTTCCGCTGCCCGCCAAGACGATCGAAAAGTTCCGTGCCTCGGTCGAACGGATGTTCGTGGTCGAGGAACTCGAGCCCGTGGTCGAAAACGAGATCCACGCCATGGGTCTCTCGGTCGAGGGCAAGGCGTTCTTCCCGCGCGTGGGCGAGCTTTCGCCCGAACTGGTGCGCGCGGGCTTCGAGAAGGCCGGCTTGCTCGAGCCGCTCGCCGGCGGGATCGATATCGACGTGACGCCGACGCCGCGCCCGCCGGTGCTCTGCGCCGGCTGTCCGCATATTTCGAGCTACATGGCGCTACGCGCGCTCGACGCCCGGGTGATGGGCGATATCGGCTGCTATACGCTGGCCGCGGTCGAGCCGCTCGAATCGATCGACACCTGCGTCTCCATGGGTTCCAGCATCGGCAACGCGGTCGGCATGGCCAAGGCGGGCCAGGAAACCCGGCCGATCGTCGCGACCATCGGCGATTCGACCTTCCTTCATTCGGGCATTCCGCCGCTGATCGACGCGGTCCAGAACGGCGTCGACATCACGGTCATCCTGCTCGACAACCACATCACCGCCATGACCGGTGGCCAGGATCACGCGGGCACCGGCAAGACCCTCTACGGAGAGACGAGCCACCGGGTCGACTTCGAGACCCTGGTTCGCGCCATCGGCGTCAAATGGGTCCGCAAGCTCGATTCCTACGACGTCGCGGCGATGTATCACGGCTTTCGCGAGGCGACCGAGTTCAAGGGCGTCTCGGTGGTGATCTCGGACCGGCCCTGCGTTCTCGACCCGCTCAAGATCAAGGGGCCCGCCCTGACCGTGAAGGCCGAGAGCTGCATTGCGTGTCAGGCCTGCATGAACCTCGGCTGCCCGGCCATCGTCTGGAGCGACGAGTGGCACGACGGCCACCACAAGGTGCGGATCGACGCGGCGAGCTGCATCGGCTGCACCCTTTGCGCCCAGGTCTGTCCGAGCGACAGCATTCAGCCGCTCGCGAGCTGACCCGCCGCCTCGAAACCAAGAACGAAGATCAAAAGGAAACCGAGGCGCGCGATGCAGGCTCAAGATCGGGAAACCCCCACCGTCGACCGTCCCACAACCAACGTCCTCGTCGTCGGCGTCGGCGGCCAGGGCGTGATCATGGTCTCGAAGGTACTCGCGCGGCTGTGCCAGCTTCAGGGCTATGTCGTCAAGCAAAGCGAGGTCCACGGCATGGCCAAGCGCGGCGGCGCCGTGTTCAGCCATGTGCGCTACGGCGACCGCATCTGGTCGCCGACCATTCCCAAGGGGCAGGTCGATATTCTGCTCGCCCTCGAATGGGCCGAGGGGTTGCGCTGGCTCGACCATCTTCGGTCCGGGAGCGGCACCTTCATCGCCGACACCCAGCAGATCGTGCCGCCTTTCGCCTGCCTCGACCGCAAGCGCGGCGCGGCGGTCGCTTACTCGCGCGAGACCCCGGCCGAGGTGATCGAGAAGGTCGGCGAGGGCTTCGCGCTCGACGCGACGCGCGTGGCGACCGAGCTCGGCAACGCGCGCGCGGCCAACACGATGCTGCTGGGCGCGTTGTCGACGGCGCTTGATTTCGCCGAGGACGACTGGCTCGACGTAATCCTCGAGTTCGTGCCCCCCAAGACCCGCGAGGTCAACCGGGCGGCGTTCCTCAAGGGGCGCGAATGGATCGTCGAAACGCGCGATCATCCATCCCGGACGTCCGCGGCCTCCACCGCGCTCGCGGCTCGCGCCGCGCCGCCCGAGGACTTCGCCGCCGATAGCGAGATCACGCTCCGCATCACGCCCGAGTGGTGCAAGGGCTGCGATATCTGCGTGAAAATGTGCCCCGAGCGCTGCCTGGTACTCGACGAGCGCCAAGTGGTCGAGTTGAAATATCCCGATCGTTGCACCGGCTGTCGGCTTTGCGAGTGGCTGTGTCCCGACTTCGCGATCGACGTCGAGAGGGTGAGCGTGGGGCGGGAAGAGGTGAACGCTTGACATGAGAGCGATGGGTCGGCTTCGCAACCTTCAGGGAAACCACGCCTGCGCGTTGGGCGCGCTCGCGGCGGGTTGTCGCTTCTATGCCGGCTACCCGATCACGCCGTCGTCCGAGATCGCCGAGCGCATGGCGCTCGAGTTGCCCAAGGTCGGCGGCATCTTCGTCCAGATGGAGGACGAGATCGCGTCCATGGGCGCGGTGCTCGGCGCTTCCCTGGGCGGCACCAAGGCGATGACCGCGACCAGCGGTCCGGGCTTCTCGCTCAAGCAAGAGAACCTCGGCTACGCGGCGGGCGCCGAGATCCCCTGCGTGGTCGTCAACGTGATGCGCGGCGGTCCCTCGACCGGCATGCCGACCCGTCCGGCCCAGGGCGACATCATGCAGGCGCGTTGGGGCACCCACGGCGATCACGCGATCATCGTGCTGGCCCCGGCCTCGGTGCGCGAGGTTTTCGAGGAAACCCAACGCGCCTTCGAATTGTCCGAAACCCTGCGGGTGCCGGTCGTGGTGCTCTACGACGAGGTCGTCGGCCATCTCGTCGAAACGGTCGAGATGCCCGACGCCGCTTCGGGGCGGCCGGTCGAGCGCAAATGGGCGCAAGGCCCGCGCGACGGGTTCCGGCCCTATGACGCACCCGCCGACATGGTGCCGCCCATGGCCCGGCCGGGAGACGGCTATCGCGCCCATACCACCGGCCTGACCCACGCCGAGACCGGCTTTCCGACCCAGGACCCGGCGACGGTCATGCGCGTGACCGGGCGCGTGATCGACAAGCTCGCCCACCATGCCACCGTGATCGAGGCTTACGAGACCCTGGAGGTCGAGGACGCCGAAACCCTGATCGTCGCGATCGGCATTTCGGCGCGCGCCGCCGCCCGCGCGGTCGCCGAGGCGCGCGCCAAGGGGATCAAGGCCGGGTTGTTCCGCCCGATCACCCTTTGGCCGTTCCCCGAGGAGGCGTTCCGCGCGGCGGCGGCCAGGGCGCGCCGGGTTCTGGTGCCCGAGTTGAACCTCGGCCAGCTCGCTCTCGAGATCGAGCGTCTCCTGGGCGGCGCGGTTCCGGTCGCGCGACTCAACCGCGTCGACGGCGACCCGATCGAGCCCGCCGAAATTCTCGCCCGGATCGAGGAGCTTGCCTGACATGACCACCGCGAGCGAACGCACCCTCGACGACTTCCATATTCGCGACTATCTGCGCGCGGATCTGTTCCCGCATTTCCTGTGCCCGGGCTGCGGCCACGGGATCGCGCTTCGCGCGCTTCTCTGGGCGGTGCACGAGCGCGGCATCGACAAGAACCGGCTGGCGATCGTCTCGGGTATCGGCTGCTCGGGCCGGCTCGGCGCCTATATCGACGCCAACACCTTCCACGTCACCCATGGCCGGCCGCTCGCCTTCGCCACCGGGCTCAAGCTGTCGCGGCCTGACCTCACGGTGGTCGTCATCACCGGCGACGGCGACTGCCTCGCGATCGGCGGCAACCACCTGATTCACGCCTGCCGGCGGAACCTCGACATCACCTGCCTCATGCTCAATAACGAGGTCTACGGCATGACCGGCGGCCAGGCGTCGCCGACCACGAGCAAGACCCGCTACACGACCACCACGCCCGCCGGCAGCATCGAGCCGGTATTCGACGCCTGCGCCCTGGCGACGGCGGCGGGCGCCGGGCTGGTCGGGCGCGAGGTCACGCTTCAGACGCCGTCGCTCAAGAACCTCATCAAGGAGGCGCTCGCCCATCCCGGCTTCGCCTTCGTCGAGGTGATCTCGGACTGCACCGAGATCTTCGGGCGCAAGAACGACCTCGGCGAATCGCCCGAGATGATGCTGAGCCAGAAGGCCGGCATGCGGCCCACCTCCTACGGCCCGCTCGCCGAAAACAACGTGGTCGACCAGCCGTTCCGGCCCAACGATCTCAAGACCGGCGTGCTGACGCGCAATGATCGGCCCGAATACGGCGCGACCTGGCGCGCGCACGCGGTGGCCCTGCGGGCCAAGAGCGGCGGGGGGCGGGGCTCATGACGACGGCGACGAATTTCGAAATCCGGTTTAGCGGCACGGGCGGGCAGGGGCTTCAGCTCTCGGCCCGGATCCTCGCCGAGGCGCTCAACCTCGAAGGCAAATGGGTCGCGCGCTCGCAAAGCTACGAGCCGACTTCGCGCGGCGGGATCAGCCGCTCGGACCTGGTGGTCGCCGCCGGTCCGGTCGATTACCCGCTGGTCACGGCGCTCGACTACTTGATCGTGCTCGACCAAAGCGCGGTCTCGGTTTCGCTCGGGCTGCTCGGGCGCGGGAGCCTGGTGCTCGCCGACGTCGCGCGCGTTCCCGAGCCGCCCAAGGGCAGGTTCAAGCGACACGTTCTGCGCCTGGTCGAGACCGCGCGCGGGCTCGGCAACGAACGGGTCGCCAATATCGTCGCGCTCGGCGCGTTGATCGGCGTCGCCGAGATCTGCGCCTACGACAGCCTGGTCAAGGCGATTCGCGATGGCGTGCCCGCGAAGTTTCTCGATCTCAACCTCGAGGCGGTCGCGGCCGGCCACGCGATGACCGCGCCGGCGCGGGCGGCGGCGAACCAGTAGAACATTGTGCGCGGCGCGCACGACAGGCAGGGGAGGCATGACATGAACGCCGAGGCGCCGAACAAGGCCATGCTCGAGCCGATCGAGACCGCGAGCCGCGACGAGATCGCGACCCTGCAATTGCGGCGGCTCAAATGGACCCTTCGTC
This sequence comes from uncultured Alphaproteobacteria bacterium, assembly GCA_964531525.1. Taxonomy (GTDB): domain Bacteria; phylum Pseudomonadota; class Alphaproteobacteria; order JAAXGF01; family JAAXGF01; genus CAYYWV01. Next base: position 30,093 of record CAZHDF010000004.1, on the reverse strand, counting down.
ACGCCTACGACAACGTCGAGCATTACCGGCGCGCGTTCGACGAGGCGGGCGTTCATCCCGACGATCTGCGCGATCTTTCGGACCTCGCGCGTTTTCCCTTCACCGTCAAGGAGGACCTGCGGCGCAACTACCCCTTCGGCCTGTTCGCCGTGCCGCGCGAGAAGGTGGTGCGCATCCACGCTTCCAGCGGGACCACCGGCAAGCCGATCGTCGTCGGCTATACCCAGCGCGACATCGACACCTGGGCGGGCCTGATGGCGCGCTGCACCATCGCCGCCGGCGGACGGTCCGGCGACATCGTTCACGTGGCCTACGGCTATGGCCTGTTCACGGGCGGGCTCGGCGTCCATTATGGAGCCGAGCGCCTGGGCTGCACGGTGATTCCCATGTCGGGTGGTCAGACCGAGCGCCAGGTTCAGCTCATTCGGGACTTCCGGCCCGACATCATCATGGTCACGCCGTCGTATCTGCTGGCGATCGCCGACGAATTCGATCGCCAGGGCCTGGACCCGCGCGAGACCTCGATCCGGATCGGCATGCACGGGGCCGAGCCCTGGACCGAATCCATGCGCCGCGAGATCGAGGCGCGCTTCGACATGGACGCGGTCGATCTTTACGGCCTGTCCGAGGTGATCGGTCCGGGCGTCGCCAGCGAATGCGTCGAGACCAAGGACGGCCTCCATATCTGGGAGGACCACTTCTATCCCGAGATCGTCGATCCCGCGACCGGCGAGGTGCTGCCCGACGGCGAGAAGGGCGAGCTGGTGTTCACCTCGCTCACCAAGGAGGCGTTCCCCGTCATTCGCTACCGCACTCGCGATCTGACGCGACTCCTGCCGGGAACCGCCCGGACCATGCGCCGGATGGAGCGGGTGACCGGACGCGCCGACGACATGCTGATCATTCGCGGCGTCAACGTCTTCCCCTCGCAGATCGAGGAGCAGATCCTCAAGGACGCGTGCCTGTCGCCCCATTACGTCCTCGAGGTGCGTCGCGAGGGTCAGCTCGACACCCTCGACGTGGTGGTCGAGATCAAGCCCGAGCAGGCCCACGCCCTCGACGAGGTGGCGAACACCTGCGCCAAAAGCCTCGCGGCGCAGATCAAGTCCTATATCGGCGTCACCGCCGGGGTGCGCGTGGTGCCGGTGGGGGCGGTCGAACGCTCGATGGGCAAGGCCAAGCGTGTTATCGATCTGCGCCAGATGGGCTGACGCGCTTCCGTCTCGAACACGTCCCGAATCCCGCCCCGGCGGGATTCGGCAAGCGCGACCGCGCGCCCGAGCCTGTGCGAGGAAGCCTGCGTGGCGTTTGAACGCCCGACGGGCAAAGCCCGGCGGAAACAAAGATCCGCGGCCGCGCGGCGTCACAGCCCGAGATACGCTTCCTTGACCTTTTCGTTGTCCATGAGGTCCTTGCCGGGACCCGTCAGGGTGATGCGGCCGGCTTCGAGCACATAGGCGCGATCGGCGATGCCGAGCGCCATGAAGGCGTTCTGCTCGACCAGCAGGATCGTGGTGCCCGTGCCCCTGAGACGGACGATCGTCTCGAAGGTCTCGTCGATCAGAAGCGGCGAAAGACCCATGCTCGGCTCATCGAGCAGCAACAGGCGCGGTCGCGCCATCAGCGCCCGGGCGATGGCGAGCATCTGCTGCTGACCACCCGAGAGGGTTCCCGCCACCTGGCGCCGCTTGTCGGCCAGCATCGGAAACATCTCGTACATCGCGCCGAGGGTCTCGTCGGCCTCGCCCGCGCGGCGCGTGAAGGCGCCGAGCCGGAGATTGTCCTCGACCGACATGGGGCCGAAAACTTGGCGACCCTCGGGCACCTGAGCGATGCCGAGTCGGACGCGCGCGTTGGGCGAAAGACGCGTGATGTCGCGCCCTTCGAAGGACACGCTGCCGCCGCTCGCCGGCTGGACTCCCGAGAGCGTTCGCAGAAGCGTCGTCTTGCCCGCGCCGTTGGCGCCGACCAGGGCGACGAGCTCGCCGCTCGCGACCGCGATCTCGATGTTGTCGAGCGCCCGGACCCGGCCGTAATGGCTGGAGAGGTCGCGGATTTCGAGCAGCATCACCGATTTCTCCCGGCGTGACCGAGGTAGGCTTCGACGACCTTCGGGTCGTGCCGGATCGCCTGGGCGCCGCCCTCGGCGAGCTTGCGGCCCGCCTCGAGAACCAGGATATGGTCGGAGACCCCCATCACCAGCCGCATGTCGTGCTCGACCAGGACCACGGTGGTGCCGGTTTCGGCGATCGCCTGGATGAGGTCGTCGATGGCCCCGGTCTCGACCGGATTGAGCCCGGCGGCGGGCTCGTCGAGCAGCATCATGCGAGGCTCGGCGGCGAGCGCGCGCGCGATCTCGAGCCGCTTGAGCGCGCCGTAGGGCATCGAGCCGGTGTCGCTGCCGATATAGTCGCCGATGCCGACGAATCGCATGATCTCCTCGGCCGCCTCGCGGCATTCGGCGTCGCGATGCATGATCCGCCGCGCGCCGAAAAGGGCGGCGAGGAAGCGGCGGTCCGAGCGCAAATGGCGTCCGACCATGACGTTCTCGACCGCCGTCATGTTGAAGAAGATCTGGAGGTTTTGAAAGGTCCGCGCGATGCCGTGCCCGGCGAGCACGTGAGGCATCAGGCCGGTAATGTCGGTGTCGCCGAGAAAAACCCGCCCGGCGGTCGGCGCGTAAAGCCCCGAGATCAGGTTGAGCAGCGTCGTCTTGCCGGCGCCGTTGGGGCCGATGATCGAATGGATCGCGCCGCTTTCGATGGTGAAGCTCAGCGCGTCGATCACGGGGACGCCCGCGAACGCCTTGGTCAGTCCCTCGACGCGCAGAATGGTCACCGCCGCCGCCCCCGCGCCAGCCCGGCCAGCGTCGGCACCAGGCCCTTTCGCATGAAAATCATGGTGCCGATCAGAATCGCGCCGAACACCAGCATCTCGAAGTCGTGGAGAAAGGCGAGAAGCTGCGGCAGGACGGTCAGGATCGCGGCCCCCACGACCGCGCCGAAGATCGAGGCGAGCCCGCCCAGAACCACCATCGTGACCAGTTCGATCGAATGGAGGAAGCTCGCCTCCGACGGCGTGATGAAACCCGTGTAATGGGCGAACACGCTGCCGGCGATGCTCGCGAAGACGGTCGAGATGACGAACACCCGGACCTTGTATTGGGCGACGTCGACGCCCGCGACCGAGGCCGCGGCCTCGGAGCCGTGCACCGCCCGGAGCGCGCGGCCGATCGGCGAGTTGATCAGGTTGAGCGCGAGCCAGACCGAGACCAGCAGCAGCCCCGAGACGATCCAATACCAGGCCATCTCGCCCGCGGGCTCCCAGCCGAACAGAGCGAAGGCGTCGACCGGCATGCCGTCGGGACCGCCCGTGAGCGCGACCTCCTGATCGAGCACGATCGAGATCACGATTCCCATGCCGAGCGTGCCCATGGCGAGGTAATGACCCTTGAGCTTCATGATCGGCCGGGCAATCACCACCGCGAGCAAAGCGACGCCGACCGCGCCCGCGACGAGCGCGGCGAGCGGCGGCCAGCCGAACTCGCCCACCAGGATGGTCGAGGCGTAGGCACCGAGCGCGAAGAACCCGGCGTGGCCGAGGCTGATCTGACCGGCATAGCCGATCAGGAGATTGAGCCCGATGCAAGCGATCGCGTTGATGCCGACCAGGGTCGCTATGCCGAGGAGGAAGTCGTTGGGAAGCAGCGCCGGCAGAACCGCCATGACGGCGGCGAGCGCGACCAGCCCCCGCGTTCCGGGCCGTCCGAGGGCGGTCATACCCGCTCCGTTTCCCGGTCGCCGAACAATCCGCTCGGCATGAAGAAGAGCACCGCGAGGATGATGATGAAGGCGACCGCGTCCTTGTAGGCCGACGAGACGTAGCCCGCCGTCATCATCTCGCTGATGCCGACGATCAGCCCGCCCGCGACCGCGCCCATGGGCTTGCCGAGCCCGCCGAGCACCGCGGCGCAGAAGCCCTTGAGCCCGAGCATCACGCCGACTCCGGTATAGGTCAGCGAGATCGGCGCGATGAGAATTCCGGCGGCTCCCCCCAGCATGGCCGAAAGGCCGAAGCTGAGCAGCAGCACGAAGCGGGTGTTGATGCCCACCAGCCGCGCGGCCAACGGGTTGTGCGAGGTGGCGATCATCGCCTTGCCGGCCAGCGTCCGGTTGAAGAACCATTGAAGCCCGGCGACGATCGCGGCCGCGCCGCCGATCACCCACAGGCTTTGCGGCAGGATCGCCGCGCCGCCGATCAGGATAGGATCGTCCCCCGAGAACGACGGCAGGCTGTGAAAATTCTGGCCCCAGATGACCTGGGCCGCGCCGCGAAACAGGATCGAGGCGCCGATCGTGATGATGATCAAGGTAACGATCGAGGAATCGCGGGCGGGTTCGATGGCGAGCTTCTCGAACAAAAGGCCGACCCCGACCGTCGCGAGAATCGCGAGCGCCACCGCGACCGGCAGCGGCAGTCCGAAGCCGATGAACGAGACCGTCGCCATGCCGCCGATCATCACGAACTCGCCCTGGGCGAAATTGATCACGTGGCTCGCGTTGTAGATGATCGAAAAGCCGAGCCCGACCAATCCGTAGATCGCGCCGACGGTAATGCCCGAGAACAGGAATTGGAGGAAATCCGCAGACACGGCCATGCTCGAAAATCAACTCCCCCGCCGGCGTCGGCGGGGGAGGATTGTCAGGTTCGTCGAGGGAGCGACTACTGGAGCAGCTTCCATTTGTCGTTGCGCACCTCGACCATCACGAAGGACCCCGCGTCGAGCCCCAGGTGATCGTTGGGCGACATGGTGAAAATGCCGTCGACGCCGACCAGATTGTTGGTCTTCTCGATCTCGTCGCGTACCTTCGCCTTGTCGGTCGAGCCCGCGCGCTTGATCGCCTCGGTGGCGATGAGAAGCCCGTCGTAGGCATGGCCGCCGAAGGTCGAGATCGGTTCCTTGTAGCGGGCCTCGTAGGCCGCCTTGTAGGCGGTTCCCACGGCCTTCTGGGGATGATCGGCGGGAAGTTGATCGACCACCAGCAGCGCCGCCGCCGGAAGCCGCACGCCCTCGGCCGCGCCCGACGCGCCCAGGATGAACTTCATCGAGGCCGAACCGTGGGTCTGATAATGCGGGATCGTCATGCCGAGCTGCTTGTAGTTCTTGGCGACGATGCTGGTCGGCGCGCCGAAACCGCAGTAGAGCAGCGTCTGAACGCCCGCGGTGCCCTTGATCCGGGTGAGCTGTGGCGTCATGTCGGTGTCGCCCTTGCCGTGGACCTCGTCGGCGACGATCGTGATGCCGAACCCGGGCGCCAGCGCCCGCGCGTTCTTGCGGCAGGACTTGTCGAAGCCGCCGCTCCCCGACAGAAGCCCGACCTTGGTCAGATCGCGCGCTTTCATGTCGGTGAAGATCTTGGCGACCGCCACCTTGTCGGTATGTGGCGTCTTGAAGACCCATTTCTTGACCGGATCGACGATCACGCCCGCCCCGGCGAGCGAGATGAAGGGCACGCCCGCCTTCTGGATCAGCTTGATAACCGCCATGGTGTTGCCGGTCGTCGAGCCACCGACGATAAGGTCCACCTTGTCCTGGTTGATCAGGCGCTTGACGTAGGTGATCGCGTTCTTGGCGCGGGTCTCGTCGTCGTAGTGGATCAAATCGATCCGCCGGCCCAGCAGACCGCCGCTTTTGTTGATGCGGTCGATGAACATCACCATCGTCTTGAGTTCCGGATCGCCCAGAAACGAGGCGCCCCCCGAAACCGAAAGGAATGTCCCGATCCGGATCGGATCGGCGGCAAGGGCGCGGCCGGGGATCAGCCCCAGAACCATGATCGCCGAAGCCGCGAGAACGGCGATCGCGCCGCGCCGAAGCAGTGTTCTCATCGTCGTTGTCCCCCCTAAAAGGTTCCTGTCCCCCTGTCGGGCCGGCCAGGCCGCGCCCGCGCGCCGGCCAAGACCTTGCGACCGATGCGGTTTCCAGAAAAACCCACATCAATTCAGTGGTCAAGCGAAAGACCCCACGGCCCGCAGTCTGGAAGCCTAAACGAGCGGATCGGGGCTGCGGTTGATCGAAATCAAATGTTTGGGCGAATGCCCGGGTGAATCCCCCGAGCGAAGCGGCGGAGATTCGCCGCCGTCGGGATTTTTTGGGCCCAGGCCGCGGAAAATCATTGACTCGGACCGCAAGCGGAACAAATGATGCGGCACGGATTGGGACTGGTCCACCCCGACGGACCCGCGGCGATTTGATCGGGCAGCTTGCAACCGCGTCATCAACTGCTAAAGCGCCACGGGGCATCGCCTCCGTGGGCCCGTCATGGCAACGGATGGCGTGGACCACATGTCCCATATCTCCCAAACCCAGACTCCTTTTCCCGCCCGCTCCGACGGTCGGCGCGCGGCGTCTCGCGGCGAGGTGCGGATCGTCGGCGCGGGGCCGGGAAGCGCCGATCTCCTGACGCTGCGCGCGCTCGATCGCCTGCGAAGCGCCGATGTCGTGGTCCACGACCGCCTGGTCGACGAAAGCGTGCTCGCGCTCGCCGCGCCGGGCGCGCGGCGGATCTGCGTCGGCAAGGCGCCGGGCCGCCATCTCTGGCGGCAGGAGGACATCAACGCGCTGCTTCTGCGGCTTGCGCGCGGCGGCAAGCGGGTCGTCCGCCTCAAGGGCGGCGATCCGTTGATCTTCGGGCGCGGCGGCGAGGAGGTCGCCTATCTTCGCCGCGCGGGCGTCCGGGTCGAGATCGTGCCCGGCATCACCGCCGCGGCCGCTGCCGCCGCCGTCGCCGAAATTCCCTTGACCCATCGCGCGGCCACCTCGTCGGTCACTTTCGTGACCGGCCACGGCCGCGACGGCCTTCCCGATCTCGACTGGGCGGCGCTCGCCCGGCTCGACGGCACGCTCGCGGTCTACATGGGGGTCGCCAACGCCGGGGTTCTGGCGCGGCGGCTAATCGCCCATGGCCTGGCGGGCACGACGCCGGTTGCCGTGGTCGAGAAGGCATCGCACTCCGACCAGCGCGTGGTCGAGGGCGATCTCCAAGGGCTTGGGACCTTGATCCGCGATCATCGAATTGCCGCGCCGGCGCTGATCCTGATCGGCCGGGCGGTGGGCCTGCGCGCGACCGGGGAGGCCGGAGAAGTCGGGGAACCGGCGTCGCGCGCGGCCGCTCTCTCGGGAGGACTCGTGCCATGCCTTTGAAAGCTGCGTCTTTGAAAGTCATCACCGCGAACCGCCTGATCGACGGGCGGGTCGTCTATCTGACCCGGGCGAACGATTGGTCGAGGCGCCTGGCCGATGCCTGGCCGGCCGAAGACGAGACGGAAACCGCCCGTCTGCTCGATCTCGCCGAGGCCCATGTGCGCGCCCGGCGCGTGGTCGGGGTCTACGCCTTTCCGGTCGTTCGCGTGGACGGCGGCCTCGCGCCGGTGAGCCAGCGCGAGCGGATCCGGACGTTCGGGCCGAGCCTCGAATGGTCGCCCATGGCGCGGAGCGCGTGACGGATCATGTATCGCTACGATGAATTCGACCGGACCCTGGTGGCCGAGCGGGTCGCCCAGTTCCGCGATCAGGTGCGCCGGCGGTTGGACGGCGCGCTGACCGAGGACGAGTTCAAGCCACTCCGGCTGATGAACGGCCTCTATCTCCAGCTCCATGCCTACATGCTACGCGTGGCGATCCCCTACGGCACGCTGTCGTCGCGCCAGCTTCGCCGCCTAGCCGAGATCGCGCGGCGCTTCGACAAGGGCTACGGCCATTTCACCACCCGCCAGAACATCCAGTTCAACTGGACCCGGCTCGAGGACGTGCCCGACATCCTCGAGGCCCTGGCCGAGGTCGAGATGCACGCCATCCAGACCAGCGGCAACTGCATCCGCAACGTCACCGCCGATCCGCTGGCGGGCGTCGCCGCCGACGAGCTGGCCGACGCCCGCGTCTATGCCGAGATCATCCGCCAGTGGTCGACGCTGCATCCCGAGTTCTCGTTCCTGCCGCGCAAGTTCAAGATCGCCGTGAGCGCGGCGGCCACCGATCGCGCGGCGCTCAGGGTCCACGATATCGGACTGCGGCTCCACCGCGACGCGGGCGGCGCGCTCGGTTTCGAGGTGATGGTCGGCGGCGGGCAGGGGCGCACCCCGGTGCTTGCCAAGACCATCCGCGACTTTCTGCCCGAGCGCGACCTGCTCTCGTATCTCGAGGCGATCCTGCGGGTCTACAACCAGCTCGGCCGGCGCGACAACATCTACAAGGCGCGGATCAAGATCCTGGTCAACGAGATCGGCGCGGCCCCCTTCGCCGCGCTCGTCGAGGCCGAATGGGACCGGATCAAGGACGACGCCCTGCGCCTACCGGACGAGGAGCTTCGACGCATCCGGGCCTATTTCGCGCCCCCGCCCTACGAGACCCTCGCCGACGACGACCCCGATCCCGCCCGCGCCGCCCCGGGGTTCGCCGACTGGCTGCGCGGCAACGTCGAGCGCCACCGCCAGCCCGGCTACGCGATCGTGACCGCCTCGCTCAAGCCGATCGGCGGCGTGCCGGGCGATGCGACGGCCGCGCAGATGGAGGGCGTCGCCGAGATCGCGGATCGCTTCGGCTTCGGCGAGATCCGGGTCACTTATAAGCAGAACCTGGTGCTGCCCGACATCCGCAAATCCGACCTTCACGCCGTCTGGCGGGCGCTCGATGATCTCGGGCTCGCGACCGCCAACGCCGGGCTCGTGACCGATATAATCGCCTGCCCGGGGCTCGATTACTGCAACCTCGCCAACGCCCGCTCGATCCCCATCGCCCAGCGCCTCGGCGAGCGGTTCGCGGACCTCGACCGCCAGCACGATCTCGGCCCGATCACCCTCAACATCTCGGGCTGCATCAACGCCTGCGGCCACCACCACGTCGCCAACATCGGCATCCTGGGCGTCGACAAGAAAGGGGTCGAGTTCTACCAGATCACCCTCGGCGGGGTCGCCGACGGCGCGGGCGCGATCGGCGCCATCGTCGGCCGCGCCTTCTCCGAGCACGAGGTGGTCGACGCGGTCGAGGCCATTCTCGAGGTCTATCTGAACGAGCGCCGGCCCGGCGAGCGGTTCATCGAAACCTACCGCCGCGTCGGCCTCGCGCCCTTCAAGGAGAGACTCTATGCCCCTGCTTAAGGCCCGAACGAACGATGTGCCCGGTGGGACGGACGAGGTTCGTTTCGTCACTCTCGACGATTGGCGAAAGCTGCGCGCCGCCGAGCCCGCGACCAACCGGCGCCTCGGCCTGCGCCTCGCGAGCGACGAGACTCTGGACAAGGTCAGCGACGAGATCGCTGGCGATCTCGACCGCTTCGCGGCGATCGCGATCGAGTTTCCGCGCTTCACCGACGGGCGCGCCTACACCACGGCGCGGCTGCTGCGCGAGCGGTACGGCTACCGGGGCGAGATTCGCGCGGTTGGCGAGGTGCTGCGCGATCAGCTCCTGTTCATGCGCCGCTGCGGCTTCGACGCCTTCGAGATCGCGGAAGCGACCGACGCCGAAAGCCTGAGCGCGGCGCTCGCCGAGATCAGCGTCGTCTATCAGCCGGCGGTCGATGGGCGTCGGCCGGCCTATGCGCTGCGTCATCACCTGCCGGACCATCGCCAGGCACGGGGCGGAGAGGATCGGAATGACCGGCGTTCGCCCGCCCGCGCGGAGGATGGCGGGGCTTCGACCGCAAGTCAGGTCCCCGTGGCCGTCGCGGCGAACTGGGCCTACTGAGGGTCTTGTCGTGAGCTACGTCTGGCGGCCGCAGGCGAAGACCGCCGCCGCAAGCTTTCCCGCGGCCTACGGCGCCTATTTGCGGCGGCGTTACGATCATCTCGAAACCACGGCGCTGCTTCGCGTCATGCTGGAAGAGGTGTTCCCGGGACGCATCGCGCTGGTCTCGTCATTCGGGGCCGAAGCGGCCGTTCTGTTGGACCTCGTGGCCCGGATCGATCGAGCGCTGCCGGTGATCTTTCTCGATACCGGCAGGCATTTCCCGGAGACCCTCGCCTATCGGGACGCCCTGGTCGAACGCCTCGGTCTCGCCGACGTTCGGGTTATTACCCCCGATCCCTTGGAGATCGATCGCGAGGACCCCGATGGCATGCTTTGGCGGCGGATGCCCGATCGGTGCTGTCGGCTGCGGAAGCTGTCGCCGCTGACCCGCGCCCTGACCGGTTTCGACGCCTGGATCACCGGCCGCAAGCGGTTCCACGGCGATGCGCGATGGGGGCTGCCTCGGATCGAAACCTTCGACGGGCGCGTCAAGATAAACCCCTTGGCGGACTGGTCGCGAGAGGCCATCCTCGAAGCCTTCCGCGAACGCAGGCTGCCGCATCACCCGCTGCGCGACGAAGGCTATCCCTCGATCGGCTGTCGGTCCTGCACCGGCCGGGTGGAAGATGGCCAGCCCCTTCGCGCCGGGCGATGGCCCGGGATGGGCAAGACCGAATGCGGAATTCATGGGTTCGGCTCCGGCGGCGACGGGCGGAGACGGGCCGGATGAACCGACGGAAAGAGAGCGACGGATGAGCGACGGCGGGCGGATCACGGGCTTCGGGGCGGCGACGCGGGCGGTGCGCGCCGGGATCCGGCGCTCGTCCATGGGCGAGACCAGCGAGGCCTTGTTCCTCAACTCGGGCTTCGTCTATGCCTCGGCGGCCGAGGCCGAGGCGCGCTTCAAGGGCGAGGCCCCGGGCTTCATCTACTCGCGCTACGGCAATCCCACCGTCGCGATGTTCGAGGAGCGCCTCGCCGCGCTCGAGGAGGCCGAGGCCTGCTTCGCCACCGCGAGCGGCATGGCGGCGGTCTTCGCCGCGCTGATGTGCCAGCTCAAGGCGGGCGATCACGTGGTCGCGGGGCGCGCGCTGTTCGGCTCCTGCCACCATATCCTCACGCAGATCCTGCCGCGCTTCGGCGTCCGCGCGACCCTGGTCGACGGCGCCGACCCGGCGGCCTGGGAGGCGGCGATCGACCGCGAGACCGCCTGCGTCTTCTTCGAGACCCCCTCGAACCCGATGCTCGAGCTGATCGACATCGCCGCCGTCGCCGAGCTCGCCCATCGGGTCGGCGCGCGGGTGGTGGTCGACAACGTGTTCTCGACGCCGCTTTTGCAAAAGCCCCTCGCGTTCGGCGCCGACGTGGTGGTCTATTCCGGGACCAAGCATATCGACGGGCAGGGGCGTTGCCTCGGCGGGGCGGTGGTCTCGGACCGCCATTTCCGCGACGAGATCCTGCAACCCTTCATGCGTCATACCGGCCCGGCACTCAGCCCGTTCAATGCCTGGGTACTGCTGAAGGGGCTGGAGACCCTGGAGTTGCGCCTGGCGCGCGCCTGCGAGACGGCGGCGCGGATCGCCGCGACCCTCGCCCGACATCCGGCGGTGGCCCGGGTCGTTTACCCGGGGCTCGACGATTACCCGCAGCGCGCGCTGGCGGCGCGCCAGATGACCGGGGCGGGAACCGTGCTCAGCTTCGAGGTCCGGGGCGGCAAGGAAGCGGCCTTCGCGGTCCTCGATCGGCTCGCGCTGATCGACATTTCCAACAACCTCGGCGACACCAAGAGCCTGGTCACGCACCCCGCGACCACGACGCATCGCGCCATCGGCGCCGAGGACCGCGCGCGCCTCGGCATCGGCGACGGCCTGGTGCGGCTCTCGGTCGGGCTCGAGGACGCCGACGATCTCCTCGCCGACCTCGCCCAGGCGCTCGACCCCATCGCGGATTAGGGGCGGGGCCTACCGCATCCCCTGGAGAAGCATGCGCGCGATGATGTTGCGCTGAATCTCCGACGAGCCCTCGAAGATGCGCATGATGCGGGCGTCGCGCGCCAGGCGTTCGAGCGGCATCTCGCGCGAGTAGCCGTAGCCGCCGTGGATCTGGAGCGCGCGGTCGGTCACGCGCTGGACCATCTCGGAGGCGAAGAGCTTGGCCATCGACGCCTCGCGGGTGAAGCGCGTCCCCTCGGCGCGCAACCAGGCGGCGCGCAGCCCCAGGAGCCGCGCGGCGTCGAGCTCGGTCGCCATGTCGGCGAGCATCCACTGCAATCCCTGGAACGTGCCGATCGGCTCGCCGCCCACGCGCCGCTGCCCGGCCCAGTCGAGCGCCGCGTCGAGCGCCGCCTGGGCGATGCCGACGCATTGGGCGGCCACCTCCACCCGGCCGTTGTCGAGCACTTTCATCGCGGTCTTGAAGCCGCTTCCCTCGGGGCCGATCCGGTTGGCCTCGGGGACGACGCAGTCGAGCCGGATCTCGAACACATGGCCGCCGCGCACCCCCATGGTGCGTTCGGCCGGACCGACCGTGACGCCGTCGCGCGCGCGCTCGACCACGAAGGCGCTGATGCCGCGGTGCCCGGCGTCGCGGTCGGTCACCGCGTAGACGACCAGAAAATCGGCGGCGCCCGCGTTCGAGATGAAGTGCTTGGTTCCCTCGATCCGGTAACCGTCGCCTTCGCGGCGCGCGCGGGTGGTCATGTCGGCGGGGTTCGAGCCCGCGCCGGGCTCGGTCAGGGCGAAGGCGCCGAGCTTGCCGCCCGTCGCCGCGCCCGGCAGGACGCGCGCCCGGAGCGCCTCGTCGCCGCCGAGAAGGATCGAATCGGTCGCGAGGTAATGGGCCGTCACCATCGAGGCGGTCGAGGCGCAGGCCCCGGCGATCGCCTCGACCGCGCGGAACAGGGCGAGCGGCGAGACGCCCGCGCCGCCGACGCGCTCGGGCAGGTTCATGCCCATCACGCCGAGGGCGGTCAGTTTTTCAAGATGGACCGTCGCGAAGATCGCCTGCTCGTCGATCTCCGCCGCCCGGGGCGCGAGCTCGGCCTCGGCGAAACGGCGCACCGTGTCGTAAAGCGCCTCGTCCTCGTCGCTGAAGCGGAAGTCCATGGCTTGTCTCCTAACGAATCGCGCCGGCGTCGCGCAGCGCCCGGATGCGTTCCGGATCGAGATCGAGGATCTCGCGAAGGATCTCGTCGGTATGCTCGCCGAGCCCCGGCGCCGCCGTCGCGCCGCCGCGCGCGCTGTCGGTGAAATGGACCGGTTGCTCGACGACCGGCAGCGGGCCGAGGGTTCCGTGGCGCGCGGAGGTGACCAGCCCCCGGGCGGCGACCTGCTCCGAGCGCGCGGCCTCGGCGATCTCCCAGATCGGCGAGACGGGAACGCCCGCCCGGCCGAGCGCCTCGACGATCGCGGCGGTGGGGAGCCGGGTGGTCCAGTCCTCGATCCGCGCGCGCAGCGCGGGCTCGTTCCGCTCGCGCGTCTCGTCCGATTGGAAGCGCGGGTCGTCGACGATCTCGGGGCAACCCGCAACCTCGGCGAGCGCCGCGAACTGACGCTCGGTCAACACCGCGATCACCACATGGCCGTCGCCCGAGCGGAACACGCCGAAGGGCGCCGAGATCTGATGGCGGTTGCCGACCCGCGTCGGCCGGCGGTCGGCGTGGAGCACCTGGCAAAGCGGCGTCGGCAGCAGCGAAAACAGCGAATCGAACAGGGCGACGTCGAGATAGCGCCCCTCGCCGGTGCGCTCGCGCGCGAGCAAGGCGGCGAGGATGCCCCAGGACGCGAACATCGCGGCGGCGAGATCGCCCATGGATTCGCCCACCATGGTCGGTGGGCCGTCGGGCTCGCCGGTCATCGCCATCAGCCCGGTCATCGCCTGCGCGACGATGTCGTAGGACGGGAGATCGCCCATCGGGCTCTTCTGGCCGAAGCCCGAGATGCTGGCGTAGACCAGGCCCGGGTTTCCCGCGCGCAGGCTTTCATAGTCGATGCCGAGGCGCTTGGCGACGCCGGGGCGGAAGTTCTCGACCACCACGTCGGCCCTGGCGGCGAGCGCCCGGGCGATCTCGACCCCTTGCGCGGTCTTGAGGTCGAGCACGATCCCGCGCTTGCGCCGATTGACGAGCAGGAACAGCGCGCTCTCGCCCTCCTTGAAGGGGCCGACATGGCGGTAGTCGTCGCCGCCCGGGGGCTCGACCTTCACGACGTCGGCGCCGAGATCGGCGAGCAGCGCCGTGCAGTACGGCCCCGCCATGACCCGCGTGAAGTCGAGAACCCGAATGCCGTCGAGAAGGCGCCGATCGCGCGCGCTCGTCATGTCCCGCTTTCCTCCGTCGGATGGACGCCGGCGCGAGGCCGCCGACGCCCGGCAGCCTACGCCATCCCGCGCGGGCGAGGAAAGAGAGGTCGTATGCGCGCGCGTCGCGAGGCGTTCGCTGTCACGCGCCCATCAGGAAACGCACCACGCCGACCATGATCGCGGCGGCGAAGACGGCGGCGGCGAAGGCCGCGAAGCCGAGCGCCATGGTCCGGTTGCGCCCGGCCCGGTCGCGGATCACGTCGGCCGCGGTCAAGGGTGGCGCGACCGCGCGTTCCCGGGTTTTGGCGCGGGCCTCGACGCGGGTTTCATGGCGCCCCCACATGTGAATGACGATCAGGATCGCGATCAGGCCCATCATGCTGCCGGGAATCCAGATCGTCGCCGCGCCCAGCCGCTCGTCGACCAGCGCGTTCATTTCCCAAAGGCGGCCGAGATCGCCATAGGCCGGGTAGAGCACGCCGCTCTTGAACACGAGCGAGGCGCCGATGACGATGTTCGCGAGGATCGTCATCCAGAGCATCATCAGGCGGATGCCGTAACGGGTGCCTTGCGGCGCGGGACGCGGATCGAAGACCCGCCAGAAGAACACCAGCCCCGTGAACAGCAGGCTGGCGTGCATCAGGTAATGCAGGGCGTCGTCGCGCAAGGCGAGGTCGTGGAGGCGCGGGATCTGCCAGACGTAAAGCATCGCGACGAACAGAACCGTCGCGACCACGGGGCGGGCGAGAAAACCGAAAACGCCGCGCACCGCCCCGCTCGCCAGAATCGGGGCGAGCAGGCGACGTTGCGCCGCCTTGGGCATGCCGGCGACCAGAAGGCCCTGCGGGGCCGAAAGCATCAGCAGCATCGGCCCGATCATGCGCAGCAGAAGATGCTGAATTTGATGGATGACGAACACCCGCTCGGCGATCGCGTCGATGGGCGATTGCAGGGCGAGAAAGATCGCCGCCAGACCGGCGTAGAAGGCCAGGTGACGCCATCCGCGGCCGCGTTCCCGCTCTTGGCGGCGATACAGACCGACGCCGTAAAGCAGGGCGACGATCAAGCTGCCGGCGACGATCTCGGGCGTCAGGGCCCAGGCCGACCAGGCGCTTGTCCCGGGGGATAGGACGCCATGGGCGAAGGCCGCGTCGACCCCGGCGAGGGTCGCGACGAAAGCCGCCGCCGCGCCCGCCGCGACGGCGACGGCAGCGAGGCGTTCGGAAGACATCTCGGCGCGGTCTCGGGAAGGGCCGGGCGGTTCAGAGATACCGGCGAATGCCGGCGGCGATGACCTCGGCGCTGTCGCCGAATGCGAACGAGGTCGCGTAATTTCCCTCCGGATCGATCAGGTAGAGGCGCGCCGAATGGGCCATGGAGTAGGCGCCCGTGTTGGCGTAGGGCTCATCCTTGGCGTAGTAGACGAGGAATGACGCCGCGGCCGCCTTGATCTCGTCCGGGGTTCCCGTAAGCCCGACGATCCGAGGATCGAAGGCGGCGACATACTCGGCCAATACCGCCGCCGTATCGCGTTCGGGGTCGATCGTGATGAACAGCGGCTGAATCGCGCGGGCATCTCCGCCCAGGCGCTCCAGCACGTCGGCGACCGTGCCGAGCGTGGTCGGGCAGACGTCGGGGCAATTGGTGTAGCCGAAGAAGACCAGAAGCCAGCGGCCGCGATAGTCCTCGTCCGTGACCCGGCGGCCCGTGTGATCGGTCAGCGAAAAATCGGCGACGATCGCGGGCGGCCCCGTGATTTTTTCCACCGAAGGGGCATCCGGCGCCATCCCGCGCCAAAGGACGAGCGCGACGAGTCCCGCCGCCGACAGGCCGACAAGCCCCCAGAGGACCCGACGCAGCGCGCGAGCCGACCTCATTCCCTATGCGCCCCGCGCCTTATGCGGTCCCGGCGCCCGGCGTTTCGTCCGCGCGCAGCAGGCGGAGCGCATTGGCGACCACCAGGAGAGACGCCCCGACATCGGCCGCGATGGCGCCCCAGAGCGTCGCGATTCCGGCGAAGGTGAGAACGACGAAAATGGCTTTTACCCCGAGTGCGAAGATGATGTTCTCGCGAATGATGCGGATCGTACGCCGCGAATGCTTGATCAGCCAGGGGAGTCTCGTGAGATCGTCGGTCATGAGCGCGATATCCGCGGTTTCGATCGCGGCGTCGCTGCCCATCGCGCCCATGGCGATGCCGAAGCTCGCGCGCGCCATGGCGGGGGCGTCGTTGACGCCGTCGCCGACCATGGCGACGGTGCCGTATTCCTCGGCCAATCGCTCGACCGCCGCGACCTTGTCCTCGGGCAGAAGCTCGGCCTCGACCGCGTCCACGCCGACCTCGCGCCCGATCGCCTCGCCGGTCGCGCGGTTGTCGCCGGTCAGCATGACGAGGCGGCGGACGCCGGCGCGGCGCAGGGCCTCGACCGTCGCCCGGGCCTCGGGGCGCACCGTGTCGGCGACCGCGATCAGGCCGCAGACGTGGCGCGCGTTGCCGATCGCGATCACGGTTCGCCCGGCGCGCTCGAAGGTCTCGGTTCGTGCGGCGAGTTCGTCCGTGCCCTGGCCGCGCTCGATCAGATAGCGATGCGAGCCGAGCCAGAAGTCCTCGCCGTCGAAGCGTCCCGTGACGCCCTTTCCCTGGAGAAGGCGCGCATTCTCGACCGGGGGCGGGGCGATCCCGCGCGCGGCGGCATGCGCCGTGATGGCGCTCGCGAGAGGATGGGTGCTGCGCGCCTCGAGCGCGGCGGCGCGTTCGAGAAGCTCGTCCTCGGTGTGCCCGTTAAGAGGCACGACCGCGACCACCTCGGGCTCGCCGCGCGTGAGGGTTCCGGTCTTGTCGAAGGCGATCGCCTCGAGCCGCGCGGGCTGCTCGATATAGGTGCCGCCCTTGACCAGCACGCCGCGCCGCGCCGACGAGGCGAGCGCCGCGACGATGCTCACCGGCGTCGAGATGACGAGCGCGCAGGGGCAGGCGATGACGAGCAGGACGAGCGCCCGGTAGAACCACGCGTCCCAGGCGCCGCCGAAGACAAGCGGCGGCACGACGAACACCGCGATCGCGAGCAGGATCACGAGCGGCGTGTAGACGCGGGCGAAGCTCTCGACCCATTGCTCGGCCCGCGCGCGGCGGCCGTGAGCCTCCTCGACCAGGCGAATGATACGCGCGAGCGTGGTATCGGACGCGGCCTTGGTGCTCTCGATCTCGAGCGCGCCGTCGCCGTTGATGGTGCCCGCGAAAACCTCGTCGCCGGGCTCCTTGGGCACCGGCACGCTCTCGCCCGTGATCGGCGCCTGGTTGATCGCGCTTTCGCCCGCGACCACCCGTCCGTCGAGGGCCACGCGCTCGCCCGGACGAACGACGAACAGGCTGCCGACCGCGACCTCGGCCGCCGGGGTTTCGACTTCCTCGCCGGTTGCGGTCTTGAGGCGGACCGTCGGCGGCGCGAGATCGAGCAGGGCGGCGATGGCGCGGCGCGCGCGACCGACGCTCCAGCTTTCGAGCACCAGGGACAGCGCGAACAGGAAGGTGACCGTCGCCGCCTCGAACCACTCGCCGATGATCGCCGCGCCGACGACGGCGATAACCATCAGAAGGTTCATGTCGGGACGCAGCCGGCGCGCGGCGTACCACGCCTTGACGACCACGTAGCGCCCGCCAAGCGCGATCGCGAGCGCGTAGGCCGCGATCTCGGGCATCGGCATCGCCTGTCCGCCGTGGCCCGCGAACAGATCGAGCGCGCGTCCGACCCCGCCGGCGAGCACGATATGAAGGATTACCCCGGCGAGCGTGGCGACGCCCGAAAGCGTCATCAGCCAAACCTGGATGCGGTGACGACGCTCGGCCGCGCGGCGGTCGGCGGCGGCGGCGTCCGCGTCGTCGGAACGCCATTCGCTCGCCGTCATGCCGGTGCGGCGGACCGCTTCGCGGATCGTGTCGGCGGGAACCTCCTTGGCGCCCGCGCGCAGCATCATGCGCCCGTTGATGACGTCGAAGGCGAGATGCTCCTCGCCGCCGACGAGCGGGCCGACGGCGCGCTTGAGCGTCGCGACCTCCTCGGCGCAGTCGAGCCCCTCGACCACGAAGGCCCGACGCCAGCCCTCGGGCGGCGGGACCGGCGCTTCGGCCGGGATCGCGCAAGACCCACAGGCGGGGGCGTGCCGGTGGGCGGTTTCGTGGGCGTGCGTCCGCTCCGGAGGCAAGTCCGGGACGGGCGCGGAGCCGGGATCGGGGGTCGGACGCTCAAGCATGGCTTCTCGCTATCGAAACGGGCCGCTTGATCGGGCCCGGCGGGGGGACTAGATATCAAGATAGGATCTACAGCGACTGGAGGTTCAAGAGGAAAAATCATGACCCCACGGGAATCGAGCGCGGAACCGGCCAGGGAGCTGACAATCGGGCATCTCGCCCGCGAGACCGGCTGCAAGGTCCAAACCATCCGCTACTACGAGACCATCGGCTTGATGCCCGAGCCCGCGCGCACGGCGGGCAATCAGCGGCGCTACGATCGTCGGCACGTGGACCGGCTCGCCTTCATCCGTCATGCGCGCGAGCTCGGCTTCTCGCTCGACGCGATTCGCTCGTTGATGAGCCTCGTCGACGATCCCGACCGGCCTTGCGAGGCCGCCGACCGGATCGCCCGCGTCCAGCTCGTCCAGGTCGAAAGTCGGATCGAACGGCTTCAGGCGCTCAAGACCGAGCTCGAGCGCATGATCGAGCAGTGTCGTGGTGGGCGGATCGCCGATTGCCGGGTGATCGAGGTGCTCGCCGATCATGCCCAATGCCTGCATCCCGACCATAGGACGCCGAGCGAGCCCATGTGAATGCGATCAGCGGTTGCCGCCGCGCCGCGTTCGCGGGCAGTATGCCGAATTCCCACGGCAGCGAGGCACGACCATGTACACGCTTTACTACTGTCCGGGAACGGCGGCGATGGCGCCGCTGATTCTGCTCGAGGAGCTCGGCGTCGACTACCGGCTCGAACCGGTCGACCTCCGGAGTGGCGCGCACCGCGAGCCGCGCTTCGCCGAAATCAATCCCGAGATGAAGATCCCGGCGCTGGTCGATGCCGACGGCCGGATCGTCTGCGAGACCGCCGCGATCCTCGTACATCTCGCCGCGCGCGAGGGAGGCGCGTATTTGCTGCCCGAACCGGGCGATGCCGCGCACGGGCATTTCTGGCAGTGGCTATTCCGGCTCACGAACACGGTGCAGACGGCCTTCGCGCTCTACTATCACGCCGATCAGTACTGCGAGGGCGAGGGCGCGCGCGCCGATCTCGTGACCTGCGCCGAGGCGCGGCTCGACGGCGGGTTCGAGCGCCTCGACCGCGTGCTCGGCGACGGCCCCTGGTTCCTGGGCGAGACGTATTCGCTGATCGACCCGTTCCTCTACACGCTGAGCTGTTGGGGCAGCCCCATGACCCGACCGCCCGCGACCTATCCCAACATCGCCGCCTTCCGCGCGCGCATGGAAGAGCGCGCGGCCGTCCGGCGCGTCATGGAGATCGAGGGGGAATCCGCGACGCGGGATTGAGCCGGGTCCGCTTTCTGGGAAGGATGCGCCCCAGGAACAACAGGGCTAGCAGCGTCGCGAGCAGGATCAGGAAGGCGAAAAGGAGCGTTTCGCCGATCGACCCTTCGAGCCATCGCCGGAGCGCGCCCGAAACATGCTCGCCGAGCGCGGCGACCCGAGCGGCGCCCGGCAGGCTCGCCGGAAAGAGCTTGGCGCTCCAAAAATAAACGACATAGAGGCCGGCAAGGAAAAGCAGCCCTCCGCTCACGCGATCGACATGAAGACGCAAACGCCCGAATGTCTTGGCGAGACCGTTTCGCGCGAGCGCGGCGCCAAGCGCGAGCGCGGTAAGAATCGTGCCCATTCCCAGGGCATAGGCAACGAAACTTGAAATGCCCGCAACCGGACCGCCGGTGATTGCGGTTCCCGTAACCGCGAGAAAGATCGGAAGCGTGCAGGTGATCGAGACCGTTCCGTAGCCGACCCCGAAGGCAAGATCTCCGCCCGGACCCCTCGCCGGCTTCCGCGGCCGTGGCAGAGGGAGATGCAGGCGAACGGTCCCTCCCGCCAGGGCGACAAGGCCGATCACGGCCAGGACGATCCCGATGGAGAAGCCGATCCATGGGAGATAATCGGCGAAGCCGCGCATGCCCCACGAGATGATTCCTCCGATCGTAACGAATACCAGCAGAAAGCCGACCGTGGTGACGGCGCCGACGGCGAAGGCGCGTAGAAGAGCGCCGGCCGTATCCCGTGTCCGGTCGTCATTCCCGATCCCCAGCCTGCGGGCGAAATACGCGGGCAGCAGCGCGAACCCGCAAGGGTTGGCGGTGGCGATCGCGCCGGCCATGAAGGCGAAGGCGATTTCGCCGGTCATGTAGTCGTCTCCTTGACGTCGCCGGCTCCGCGTCTGTGCCGAAAAAAGACCACGGCGGCGATGACGACACCCAATGCGGCAATCCAAGCGAAGCCGCTCCCGCGCAACCACAGCAGGACCCCGTCGATCGTCAAGACGCCGGTTGCGAACAGGAGGAGCCCGCCGCAGCAGACGGTCTTGACGGCGATCAGCTTGGCCCAGCGGCCGGTCCTGCCCGCCTCGGTCACGGTACTACCCCGCGCAGCAGGAGAGCTTTGAGACGTCCTTGTCGAAAGCCTGGGCGGCGAGCTTCAGGCCCTCGACCGTGGTGAGGTAGGGGAACAGACTCTCGCCGATCTCGGTCGTGGTCATGCCGGCCTTGAGCGCCAGGGCGGCGGCCTGGATGCTGTCGGCGCCCTCGGGGGCGAGGATCTGGGCGCCGAGCAGGCGGGCGGTCGCATCGTCCGCCACCAGCTTGACGAGCCCGCGCGTATCGCGCGCGGCGAGCGCGCGGGGAAGCGCATCCAGCGGCAGGGTCGAGGTCTTGACGTCGATCCCCTGTGCCCGCGCCTGCGTTTCGGTGAGGCCGACGCCCGCGACCTGCGGATCGGTGAACACGACCCAGGGCATCGCCGTCGCGTCGTAGCGCCGCTTGTCGCCGGTGATCGCGTTCTCGGCCGCGAGCTTGGCGCCGTAGGCGGCCATGTAGACGAACATGTCGCGTCCGGTGACGTCGCCGGCGGCGTAGACCCCGGGCCGAGTGGTGCGCATATGCGCATCGACCGTGATGAAGCCGCCGGCCGCGCGCGCGACCCCGGCTTGATCGAGGTCGAGGCCGTCGCTGTTGGGCCGGCGTCCGGTCGCGACCAACAGCGCCTCGGCCGCGATCTCGATCTCCTCGCCGCCGCCATCGGCGGTGGGGACGATCGTGAGGACGATGCCCGAGTCGCCTTTCGCGACCCGTCGATAGGCGAGACCGGTACGAACGTCGATCCCCTCGTCGCGCAGATAGCCGGTAAGCGCCTCGGCGACCTCGGGGTCGGCGCCGGGCAGGAGCCGATGACGGGTAACGAGCGTGACGGCGACGCCCGCGCGCGCGAACATCTGCGCGAGCTCGCAGCCGACATAGCCGCCGCCGATCACCAGCATCGAGCGCGGCAGGCTCGTAAGCGAGAGAGCGTCGGTGCTGGTCAGCGCGCCGACGCCCTCGATGCCGGGGATCGCGGGCAGGGCGGGGGCGGCCCCGGTCGCGATGACGACCTTGGGCGCGCGGATCGTTCTTTCGCCGACGGCGACCCCGCCCTCGACGAGGCGCGCGCGTCCCTCGATGTAACGAACCGCGGGATAGGCCGGCAGGAGGTCGATGTATTTCGCCTGGCGGAGATCGGCGACCAGCGCGTCCTTCCGGGCGATCACCGCCGCCCAGTCCTCGACCGCCGCCTCGGCGCGGATTCCGGCGAAGCGCGCGGCGCGGCGCGCGTCGTGGATCGCGCCGGTCGCGCGGATCAGGGTCTTGGACGGCACGCAGCCGATGTTGACGCAGGTGCCGCCGATAACGCCGTCGCCGATCAGCGCGACTCGCGCGCCGAGATCGGCCGCCCGGATGGCCGCCGAGAACCCGGCCGAGCCGGCGCCGATGACCGCGAGGTCGACGCGTCCGTCGTCCCGGTTTCCACTTTCCCCGGTCGGGGCGATGTCGTTCATCGGGCCTGACTCGTCCTGGGCTCGGACCCCGAAACCTCTTGCGCTTCCTTGGCCGCGCGCCGCATTCGATAGATTGCATAGGCGGTCAGGACGAGGAAGAGCGCGAGGCCCGGATAGAGCACGAAGTAGTCAAGCCAGCCGCCCATCCAGGCCGAAAGGCCGGCGAGACCGAAAAGCACGACCAACGCCGGCGTAAAGCAGCCGATGGCGAAGAGCACGGAGCCGATCACGCCGGCGCCTAGGAGTTTCTTGTTCGTCATCATCGTTTCCTCATTTGAGATGGCCCGAAGGCGGCTAGCGCATGATGTTTTTGTATAGAATCGGCGCCGGCCCACTCTCCCGCCCGGCCACCCATATCCTACGAGCCCGTGGGTGGTCGGGCGGGGGAGTGGGCCGGCGCCGACTTGAACACATCATGTCTAGTCGCCGATCGGGCGCGAGGGATAACCGGCGGCGGTGGTCGCCGCGACGAGTTGATCGACGCGCGCGCGGGTGGGGTCGAAGGTGACGATCGCGGTCTTGTCGGCGAGGGACACCGACGCCGCGATCACGCCGGGCACGGCCTCGAGCGAGCGTTTGACGATGTAGGGGCAGGAGGGACAATACATGTTCTCGACCCGCAGGGTCGCCGTCCGCTGCGCGGCAGTGGGGATCGTCGTCGCGGGGTCGGCGGCGGTCGAAGCGGCGACGGCGGGGGCGCCCGACAGGCCGCCTGCCGTGAAAACGGCGGCGCCGGCGCCCAGCGCGAGCACGGCGAAGGCGGCGATGATGAGATCTCTCATGGGCTTATCCTCTAGGAGTCCAGAAGAAATGGCGCGGCATAGGGAAACCCGAGCGCTGCGAGCGTCAGCGCCGTCGAGATCCATAGCGCGGCCTTCGTGATCCGCGCCGATCGCGGAGTTCCGCAAGCGCGGCCGTCGCCACAGGCGGTCGCGCGATCGCGGCGGTAGACCTGATAAAACCCGGCGGCGAGGAAAACGGCTGTCACGACGAAGAAATAGGGCTTGTAGGGGTAGAGCGCCGTGAGGTTGCCGATCCAGGCCCCGGTCACGCCGAGGCTAAAGAGTACAAGCGGCAGGATGCAGCATGACGACATGGCGAAGGCGCCAAGCACGCTTCCGCTCGCGAGGAAGGTCCGCCGCCCCCGGTCGTCCGGGATGGGCGCCGCGCCCTCGCGCGCCGCGGTCTCGTGGGACAGACTCGAATTCGTCATCATCGCATCGCCGATTGCTCCGGAACGATGGACACTGTAAGGTCTGTAGTTGCTACAGGATCAAGCCCCGTATTGCCCGGGCGGATACGGGGAAGGAGGGGAGATGATCGAGGAACGCATGCTGACCCGGGGCGCCGCCGCCAAGCGCGCGGGCTGCCACGGCGAAACGATCCGCTATTACGAACGCATCGGCCTGCTGCCGCCGCCGCCGCGAAGCGCGGGGGGGCATCGGCTTTACGGCGAGGCGCATCTCCGTCGGCTCGGCTTCATTCGCCGCTGCCGCGATCTCGGCTTCACGATCGACGAGATCCGCGGTCTTCTGCGGCTGGCCGACGACGAGCGCGGCGCCTGCGTCGAGGTCCGCGAGCTCACGCTCGCCCATCTCGCGAGCGTGCGCGCCAAGATCGCCGATCTCGGCGCCATGGAGGCGACGCTCGCGGGGATGGTCGCGGACTGCGAAAACGGCACCCACCCCGGCTGCCCGGTGATCGAGGCGCTGAGCAGCGCCGTGGGCGTGTCGCCGGAAACCGGGGACCGGCGCGAGGCCGAGCTATAGCTCGGGATTCTTTTGGATGAGTCGGCCGGCGCGCATCATGCTATAGCTCGGTCAGGATACCGTAGGTCTCGGGCCGGCGGTCGCGGAAGAACTGCCAGATGTTGCGCACCTCGCGCACCTTGTCCATGTCCATCTCGGCGACCACGAGCTCGTCCTTGTCCTCGCTCGCCTCGACGAGGAACTCGCCGCGCGGGTCGACCACGTAGGACGAGCCGTAGAATGTGCCGATGTTCCACGGCGCCTCGGTGCCGACCCGGTTGATCGCGCCGATGAACACGCCGTTGGCGACCGCCGCCGCCGGCTGCTCGAGCTTCCAAAGATACTGGCTGAGGCCGGCGACCGTGGCCGACGGGTTGACGATGTACTCGGCCCCGTTGAGCGCGAGCGCGCGCCAGCCTTCGGGGAAGTGGCGGTCGTAGCAGATGTAGACCCCGAGCTTGCAGAACGCGGTCTCGAACACCGGCCAGTTCGAGTTTCCGGGCTTGAAGAAGAACTTCTCGTAGAAGCCCGCGACCTGCGGGATGTGGCTCTTGCGGTACTTGCCGAGATAGCGCCCGTCGGCGTCGATCACCGCGGCGGCGTTGTAGTAGACGCCGGTCATCGCCTTCTCGTAGATCGGCACCACGATGACCATGCCGTGCTTCTTGGCGTACTCCTGCATCAGGCGCACGGTCGGGCCGTCGGGGATCTCTTCGGTCGCGTCGTACCACTTGGCGTCCTGGCTGGGGCAGAAGTAGGGCTGGGTGAACACCTCCTGGAAGCAGAGCACGTTCACGCCTTGGCGCGCGGCCTCCTCGATGAAGGGAATATGAGCCTCGATCATCTTGTCGCGGATCGCGGCGGGGCTTTCGGACGTGTCGCCCTTGAGGCTCATCTGAATCAGTCCGGCTTTGACGGTCGCCATCTCTTCGGCCTCCCTTCGTTCGAATCGACGGAAAAAGTCTGACCAGTTGGTCAAGAAGTGTAACAAGGCGGCGCGCCTGCGCAAGGCGTTTTCCCGCCGCCGGCGCGGGCGCGGCGGAGGGCGAAGGGCGGTGGAATTCGGGACTCGCATCGCCGGGCGCTTTGAGTAAAATTGACCAATCGGACAGATTTTCCGCGTCGGACCCGCTGCGCGCGGCGTCGCTTAGGCCGCGACGAGGCGGCCGGCCACACAGCCAACGGGAGGTTTCACGAGATGTCGATCCTGATCAGGGGCGGAACCGTCGTCACGGCCGATCAGACCTATCGCGCCGACGTGCTCACCGAAGGCGACAAGATCGCCGCGATCGGCCTCGATCTCGAGGCCCCGGCCGGGGCCGAGGTGATCGACGCCGGCGGGGCTTACGTGCTTCCGGGCGGGATCGACCCGCACACCCATATGGAGCTTCCCTTCATGGGAACGGTGGCCTCCGAGGACTTCTTCACCGGCACCACGGCGGGCATGGTGGGGGGCACGACGATGATCATCGACTTCGTCATCCCCAACCCGCAGGAGGATTTGATCGAGGCCTATAAGAAGTGGCGCGGCTGGGCCGAGAAGGCGGCCGGCGACTACAGCTTCCACGTCGCCATCACCTGGTGGGACGACAGCGTTCGCGAGGCCATGGGGACGCTCACCCGCGAGTATGGGGTCAACAGCTTCAAGCACTTCATGGCCTACAAGGGCGCGATCATGGCCGACGACGAGATCCTGGTGCAGAGCTTCACCCGCGCCCGCGAGCTCGGCGCGATCTGCACCGTGCACGCCGAGAACGGCGAGCTCGTCTTCCGGCTCCAGAACGAATTGCTCGAAAAGGGCATCACCGGACCCGAGGGGCACCCGCTCTCGCGCCCGCCCGAGGTCGAGGGCGAGGCCGCCAACCGCGCGATCCGCATCGCCCAGGTGCTCGACGTGCCGGTCTATATCGTCCACAACTCGTGCAGCCAGGCGCTCGAGGCGATCACCCGGGCGCGCCAGGAAGGGCAGCGCGTGTTCGGCGAGGTGCTCGCGGGGCATCTTTTGATCGACGACAGCGTCTATCGCAACCCCGACTGGGACTTCGCAGCCGCCCATGTGATGAGCCCGCCGTTCCGACCCAAGAAACATAAGGAGGCGTTGTGGCGCGGCATTCAGGCCGGCATGCTCCAGACCACGGCGACCGATCATTGCTGCTTCTGCGCGCCCCAGAAGCGCATGGGGCACAACAACTTCACCCAGATTCCCAACGGCACCGGCGGGGTCGAGGACCGGATGCACGTGCTCTGGCACCACGGCGTGAACTCGGGCCGTCTGACCAAGAACGAGTTCGTCGCCATCACCTCGACCAACGCCGCCAAGATCTTCAACCTCTACCCCCGCAAGGGCTCGATCTCGGTCGGCGCCGACGCCGACATCGCGATCTGGGATCCCGAACGCGAGCGCACGATCTCGCGCGAGACCCATCACCAGAACATCGACTTCAACATCTTCGAGGGCATGACGGTGAAGGGGGTCAACGCGGTCACCATCAGCCAGGGCAAGGTGGTCTAC
The DNA here is from genome assembly GCA_964531525.1 of uncultured Alphaproteobacteria bacterium. GTDB lineage: Bacteria > Pseudomonadota > Alphaproteobacteria > JAAXGF01 > JAAXGF01 > CAYYWV01. The sequence goes on along the minus strand of CAZHDF010000004.1, from coordinate 3,675 downwards.
CAAGACGGCGACGTGCGCACCGAGCGCGGCGCGGGGCGCTACATCCCGCGCCCGACCTATCCGCCGTACTACGCGGCGCTCCAGATCAAGCGCGAGCGCGAGGCCCCGAAGCCGGTCGACCGCGCGACCGGGTAAAAGACGGGCAGACGGTCCGATACAAAAAAAGAGGGGCGCCTTCGGGCGCCCCTCGATGTGTTCGCGCGGAACTGCCGCGCGGGTTCGGCTTGGGCTACATGCCCATCGCCTTGTTCCAGACGTCATGCGTCCAGGCGCCGGTCGGGCGCTTGGTGATGACCGGGGTCGACTTGCTCGCGAGCAGGATGTTCACCGTGCGCTTGTAGTCGGCGGGATCGAGCAGACCGAGCTTCTTCGGGCTGCCCAGGAGCTTGATGATTTCGCCCATCATGCGCTTCTGGTGCTTCTCGGTCTGGGCGCCGGTCGCGTCGTTTTCGAGCACGATCATGGCCGATTCGTCCGGATGCGCCCGGGCGTATTCCCAGCCCTTGAGCGAGGCGCGGAGGAAGCGCGCCATGCGATCGACGAAGGCCGGGTCCTTGAGGTTCTTCTCGATCACATAGAGCCCGTCCTCGAGCGTGGCGACGCCCTGGTCCTCGTACTTGAAGACCACGAGATCAGCCGGCGAAAGCCCGGCGTCGATGATCTGCCAGTACTCGTTGTAGGTCATGGTCGAGACGCAGTCGGCCTGCTTCTGGAGGATCGGATCGACGTTGAAGCCCTGCTTGAGCACGGTCACGCCGTTCTCGCCGCCGTTGGTCGGGATGCCGAGCTTGGCCATCCAGCTCAGGAACGGGTACTCGTTGCCGAAGAACCAGACCCCGAGCGTGTGGCCGCGAAAATCGGCCGGCGTCCTGATGCCGCTGTCCTTGCGGCAGGTCAGCATCATGCCGGAGCGCTTGAACACCTGCGAGATGTTGACCAGCGGCACGCCCTTCTCGCGCGAGGCGAGCGCAGACGGCATCCAGTCGATGATCACGTCGGCCCCGCCGCCGGCGATGACCTGCGGCGGCGAGATATCGGGGCCGCCCGCCTTGATCGTGATGTCGATGCCTTCGTCCTTGTAGTAGCCCTTATCCTGGGCCACGTAGTAGCCGGCGAACTGGGCTTGGGTCACCCATTTGAGCTGGAGCGTCACCTTTTCAGCGGCCTGGGCCGAAGCGGCCTGTAACGCCATCAGCGCGACGCCGAAAACTGCAAGTCTTTTCATTTGCCTCTCCTGTACTTGCGGTTGGGCTTGCGATTTATCCGTTAGTCGAACTTGCGGTGGTAAGACGGGTGCCAGAACGTCGCCGTCCGCTCGACGACGGCAAGCGCCCCGTAGGCGATCGAGCCGGCCACCGCGGCGACCGCGATCGTGGCCCACACCATGGGAACGTTCATGCGGCCGATCTCGGTCGAAATGCGAAACCCCATCCCGACGATCGGGGTGCCGAAGAACTCGGCGACGATCGCCCCGATGAGCGCCAGCGTCGAGTTGATCTTGAGGGCGTTGAAGATGAACGGCAACGCGTTGGGCAGGCGCACCCGAAGCAGAGTCTGAAGGTAGCTCGCGGCGTAGGAGCGCATGAGATCGCGCTCCATCGCGCTGGTCGCGTGCAGCCCGGCGATGGTGTTGACCAGCATCGGGAAGAAGGTCATCACCACCACGACCGCCGCCTTGGACTGCCAATCGAAGCCGAACCACATCACCATGATCGGGGCGATGCCGACGATCGGCAGCGCGCTCACCAGATTGCCGATCGGCAACAGGCCGCGCTGAAGAAACGGCACCCGGTCGATCAATACGGCGACCGCGAAGCCCGCGCCGCAGCCCAGCGCATAGCCCGCGATCACCGCCTTGAGGAAGGTCTGCACGAAATCGGCCCACAGGATGTCGGGGGTGCCGGCGATCGCCGCGCCGATCATGCTGGGCGGCGGCAGTAGCACCGAAGGCACGCCGAGCCCGGTGACCACCACCTGCCAGAGATAGAGCAGCCAGGCGCCGAAGATTCCCGGCACCAGCAATCCCACCAGTCGCCCGCCGCCGTGCTCGGCGCGCACCGCCGACAACAGCGCCATCGCTCGCCAGGTGAGAAAGCCGAGCCCGAAGACATAGACCCACATGCCGATCGCGCTCGCGCCGACTTCCATTTTCGTTTCGAGGCCGAGCGCCGACTGGGCGTCGAGATTGATCAGCGGCGCATAGGCGCCGAGCAGGGTGGCGAGCGCCAGGATCAGGCCCGCGCCCAGGCCCTCGGCGCGGGTCGCGAGACGCCAGACGGCGGCGACGAGCGCGGGCGCCGCGAAAGCAAGCATTTCGGGGCGGTCGAACCAGCCCGCGGCGCCACCCTCGACCGCGGCGACGGGAAACGCGAACGCCAGAAGCGCGCAGGCGAGAAAGCCCGCGCAGGCGAGATCGAGGACGCGCGTCGCGCGGCCGCCGGTCATCGCGGTCGCGCTCATCGCGCCACGCCCGCGTGGCGCAGGACCACGCGCTCGGCCAGGCCGACGAGACCGACCATCGTGCCCGCGAGCAGCGCGGCGACGATCAACGCCGACCAGATCTGGATCGTCTGGCCGTAATACGACCCCACCAGCATGCGCGCCCCGAGCCCCGCCTGGGCGCCGGTCGGCAGTTCGCCGACGATCGCGCCGACGAGACTGATCGCGATCGCCACCTTGAGGCTCGCGAACAGGAACGGCACCGAGGCCGGCCAGCGCAGCATGGTGAACACCTGGCGCCGGGTCGCGTTGTAGGTATGCATCAGGTCGAGATGCAGGCGGCTCGGCGAACGCAGGCCCTTGACCATGCCGATGGCCACGGGGAAGAAGCAGAGATACATCGAGATGATCGCCTTGGGCACCAATCCCGTGAAGCCCACGTTGCCGAGCACGACGATGATCATCGGCGCGATCGCCAGGATCGGGATCGTCTGCGAGGCGATGATCCAGGGCATCAGGCTGCGGTCCAGGGTGCGCGCATGGACGATGCCGATCGCGAGCGCGATCCCAAGAGCGGTGCCCATGAGAAAGCCGAGAAGCGTCGAGGACAGCGTCACCCAGGCGTGATAGGCGAGATTGCGCTTCGAGGTGAGCTTGCGCTGAAAGATCGAGGTGTTGAGATCGGCCAGGATCTGATGGGGGGCGGGCAGCACGGGGCGTTTCATCGCCCAGGCGTCGGCGACCAGTTGGCTCGCCGTCCAGGCGGTCTTCTGACGCTCGTACTTGTCGATCAGGACCGGGGCGTTGAGATAAATCGCGCCCGCGTACCAGACCACGAAGATCGCCAGGCAAACCGCCGCGATCGGCCCGCTCTTGCCGCGCCGCAGGCGATCCCAGAGCGAGGGCTCGCCGGGGGCCGTGGTCAGGCTTCCCACAGCATCCGTCGTCATGGCTCAGTCGTCATAGCTATGGCCCGCGCGCAGCCCCTCGCGGACCCGGTGCGCGATGGCCAGGAACTCGGGCGTCTCGCGCACGTCGAGCGTGCGGTCGGGGGGCAGGTCGCTGTCGATGATATCGATAACGCGCCCGGGCCGGGGCGACATCACCACGATGCGCGAGGACAGGAATACCGCCTCGGGGATCGAATGGGTGACGAACACCACGGTCTTGCGGGTACGTTGCCACAGGCGCACGAGATGGTCGTTGAGATGGTCGCGGGTGATCTCGTCGAGGGCG
>CAZHDF010000003.1:26592-51575 GCA_964531525.1 uncultured Alphaproteobacteria bacterium | reverse complement strand
ACTACGACGAGTACTACAACGGCTTCGCCAACCGGACGCTCTGGCCGCTGTTCCATTACCGGCTCGACCTCGCCGCCTTCGACCGTCGCTTCTTCTCGGGCTACCAGCGGGTCAACCGCCAGCTCGCCGAGCGGCTGATGCCGATGCTCGAGGCGGACGATCTGGTCTGGGTCCACGACTATCACCTGATCCCCTTCGGCGAGGGGCTGCGCCGGCTGGGCTACCGTTCGCGAATCGGCTTCTTTCTCCATATCCCGTTTCCGGCGCGCGAGATGCTGCTCGCCCTGCCGACCCATGGCGAGCTGGTGCGCGCGCTGTTCGCCTACGACCTCATCGGCTTCCAGACCGAGAACGATCTCCGCGCCTTCCACGACTACGTCGCCGAGGAAGCCGGCGGGCGGGTGAATGGCGACGGCACGGTGACCGCCTTCGGCCATACCATCCGCGCCGAGGTCTTTCCCATCGGCATCGACACCGAGGACTTCGCGGCGCTGGCCCGCACGCCCGAGGCCCAGCGCCAGATGCGCCGCCTCGCCAACAGCCTGCAAGGCCGCCAGCTCGTGATCGGCGTCGACCGGCTCGACTACACCAAGGGCCTCGTCGACCGCGTGCAGGCGTTCGAGCGGCTGCTCGAAAGCTATCCCGAGATGCGTGGCCGGGTGAGCATGATGCAGATCGCCCCGCCGTCGCGCAGCGAGGTTCCCGAATACGCCGACATCCGCCACAGCCTCGAGGCCACGGCGGGCCACATCAACGGTCGCTTCGCCGAGTTCGACTGGGTGCCGATCCGCTATCTCAACAAGGCGTTCAGCCGGCGCGCGCTGTCGGGGCTGTTCCGGGGCAGCCGGATCGGGATGGTCACGCCGCTTCGCGACGGCATGAACCTGGTCGCCAAGGAATACGTCGCCGCCCAGGACGAGACCGACCCCGGGGTTCTGGTGCTGTCGCGCTTCGCCGGCGCGGCGCATCAGATGGGCGCGGCGCTGATCGTCAATCCCTATGACCTGCACGACATGGCCGAGGCGCTGCACCGCGGGCTGACCATGCCGCTCGGCGAGCGCCGCGAGCGCTGGGAGACGCTGATGGAGGGGCTCAGGCGCGACGACGTCACCGCCTGGCGGAACCGCTTTCTCGGCACGCTCGCCGCCGTGCCCCCGTACCGGTGAGCGACGCGTCCGAAAGCCCGCGCCTGCTTGCCGACATCGGCGGCACCCACGCGCGCTTCGCGCTCCAGATGCCGGGAGCGCGGCCAGGCGCGCCGGTGATCCTCGACGTCGCCGCGCACCCAGATCTCGAACGCGCGGCGGGCGCGGCGCTCGATCGGCTTGCGCCGCCGGCGCCACCGCGCGTGGCGGCGCTCGCGGTCGCCGGGCCGGTTCTCGGCGAGACCGTCGCCATGACCAATCACCCCTGGACGCTCTCGCGAACGGCGATCGCCCGCGCGCTCGGCCTCGATCGCGTCGAGATCGTCAACGACTTCGCGGCGATCGCCCGCGCGCTGCCCCATCTCGCGGCCGACGAGCACCGCCCGATCGGCGACGGGCCGGAGACCGGCGCGCCGGGCGCGGCGCTCGCCACGATCGGCCCCGGCACCGGGCTCGGGATCGCGGGTCTGGCGCCGGCGAGCGCCGGGTCGGGCATAGGCTGGGTCGTGGTCGCGGGCGAAGGGGGCCATGCCGACTTCGCCGCCGTGACCGCGCGCGAGCGCGCGGTGCGCGACCGTCTCGCCGCGCGCCACGGCCACGTCTCGGTCGAGCGCGTGCTGTCGGGTCCCGGGCTCGGCGAGATCTATCGCGCGCTCGCGGAGACCGACGGCCGGGACATCGATACGCCGCCCCCCGGCGCCGCCGAGATCGCCAAGCGCGCGCGCGCGCGCTCGGACGCGATCGCGATCGAGACCGCCGCCCTGTTCAGCGCCGCGCTCGGCGGCGCGGCGGGCAATCTAGCGCTCACCCTCGGCGCGCGCGGCGGGGTTTACCTGGCGGGCGGCGTGGTCCCGGGCCTGGGCGCGGCGTTCGACGAGGCGGCCTTTCGCCGCCGTTTCGTCGCCAAGGGCCGCTTCGAAGCCTATCTCGCGGCGATCCCGACCCGACGGATCACCGCGCGCTGGCCGGCGCTGACCGGCCTCGCCGCCCTGCTCGACCAGGCGTCCGCGACCGACGCCTGAAAGCCCGCGCGGTCTTTACACCCGACGCGCGATTGCCGATAGTGTAGGCGCGATAACGAGACGGCGACGTGGCGCGGCGCTCGACGAACGCGCGAAACAATACGCGGGGGGAGCGACGTCGGTCTCGATTCGTCGTCCATACAAACGAGTCTGCGTCAGGGAGAACCAGATGTCTGGATTGACGATCGACCGCCGCCGCTTGCTGGCGGCATTCACGGGCGTTCTGGCGGCCATGTTCGCCTCGACGTTCGCGCTGGCCCAGGAATGCAAGAACCACGGCCAGCTCGATTCCCGCTATTGCGACGACAACGGCGACCTGGTCGCCGATACGCCGACGGATCCGAGCCAGTGGCTCGATCCCGACACGATCGTGTTCTCGTACACGCCGGTCGAGGACCCCTCGGTCTACGAAAACGTGTTCGAGGAGTTCATGGATTACCTCTCGAAGAAGACCGGCAAGCGGGTCAAGTGGTACGGCGCCGAATCCTACGCCGCCCAGGTCGAGGCCATGCGCTCGGGCCGGCTGCACGTCGCCGGGATCTCGACCGGGCCGACCGTGTTCGGCGTCAACCTCGCGGGCTATGTTCCCTTCGCCATCATGGGCAAGGCGAGTGGGCTCACGGGTTACCGGCTTCAGCTCATCACCCAGCCCGACAGCGACATCAAGACGATCCAGGACCTCAAGGGTCGCAAGATCGCCCATGTGACGCCGTCGTCGAACTCGGGCAACCAGGCGCCGCGGGCGTTGTTCAGCCAGATGGGCGTGGTGCCCGACACCGACTACAAGGTCATCTATTCGGGCAAGCACGACAACTCGATCATGGGCGTCGCCAACGGCGACTATGACGCCGCCCCGGTGGCCTCGAGCGTGCTCGATCGCATGATCGACAAGGGCCAGCTCAAGCGCGAGGACGTGCGCATCATCTGGGAATCGGACATGTTCCCGACCACGTCGTACGGCTACGCCTACAACCTGAAGCCCGAGCTTCAGGAGAAAATCAAGGAGGCGTTCTTCACCTTCGACTGGAAGGGCTCGGGGCTCGAGAAGGAGTTCGGCAGACAGGCCGACCGTTTCATCCCGATCACCTTCGCCGAGAACTGGAAGGTCATCCGCACCATCCAGGCCTACAACGGCGTCCAGTACACCCAGGAGGCGCTCGCCGGCCTCAAGCTCAAGAAGAAGAAAAAGAAGAAGAAGAAGGACTAGCCGACACCGCGCAACCAAGCGATCAGGCAAGCGATCGGGCGACCGCCGCCCCGGGAGAACCGGGGCGGCGGCGCCGCGCAAAGGACGACCGATGCTCGAAGTCCAGGACCTCGTCAAGCGCTACCCCACCGGCACCCGCGCGCTCAACGGCGTGACCTTCACGGTCGACAAGCCCCAGGTGGTCACCGTGATCGGCTCGTCGGGGGCCGGAAAATCGACCCTGATCCGCTGCATCAATCGCCTGGTCGAGCCGAGCGCGGGGCGCGTCGTTCTCGACGGCGTCGAGATCACCTCCCTCGGCCGACGCGCGCTGCGCACCCAGCGCCGCCGGATGGGCATGATCTTCCAGGAGTACAACCTGGTCGAGCGGCTGACCGTGATGGAGAACATCCTTTCCGGCCGCCTCGGCTATGTCGGCTTTCTGCGCGCGCTGCGCCGCGACTACCCGACCGAGGACGTGGCCGCGGCCTACGAGCTTCTCGACCGAGTCGGGCTGATGGGCTACGAGAACACGCGCGCGGACGCGCTTTCGGGCGGTCAGCGCCAGCGCGTCGGCATCGCGCGCGCGCTGATGCAGCGCCCGCGCCTTTTGCTGGTCGACGAGCCGACCGCGAGCCTCGACCCCAAGACCGCGCGCCAGATCATGCGACTCCTGTGCGAGCTCGCCCACGAGCGCGGCACGCCGGCGCTGGTCAACATCCATGACGTGGCGCTCGCCCAGACCTTCTCCGACCGGGTGATCGGGCTGGTCGACGGGCGCATCGTGTTCGACGGCGTGGCCCCGGAGCTGACCGCCCAGGCGCTCACCGATATCTACGGCGAGGAGGACTGGAGCTCCACCATTCGCGAGGCCGACGACGACGACGAGACCGGCGACGACGCGGCCGCCCCGCGGGTCGCCGCGCCATGAGCGCGCCCGCCACCTGGCGACCGCCCCGGATGATCGCCAACCCGATCTACCGCTACGGGCTGCTCGCGCTCGCCATCGCCTATCTGTTCTGGTCGGTCGGCACGCTCGAAATCGATTCGGCGCGCATCGCCAAGGGCCTGCCGCGCGCCATGAACATGATCGCGCGCATGTTCCCGCCCGACTTCAGCCGCGGCTCGCTTCTCGTGCGCGGCGTGGTCGAGAGCGTGCAGATGGCGCTGGCGGCGAGCTTCTTCGGCATGATCCTCGCGATTCCGCTGGGGCTCGCCGGCGCGATCAATCTCGTGCCGCGCCCGGTTTATCTGATCGCCCGCGCGCTGATCTCGCTGAGCCGCACCTTCCACGAGATCGTGATCGCCATCTTCTTCGTGAAGATCTTCGGCTTCGGCCCGCTCGCGGGCGTGCTCACGCTGATCGTCGCGAGCACCAGCTTCATCGCCAAGATGCTCGCCGAGGACATCGAGAACATGAACGAGGGACAGGTCGAGGCGATCCGCGCGACCGGGGCGAGCTTTCCCAAGTTGCTCGTCTACGGCGTCATGCCCCAGATCCTGCCGCGCTATCTCGGCAACTCGATCTACCGTCTCGACGCCAACGTCCGCCATTCGACCGTGGTCGGAATCGTCGGGGCGGGCGGGATCGGCGAGACCCTCGCCGCCACCTTCTCGCGCTACGACTACGACTTCAGCCTCGCGATCCTGCTCACGATCATCGCGCTGGTGTTCGCGGGCGAGCTGTTCTCGAACTGGGTTCGCGGCCATCTGCGATGACCCCCGCCGAGCACGCCCGCAAACACCCCGAGGTCTGGCGCCGTTTCAACCCGCGCGAGACGCTGGTCCGCTACGTCTGGTTGCTCGGTATCGTCGCGGTGGCGGTCTGGTCGGTCAGCAACCTCGACATTCCCTGGGCCTACTTCCTCGACGCCCATGTCCAGGCGGCGGACCTGATCGAACGCATGTTCCCGCCCAACTGGGACTCCTTCGGCGAGATCGCCGATCCGTTGATCGAGACCATCCACATCGCGACGCTGGGCACCATCGCGACCCTGTTCATCGCGGTTCCGGTCGCCTTTCTGTCGGCGCGCAACACCACGCCCAACCCGGTCGCTTGGGCGATCGGGCGCTTCATCCTGGTCGCCTCGCGCTCGGTCAACACGGTGGTTTGGGCGCTGATCTTCGTCGCCATCTTCGGCCCCGGTCCACTCGCCGGGATCTGGGCGATCGCCGCGCGCTCGATCGGCTTCATGGGCAAGCTGATGGCCGAGGCGATCGAGGAGATCGACGAGGGCGCCGTCGAGGCGATCCAGGCAACCGGCGCCGGACCGTTCAAGGTTCTGCTGATCGGCGTGCTGCCCCAGGTGATGCCGGTGCTTTACGGCACCACGGTCTATCGCTGGGACATCAATATTCGTGAATCGACGGTGCTCGGCTTCGTCGGCGCCGGCGGAATCGGGATCGAGCTTTACGCCGCGATCAACATGTTCGCTTGGCGCGAGGTCTCGATCATGCTGGTCGCGGTGTTCGCGGTCGTCGTGTTCAGCGAGTTCATCTCGGCCATCGTGCGGAGGCGGATCACGTAACGCCGTCGCGCGCGGCGCGTCAGCTCGAGCGATCTCCGATCCGCACGCCGTAAAGGACCAGCTTGTGGTCGACCAGCCGGAAGCCGAGCTTTTCGGCGATCTGGCGCTGCAAGGTCTCGATTTCCTCGTTGTGGAACTCGATCACCTCGCCGCTGTCGAGATCGACGAGATGATCGTGATGCTCGTTCGCCGCCTCCTCGTAGCGCGCGCGGCCATCGCGGAAATCATGGCGTTCGAGGATGTTCGCCTCCTCGAACAGGCGAACCGTGCGATAGACCGTCGCCAGGCTGATATTGGGATCGCGCCTGCTCGCGCGCCGGTACAACTCCTCCACGTCGGGGTGATCGTCGGCGGCCGAGAGAACGCGCGCGATCAGGCGACGTTGTTCGGTCATCTTGAGGCCCCGCTCGATACACATCTGCTCGATGCGCGATATGCTCGTCATTGTCCGAACTCCGGCGCAGCCCACTCCCCTACTTATGTTAGAGCGAAGAGCCCGCGCTGACCATAGGCTCGCCATGGAACATTGACGCGCCGCGCCCGGGCGTGCCAGAACCTCGGTCCATGAGCATGGAACGAAGCGAGACGAACCGGGCGGGCGAGGATTGTCTCGACCTCGGCCCGCTCGACGGCCCGGTGATCGCGTTCGGCGGGCCGCTCGGCAATCTCCAGGCGATCGAAGCGCTGCTCGCCGCGGCGAAGACGCTCGCGGTCCCGCCCGAGCGCATGGTCTGCACCGGCGACACGGTCGCCTATTGCGGCGATCCGGCGGCGACCGTCGGTGTCTTGCGCGCGGCGGGCGTGGCGGTGGTGATGGGCAACGTCGAGGAATCGCTCGCCGCCGAATCGGACGATTGCGGCTGCGGCTTCGCCGAGGGCACGGCTTGCGATGCGCTTTCGGGGCGTTGGTACGCCCATTGCCGCGCCGAGATCGACGCCGAGGCGCGGCGCTGGATGGCGGCGCTTCCGCGCGCGATCCGCTTCACCCTCGGCGGCCGCCGGCTGCTCGCCGTCCACGGCGCGCCGTCGCGGATCAACCGCTATGTCTTCCCCTCGACGCCCGAGGCCGAGATCGCCGCCGAGATCACGCTCGCCGCCGAGCGGACCGGCGCCGAGGGCGTCATTACCGGACATTCGGGCATCCCCTTCGCCCGCGTGGTCGGGGAGCGCCTGTGGCTCAACGCCGGCACGGTCGGATTGCCCGCCAACGACGGCACCGCGCGCAACTGGTTCGCCCTGCTTCGCCCCGAGGCGCGGGGGATCGCCGTCGAGATCCGCGCCCTCGACTACGACCACGACGCGGCGGCGGCGGCGATGCGACGCCACGGCCTGCCGGCGGTCTATGCCGAGGCGCTCGAAAGCGGGCTTTGGCCGAGCCTCGACGTGCTGCCGCCGGCCGAGCGCGCCGCGACCGGCGCGGCGCTTGCGCCCGAACGCCTCCTCTGGCCGGCGAGTCGGCGCGCTTGACACATGCCCGCGCCCGGTGTGACGCGACATCTCATTGATTCCGAAGTCATTTCTCAGAATCTCATTCGCTCATGCTCGGCGGCGGGTGTCGGTTTTTCTTACACCCGCCGGCCGCGCGCGAAGGGGCCCGGGCGGCCTTAGCCATAAAATCCGTTGATATCCCCGCAGTCCCGCCCCGCTGGCAGAAAACTTGCATGGCTTCGGGTAGCGCCGCGATTGCCGGCTCGAAGCTCGGCAGGCGAAGGCCGTCGCGACGCATGGAAACGTCCGGATCACACGGACGGAAACAGGCAGGACGCGAGAACCGAGCGGTGCAGGGAGTCCTTCACATCGGCCGGCGGATCGGCTGGCCCGCGCGCGTGGCGGCGCTGATCGTGCTCGTCGCGGCGATCGCCAGCGCCCCGCTGGGCGCGGCGGCGATCGCCGGATTTCTCACGTCCTGGAGCGGGTTCACCCTGCGCGCGCGCTGGACAGCGGCCGGCGGGACGACGGCGGCAAGGCTCCGCCGCGCGCCCCTGTTCGGCCGTCGCGGCCGGCGCGGGCGACGGCTATTCGGCCGTCGTGACCGGCGTCCCGTCGAGGTTGAACTTCTCGATCGTCGCCTTGATCCGAAGCCCGTCGAGTAGCTCGCGCACCGCCGTTTGCGCCACTTGGGCGCGGAGCTTGTCGCGCGAATCCTCGAAGCTCGGCGGCGCGATGTCGCGCCGGTCCTCGAGCTTGATCACATGCCAGCCGAACTGGGTCTTGACCGGCTTGTCCGTGATCGAGCCGACCTCGAGGGCGAAGGCCGCGTCGGCGAATTCGGGCACCATCGCCTCGCGGGCGAAATAGCCGAGATCGCCGCCGCGCGACGCCGACGGCCCGATCGAGTTCTCGCGCGCGAGCGTGGCGAAGTCCTCGCCCGCCTTGGCGCGCTCGATCAGCGCCTTGGCCTCGTCCTCGGTCTTGACCAGGATATGGCGCGCGCGCACCTCGACTCCGGTCGGCGCGTTGGCGATGCTTTCCTTGTAAAGCGCGCGCAGCTTCTCCTCGCTCGCCACCTTGTCGACATAGCGCGAGATATAGACGTCGCGGATCACCCGATCCTCGATCTTGCGCATGCGCGCCCGCACCTCCTCGTCCTCGGCCAGATTGTCCTTGCGGCCCTCGGCGGCGACGAGCTGGAGCTCGACCAACCGGTCGCGCAAAACGGGGAACAGGGCCTCGATCGGCATCTGCCGATACTGCTGCGGCAACCCCTGGATGACGTCGTCGATGTCGGAGCGATGGATCTCGACCCCGTCGACCTTGGCGACGACCGGGTCCTCGGCGCCGACCGCCGCCGGCGGGACGAAGGACAGCGCGAAGAAGCCGGCCACGCCGGCGAGCGCGGCCGCCCGCGCCACTCGTTTAAACAGCATGATTGGAAAACCTTTGTTCAGATGGCGGTTGGTGGCGATCCGGCCGCGACCGGAATGGAACCGATGGCCCTCGAAAACATGCCGCGGAGGACATGATCCATGGGGGCCGCTTGAGAGAAGCTAATCGCTCGGCCCGTCGATGACAACCGGCGGCAAGGCTGGAATCACCGACCATCGCCGGCACGTCGCCGATCCGCGCCCGGTCCGGAACCGCCTCCGGGGGCGGCCGGCGCCGGATCGCCGCCCCCCGCGCGGGCCTCGCGCGACGGATCGCGCAGGGCCTCGCGGGCGGCCTGGCAGACATCGCCGCCGCCGGTGCCCATGCTGAGGAATGGCGCGACGATCCCGATCCCGCCGGTCGCGAGCGCGCCCAGCACCGCGACGCCCGCGGACCGCGCGACACCCAGGGCATCGGGCGCGATGGTCGGCGCGGCGAGCGTGCCGGCGACGCGCATCGGCGTCGCCAAGCTCATCAGGCTCGGGTCCCGGGGGCGGGGCGTGAGCAGAAGATCGAGGGTCTCGTCGCCGAGCACGATCCGCCCGTCGCCGGTCACGGTCGTACGTCGAGTGTCGAGGAGCAGGTCGCGGCTTTCGCCCGTCCCGTCCGCGACGTCGAACCGCGCGATCAGGCAGTTCACGCGGGCGTCGGCGTCGTCGCGCGCGATCAGATCAAGGCTCTGGAACAGATCGGCGGCGAACAGATCGACGTAGCGGGTCGCGATTCGCCCTGGGCCCATGACGACGCGCGCGCGGCCGTCGAGCGAGGCCATGATGGCGGCGAGGCTCGCGCCCCGGCCCGCGACGTCGATCGCGACCTCGGCCGTCCCCTCGACCAGATCGGACAGGCCGAGGTCCGAGAGCAACCGGCCGACGTCGAACGCCTCGGCCTCGATATCGAGCGCCACCGCCGCCGGTCGGGCGCGCGCATCGACGCGGAGAGAGCCCGCGAAGTCGCCCGCGCCGTAGCGCGCCCGGGCGACGCGCAAGCCGCCCACGCCCCGGTCGAGGGTCAGCGCGAGATCGCTCGACGAAAACTCGAAACCGTCGACGGTCAGCCGATCGGCGCGCAGACGAAGGCGCAGATCGAGCGCATCGAGAACCGCGAAGTCGATCGGCTCGGCGGAGAAAAGGCGCGCGTCCTCCGCGTCCCGCGCATCGGCGGCCGGCGCGTCGGCGGCGCCGAACAGGGCGTCGAAATCGACCCGCGTCGAGATCAAATCCGCCTCGATCCGGGCCCGGGGCTCGGCGGTTGCGATCACCAGGGATCCGGCGAAATCGCTCTCGCCGATGGTCGCGGCGAGGTCGTCGATCCGGTAGCGCCGTCCCCGGTCGCGCAACCGCGCGGTCGCGGCGAGCGGCGCGGTCTCGGGAAGCGCGACGTCGAAGGCGGCGCCCAGGCGATCGAGACCCGGCGCGACCACGGCGATGATCAAATCGAGCCCCCGGCCGGCCAACGGTTCATTGATCGAGCCCTCGATCGAGATCGACGCCAGATCGGCGCGCCCGGCCCGGCCGACCAGCGAATCGAGGCGCGGGCGCGTGGCCGATCCCGAAACATGCCCCGAAATCCGAAACGCGCCGAGGTCGGGAAAATCGCCCCCGATCCGCCGTCCGAAGCCGCGCAGATCCCCGCCCTCGATCCCAAGGCCGAGATCGAGCCCGGCGAGCGCCGGCAGGTCCGCGACCCGGCCCGCGAGGGCGAAGGCGAGATCTCCGCTCCGAAGACGCAGGTCGAGCGCCAGGGGTCGGGCGCCCGAGAAGGCGGCGAACGGCCCGAGTCGGCCTTCGACCGAAACCGGTCGGCCGTCGATCTCGCCGACGATGGCGACCGTGAAGCCGTCGCCGCGATCCTCGGCGGCGAGGCGCGCCTCGTCGATCGCGATCGACAGCCGCCGTCCGTCCACGCCGTCGCGATAGACCAGCCGGCCGCGCCGCAAGTTGATCTCGTCGATGCCGAACGGGAGCGCCACGCCGTCCGCGTCCCCGGCTCCCGCTCCCTCGAAGGCCCAGTTCCCGCGCCCTTGGGCGTCGGTCTCGATGAGGACGTCGGGCGCGTCGAACACCAGCCGGCGGACGACGACCCGCCCCGCGAGCAAGGGCAGCCATTCGAGCTCGAGCACGATGCGCCGCGCCGCGAGCATCGCCGGGCGCGAGCCCCAGGACGCGTTGGCGAGGGTCACGTCCTCGACCAGGATGCGCGGTCCCGGAGCGAGCGCGAGCCGGGCCTTCCCCGCGAGCACGAGCCGCCGCCCGGTCGCCGCCTCGACCGCGTCGGCGATCAGCGCCCGCTGGCCATCAAGGTCGATCGAGGCGCGACGCAGCGCGACACCCGCCGCCACGAGGACGACGGCAAGAACAAGGCCGACGATCGTCGATCGCGTAAAGCGCGCGCGCATGGCTGGGCCTGGACTGAACATGGGGCTCGGCGAACCGGACACCTGCCCCGAACCTAGCCGATCAAGGTTTCTCCGCGCTTAAGGCGGACCGCGAAATTTTCATAAAATACAAGGGAATCCACCGCTTGAACGGGGAGGAAGATCGGCGTCACGCCGATTTGCGCCTCGCCCCGATCACTCGCTCGGCGGGTAGGCGGACGGTGACCGTCGTCCCCTCGCCCAGGCTGCTCGCGAGATCGAGCGTGCCGCCGTGCATCTCGACAAGCGATTTCGTGAGCGGCAGGCCGAGCCCGGTGCCCTCGTATTTGCGCGACAGCGTGGTGTCGACCTGGCTGAACGGCGCCATGGCCTTGGAGATATCCTCGGGCGCGATGCCGATACCGGTATCGGCGACCGAGATCACCATGTCGCCGCGGTGGTCGACCCGGGCGCGCACATCCACGCGCCCACCCTCGGGCGTGAACTTGATCGCGTTCGACAGGAGATTGATGAGGATCTGCTTGAGCTTGCGCTTGTCGGCGCGCAAATGGCCGAGATCGTTCGCGACCTTCCGCCGCAGCGCGACGCCGCCGCCCTCGGCGCGCTCGCGCACGAGCATCTCGCAGGATTCGAGAACCTTCGCCACGTCGATCTCCTCGTCGTCGAGCTCGAGCTTGCCGGCCTCGATCTTCGAGAGGTCGAGAATGTCGTTGATCAGCTCGAGAAGATGCTCGCCCGAGGTCTGGATATCCTTGGCGTACTCCAGGTACTTCTCGCTACCGACCGGGCCGAACACCTGGTTCTCGATCAGCTCCGAGAAGCCGATGATCGCGTTGAGCGGCGTGCGCAGCTCGTGGCTCATGTTGGCGAGGAACTCGGACTTGGTGCGGTTGGCGAGCTCGGCCTGCTCCTTGGCGGCGCGCAGCGCCTCCTCGGCCCGCTTGCGCTCGGTGATATCCTGCATGGTGCCGACGACCCGGACCATCGCGCCGGTCTCGTCGAACTCGCCCTCGGCGTCCTCGGCCACCACGCGGACCTCGCCGTCGGGGCGCACGATCCGGTATTCGACCCGATACGACGGCTTCGCGCGGCCGAGCTTCTTGATGGCCTTGCGGATGCCCGGAAGATCCTCGGGATGAATGAAGGCGTTCCAGGCCTCGACCGTAGAGGGCAACGCGTCCTCGGGCACGCCGAAGATATCGGCGAGCTCGCGCGAGGCGCTCGCCAGGGTATCGCTCCGTTCGTCCCAGACCCAGTGGCCCAGCTTGGCGATGCGATGCGCCTGCGCGAGCCGCGCCTCGCTTTCGCGCAGCTCGGCCTGGGCGCGTTCGCGCGCGGTCACGTCCTCGTAGGTGGCGACCGATCCGCCGCCCGCGAGCGGCCGGTGCGAGACCCGGATGATCCGGCCGTCGACGAGGGTTTCGTCGAAATGCCCCTCGCGCTTGCGGCGCGCGAGCGCGAACCGCTTCCGGATCAGACGCGCCGCGGCCTTGTCGCTCAACCTCTGCCGGGCGGCGCTATACTCCATGATCTCGCGCAGGCTCGTGCCGGGACGTCCCAGGCGTTCGGGCAGATCGTACATGTCGAGATAGCGCTGATTGCACATGATCAGCCGCTTCTCGGCGTCGAACATGGCGAGCCCCTGGGCCATGTTGGCGAGCGCCGCGTCGAGATGCAGGTTGGTCCGGTGCAGTGCCTCGCTGAGCTCGGCGAGCTTGATTTCGCGATGCTTGATCTCGCTGATGTCGGTGCGCACGCTCACGATGCCGCCCTCGCGGGTGCGCTGCTCGCTGACCTGGAACCATCGCCCGTCGGCCATCTCCATGACGAACTCGCCGGCCGGGTTGAGGTGCCGGGCGACCCGCGCCCGGGTCCAGTCGTCGATCCGGCCGCGGGACTCGGCGACCACCCCGCGCTCGGCCGCCGCGCGGGCGATGTCGCCGAAGGTGACGTCGGGCCGGATCATGTCGGTGAGCTCGGGGTTGAAGCGCACCGCCTGGCTGTTCCAAACCACCAGGCGGTCGTCGCGATCATAGAGCGCGAAGGCCTGGGGAATGCTTTCGATCGCGTCGATCAGGCGTTCCTGGGCGCGGACCGCCTCGGCTTCGGCCTTCTTCTGGTCGGTGATATCCTCGATCGTCGTGATGACCCGCGCCCAGGTCTCCTTCTCGGTCTCGGGCACGGTCGCGCGGATGCGGGTGACGATCTCCTCGTGGTCCCAGGTTTCCTCGATCGCGTCGGGCGAAACGAAGTCCTCGCCCGCGATAAAGGCGAGAAGCTCGCGGCGGAAGGTTTCGAGCTCGTTGTCGGTCAGCAGCTCGCCGCGCGTGATCTCCTTGAGCGCGTCCTGATCGGGGGCACGGTAGATGTCGAGGCTCGCGTGGTTGGTCGCGATGATCCGCACCCGGTTCGCCGCCTCGATCAGCGCCTCGCGATGGGTGTCGAAATAGGCCTCCCAGTCGACGACGCCCTCGCGGGCGAGATCGTCGGTCATCGCCTTGACCGCCGACCAGTCCTCTTCCCAGATCGAGATCGGCGCCGCCTCGAACACGCTGCGGAAGCGCTCCTCGCTGCGCTTGAGCGTCTCCTCGGCGCGCCGCTGCTCGATCGCGAGGCCCGCGAGATGCGCCGTGGTGCGGATGAGATCGAGATCGTCGTCGTCGGGGCCGCGCGGCTCGTTGTAATAGATCGCGAAGGTGCCGAGCACCTCGCCCGACGACGATCGGATCGGCTCCGACCAGCAGGCGACGATACCCGCGCGATCGACCAGGTCGCGCCAGGGCGCCCAATTGGGATGGGTGCGCACGTCGGTCGCGATCACGCGTTCGCCGGTGAAGGCCGCGCTCCCGCAACAGCCGACGTCGGGACCGGCCTTCAGGCCGTCGACCGCCCGGTTGTAGAAATCGGGCAGGCTCGGCGCGACGCCGTGGCGCAGCGTTTCGCTCGCCGGATCGTAGAGCAGGATCGAGCAGCGCATATGGCGGCTCAGCCCCTCGACCGTTTCGACGAGGAGAAGCAGCACTTCCGAGAGCGGCGCGCCGGTGGCGAGCAGCTCGAGAACCCGGCTCGACCCCTCGCGCAGCCATTGGCCGCGCTTCTCGGTCGTGACGTCGCGAACGATGCCGACCCAGATCTCGCTGACGCCGTCCTCGTCGAGCGTCGGCTCGCCGGTCTCGTGGACGACGCGAAGCCCGTCGGCGGGACCGAGGATGCGGTACTCGACGTCGTAGCCGCGCCGGTCGCGATCGGCCTTGGCGAGTGCCTCGGCGAGCCGCTTCCGGTCCTCGGGGTGTACCTCCCAGCGGGCCTCGCCGCTCTCGGGGTCGGCGCCGAACAGCGCGCGCAGCTCGCGCAACCCCTCGACGCGCTTGGCCGAGCCTGGATCGACGAGATCGCGGGCCGTGATTCGCGAGCCGTGCCAAACCCAGTATCCGACCCGCGCGATCCGCGCGGCGTGGCGGCGCCAGGTCTCGCCGCGCCGCACCGCCTGCGTCGCGACCTTGCGCTCGGTGATGTCCTCGACCGTCGCGATGACCCGCGCCCAGCTATCCCGGTAGCCTTCGGGAATCTGGCGGACGATGCGCACGTAAAGCTCGGTCCCGTCGAAGGCGCGCTCGCGGGTCTCGTAGCTGCAACGCGTCGCGCCGTCGGCGAGCGTCTGGATTTCGTCGCCGAAACCGTCCCAATACGTCCGGGCGAGATAGGCGTCCATCTCATCCATGAAGGTGTCCGCGTCGGGGGCGCGGTAGATGTCGAGGGTCGCCTTGTTGAAGTTGACCACCCGCATCGCCGCGACCGCCTTGCGCACGGCCTCGGGATGGGCGTCGAAATAGCCTTTTAGGTCGGTCACGCCGCGCGCCCGCAGCGCCTCGACCAGCGCCTTCACGCCCGACCAGTCGATCTCCCAGATCGAGATCGGCGATTCCTCGAACAAGGTGCGGTAGCGCGCCTCGCTCTCGCGCAGGGCCGCCTCGGCGCGGGCGCGCTGGACCTGGAGATCCTCGAGCTCGTCGACCCGCTCCTGCAACGCGCCGAGCTCGTCGACCAGCCCGCTGAGGCTTTCGAGCTCGGCGACGAGGCTTCTCCGCCTCGGCGCGGCGCTCGTTTTACGCGGAGTCGGCGATTTCGACATGAAGCGGTGATCCGAGCCCGAAGGATGAATGACGGCGCGACGCAGTCGCCCCGGCCCGGGCGAGGCCCGACCGGATCACCCATTACAGGGGAGAAATTCTTAAAATTTCGAATATCTTGACGGCGCGACGCCCGTCCGGACGGCGGGCGCGGCGCGGCGATCGGCGTCCCGGCGGCGGCGCCCGGCCGAACGCGGGAACGCAACCGTCGCGCGATTTGGACCGGCGGGCCGCGCCATCGGCGCGGGGGGATTATTTCTCGAGAAGCCGGCGGCGCTCCTCGAATTCGTCCTTGTCGATCTCGCCGCGCGCGAAACGCTCCTCGAGGATATCGAGGGGCGTCGGGCCCGCACGCGTCCTCGGCGCGACGGCCTCGTCCCGACCGCTCCCGCTCAGCCAGCGGACGATCAGGACCACGATCACGACCGTGACGGCGAGAAAGACGATCATCATCAGAGGCCCCATGAACCAACCGTACCAGCCGCCGGCCCACATATGCGGCTCGCCGTACGGCCCGTTCACCTGCGCCCAGGCGGCCGAAGCCGTCCCGAAACCGGCCAGGAAGCCCCCTAGCGTCGCGAGGATCTTCTTCATCATCGTCGATATTCCCCTTGCCGTCGCCCCGGCCGCGAAGACCGGTCTCCGCCTCGGACGGCGCGATCTCGAAATGGCGGGAAATGGCGCGCCCGGGAAGATTCGAACTCCCGACCCCCAGATTCGTAGTCTGGTGCTCTATCCAGCTGAGCTACGGGCGCCTGCGGCGCGGCCGCGGGAAATGCGGGCGCGCCGGGGGAAAATACTCGCAGCGACTCCGATTCGCAAGCCCGAACGCCCGCGCGCGACGGGTCGCGCGGCCGGACAAGCGGGCGGCGCATGATGCCACGAATGCGCGGAAATCGGGCTTGTGAACGGTTAACCCGTTGAGTACACTCAAGGCCCCGGAGGGGGTGCCGAATAACAATTCGAAATAATCGAAGTGAAATTCTCGACATCCAACCGGTTCGTGTTGTGATCTTCCGCCGCGCCAAGGCGGCGAAGAGCTATTTCGCGTCGGTCGCGGCGGAGTGATGTTGATAAGAGGGCAGGCCTTGCGCATGGGACGCCACAAGACGCGCGTTGCGGTTTTCGGAGCGGCGCTTCTCCTGGGGGGCTGCTCGGTGGTCTCCGACGACTTCTGGCCGTCGCTTACCGGCGACGAGCCCGCGGCCCAGGCGCCGAAACAGGTCGTCATACAACCGTCGCCCGCCGAGAGTCAGGCCTCGCCGACGCTGTCGCCGGCGCCCGGCGCCGGACAGAGCACCCAAATGGCCGCGGCCGCCGCGCCCGCCCCCGCGCCGAGCGCGGCGGTGTCGGGAGGGAGCGTTCCGACGGTCAGCGCGACCGGCACCTTCGTCGGCGCCAAGGTGGTTCAGCTCAACCGCGAGCTCGAATCGCTGAAATCGTCGATCGGCGGCGCCAACGCCCGCTTTCAGCAGCTCCGCTCGGTCACCGAGCAGAACGCCCAGCGCTATTACGCGATCGTCGCCGCGATCAGCGCGCGCCTGCAAATCGGCACCACGCCGGGCAATCCGGTTCTGGTCGCCCAGTGGAACACGGCGCAGAGCGAGCTCGACCGCATTCTCACCGATATCGCGGCGCTCAACACGCTCGCCAACGACGTCGCCTCGCAGGCGGCGATGTCCTCTTATCTGGTCGAATCGATCAACGCCGCCTATGGGCTTTCGGGCGCCGTCGAGGAGGACCATCGCCAGCTTGCCCGCGTCGAGGACGAGGTCAACCGCACGGTCGTGCTGATCGACCGCCTGCTCAACGAGGTCAACGACACGATCGCGCGCCAGACGGCTTACGTGAACAACGAGCGACGCAACCTCACCACGCTCTCGCTGGCGATCAAGAACGGCGAGCTGTTCGGCCCGCCGCTCGCGAGTCGCGCCTTCGCCGCGGCGGTCGCGAGCCAGCCCGTGAGCGGCGGCAGCGCGGCGTCGGCGGCGCGCGACATCGACAGCCGCGAGCCGCTCGTCGTCATCCGCTTCGACCGCAAGGACGTTCCCTACGAGCAAGCGCTCTATACCGCCGTCTCCCAGGCGCTCGACCGGCGTCCGACGGCGACCTTCGACGTGGTCGCGGTGGCGCCCAACCGGGGCACGCCGGCCCAGGTCGCGCTCAACACCAACCAATCCAAGCGCAGCGCCGAGAAGGTCTTCCGCACGCTGACCGAGATGGGGCTGTCGGGCGACCGGCTGACCCTGTCGGCGACCACCAGCGCCCGGGTCCAGACCAACGAAGTCCGCATCTACGTTCGCTGACGTCCGGGGCGTGATCCGATAAACCGATGCCGGGGGCCGGAGCGGGGCCGGCTACCAGGGAATGGTCGCGCCGTCGTAGTTGAGGAAGCGGCCCGAATCCTCGGCGCCCAGACGGTCGATCGCCGCGCGCATCGCGGCGATGCTCTCGGGCGGATCGAGAAGCCCGTTGGGGCCGCCCATGTCGGTCCGCACCCAGCCCGGATGAAAGGCCACGGCGACGATTCCGCGCGCCGCGAGATCGATGGACAGGCTCTTGACCACCGCGTTCAGCGCCGCCTTGCTCGACCGGTAGATGTACGAGCCGCCGCTCGTATTCTCGGTAATGCTGCCCATCTTGCTCGAAATGAACACCATGCGCTTGTCGTCGCCGCGCGCGACATGCTCGACGAAGGCCTGGGCCATGCGCATGGGCGCGAGCGCGTTGATGCGCAGGGTTTCGAGCCAGCTTTCGTAGTCGATATCGCCGAACGCCTTGCGCTGCGAGCCGTAGACGCCCGCGTTATTGAGCAGCAGATCGATCGCCGCGTCGCCGAGCCCGACCGCGAGCGTCGCGATCGCGTCCCAATCCCCGACGTCGAGGCGATGGACCGCGACCCTGCCGCCGGCGCCGCGCGCGATCGCGGCCAGCGCCCGGGCGCGGTCGGGATCGCGGCAGGTGGCGTCCACCCGCCAGCCCGCTTCGGCGTATTGCCTGGCGAATTCGAGGCCGAGGCCTCGGTTCGCGCCGGTGATCAGAACCCTGGGCATCGCCCCTCCCTATCGCGCCCGGCCATGGCGGCGGGCGAGCCTCATTCGCCCTCGGCGATCGCCTCCAGATCGTCGCGACGCGTGATCACCACCTGGTGAACGTCGGGGACCCGGATCAGCCCCGAGCGCTTGAGCCGCCCGAGCGTGCGGCTCACCGTTTCGATCGTAAGGCCGAGATAATCGGCGATATGGGCGCGCGTCATGGGCACCGCGACCGGCAGTTCGCCCTCGCCGTCGGAGGCCCCGGTCCGCCCGGCGAGGGTGAGCAGAAAGGAGGCGATCTTCTCCGACGCCGTCTTGCGGCCGAGAAGCAGCATCTGGTCCTGCGCGGCGGTCAGCTCGTCCGTGGCGATGCCGAGCAGGCGATGCTCGAGCTTGGGAAAGCGTTCGAACAAGGCGAAAAGCCGGCGGCGCGGGAAGCGGCAGAGCGTCGCCTGGGTGAGCGCCTCGGCGCTGTAGGAAAAGCCGCTCGCGCCGGCGACGCCGAGAAACCCGCCCGGATACATGAAACCGGTGATCTGGCGGCGGCCGTCGGAGAGCATCTTGTAGAGCAGGATCACGCCGTCGACGACGTTGAACAGATCGGTCGCCTCGTCGCCTTCCTGAAACAGGAGCTGGCCCGGTGCGAGGCGAACCTGGCGGACGATCGCCTGAACCGAGGCGATCTCGTCCGTATCCAGCGCCGCGCAAAAGGTGAAATCCCGGACCTCGCAGGCCATGCACATCGGGATCGCGCCGCCCGGGCGTCGCAGCGCGGCACAGGGTGCGTAGATCGCCGGTGTCGGCGTTTTCCGCACGTTTCGCCCCATACAACCCTGCCTACCCGTTGGTTTCCCTACCAGGAGGGAGTCTCCAACCAAACCACCGGCATGGCAAGCCGAAAGGGCGGATTACGGGAAAAAGTCCGATCCAGGCGTGGCCGCGCGCGCCGCCGCCGGCCCGCCCGTCCGACGGTCAGGCGCTCTTGCGCTCGCGGTTGATCGCGGCGGCGAGCGCGGTCGCGACCGTATCGGTCGCATCCACGTCGCCCCGCAGGGTCGCCGCCACGGCGAGCGAATGGAGGCGCAAAACCTCGAATCGACGGGGCGAGGGACGCTTGTCGGAGATCACCGCCGCCATCACGCCGCGCATCGACGTCGCCAGCCGGGCGAGATGGGGGTTGTCCTCGGGCGCCTCGACCTGGGCCACGCGCTCGACCAGCCGGCCGACGCGGGTGATGTCGCCGGAAAGCGCGCGCAGGTTTTCGCCCTTGGCGATTCGCCGCTTGATCGTCTCGCAGCGGGTGCCGACCTCGACCGCGAGGCTGTAGAGCCGCTGCACGTTCACGGTTTGGGCGGCGCGGCGGATGGCCGCCGAATCGATCAGCGACAGACGGTCGTTGGTTGCCTTCTGACGCAGGCTGTTGGGCACTTCGAGCGGCACGATCTCGTCGTCGGTCTCGAGCACGCCCTCGGCGCGCTCGGGGCCGACGTAATCGGGGGTGGCGACGAACTGCTTGCGGTTGCGCACCAGATTGGCGATCCGCTCGGCGAGAATCCGGGCCGAGACCGGCTTGCGCACGATATCGTCGGTGCCCGCCGACAGGGCCAGGCGAATGGTTTGCTCGTCGGCCTGACCGATCATGCCGATGATCACGATGAACGGGTTGTCGCCGATCCTCTGGTGGCGGATATCGCTGATCAATCGGCAGACATTGTCGGCGTCGACGTCGAAGTCGAGGAGCAGAAGATCGGGATTGGCGGTGCTGACCAGGCTGCGCACCTGACCGACGTCCCGGCATTCGGGAACGAACTCGAAGCCGAGACCCTGAAGCGCGCTCTTGATCAGGTGGCGGCTGTGCCGCTCCGCCCCTAGAAGGACGACATTGACGTAACGCAGGTTCAGATCAACCATGCCCCATTCCGGCCGTTGCCGCGTCTCCCGGCCAAGCCGGGAGCGATGCGTCGCCGACGATATTCATCGCCGCGTCCAAGACAAAGAATGACGCGCGACCCCTTTCCCAAATCTTAACCGGGCCGAATCTTGACCGGTGAAATGCTCACCGGAACCCCGCGTTTCCTTGGCCGGACCCCACCCGGACGGGGGCTTCAATCGCCGAGCGCGACCCCCTCGCGGCGCGGGTCCGCTCCGCCCTCGAGCCCGCCGTCGCGGACCATGATGCCGTGCAGGCCGCTGGTCATCGGGCGGATGCGAACCTCGTGGCCGCGAGCTTCGAGCGCGCCCGCGATCGCCGCCAGCGGGGTCCCGGCCTCGAGGTCGGTGACGCCGTTGCGGTTGACGAAATGAGGCAGCGCCACCGCCGCCTGCACGTCGAGCCCCCAGTCGAGAATCGCGATCAACGCCTCGGTCACGTAGCCGATGATCCGCGAGCCGCCGGGCGAGCCGATCGCCAGGACGAGGCCGCCCGCGCGGTCGAACACCAGCGTCGGCGCCATCGACGAGCGCGGCCGCTTGCCGGGCTCGACCCGATTGGCGACCGGCGCGCCGTCGATCTCGGGACGGAAGGAGAAGTCGGTGAGCTGGTTGTTGAGCAGAAAACCGCGCACCATCAGCCGCGAACCGAAGGCGCTCTCGACGCTGGAGGTGAACGAGACCGCGTTGCCCTCGCCATCGACGATGCTGAGATGGGTGGTCGAGCGGCCCAGCGCCGCGTCGCCGGGCGCGAGATCGAGGCCCGCGCTCTCGGGCGGAACCCCCGGCGCGGCCGGTCCCGCCATGGCGCGCGCCGGGTCGATCAGGGCGGCGCGGGCGGCGAGATAGCCGCGGTCGAGAAGCCCCGCGACCGGCACCCGCACGAAGGTATCGTCGGCGAGATAGCGTCCCCGGTCGGCGAAGGCGAGGCGGCTCGCCTCGGCGACCAGATGCACGGCTTCGACCGAGCCCGGCGCCAGCGCCGCGAGATCGAAGCCCTCGAGGAGCCCCAGGATCTGAAGCGTCGTGATGCCGCCCGACGACGGGGGCCCCATGCCGCAGACCCGCCAGGCGCGATAGGGCGCGCAGACCGGCGCCAGCGCGCGCGCGCGATAGGCCGCGAGATCGGCGCGCGTCATCCCCCCGGGGTTGCCCGCCGCGCCGCGCACGGCGGCGACGATGTCGGCGGCGATCGCGCCGCGATAGAAGGGCGCGCTGCCCTCGGCCGCGATCAGGCGCAGGGTCTCGGCGAACGCCGGGTTGCGAAGCAGGGTTCCGACCGGCTTGGGCGCGCCGTCTGGGGTCAGGAAATAAGCGCGCGTGGCGGCGAAGCGATCGAGCCCCGGCGCCTTGCCGATCAACTCGTTGAGGCGCGGCGAGATCGGAAACCCCTTCTCGGCGAGCGCGATCGCGGGTTCGAACAGCCGCGCCCAGGGAAGCCGCCCATAGCGGGCATGGGCCTTCTCGAGCATGGCGAGAACCCCGGGAACCCCGACCGACCGGCCGCCGATCACCGCGTCGAAGAAGCCGAGCGGCCGGCCCCGATCATCGAGAAACAGCGCGGGCGTCGCCGCGGCGGGCGCGGTTTCGCGCCCATCGAAGGCAACCGTCTCGCCGCGCGCGGCGTCGTAATACAGCAGAAAACCGCCGCCGCCGATGCCCGACGACTGAGGCTCGACCAGGTTGAGCACCATCTGGGCGGCGATCGCCGCGTCGATCGCGTTGCCGCCGGCGCGCAGGATTTCGAGCCCCGCCCGCGCGGCATGGGGATTGGCGACCGCGATCATGTAACGCGCGGCCCGCGCGGGCGCCGCCTCGGCCGCTCCCGCCCAGGCAAGCATGACCAGG
The DNA here is from genome assembly GCA_964531525.1 of uncultured Alphaproteobacteria bacterium. Classification (GTDB taxonomy): domain Bacteria; phylum Pseudomonadota; class Alphaproteobacteria; order JAAXGF01; family JAAXGF01; genus CAYYWV01. The sequence goes on along the minus strand of CAZHDF010000003.1, from coordinate 29,510 downwards.
GCAAACGCGATCAGAACCCGGCGGAATCGCCCGGAATTTTGCATGACAGTCTCCTCTCCTCCCGGAATCGGCGCGCGCCAGCATGCCACGGGCGCGCGGCGCGACCAAGGACAGCGCGGATAGGTCTTTCGGAAGGCGGCGCGCGACGCGCGTTACACCACGGAAAGCTCGGGCCCGGATTTGCCGCCCTCGCCCGAGGGGGCGAGCGGCTTGAGCCGACACGAACCGCAGGGGTCGAAGCCGCGCCGGACGAGGACCTCCTCAACCTCCTCGTCGCGGGTCGGGAACGCGGCGTGCACGGTGGCGCAGCGGTGACGGCGCGCGATCCGCTCGGCCTCGGCGAGCAGGGCGTCGGCGATCTCGCCCGGCGAGAACAGCGTGCTCACCGCCAGGCAATCGACCACCAGCGTCCGGCCCGACAGAAGATCGGGCACGACCCGGTACGAGAACAGGCCGCGCAGATAGTTGTTCTCGCAGCGCAAGGCAATAATTCCGCTCTGCCGCCCCTGCGGGGGGCGGATCAGGGCGCGGGCATAGCGCCGCCATTGGTCGAGCGTGACCTCCGGGGCGGCCTCGCGCACGAGCGGATAAGCCTGAAGGAGCAAGCTTGCGCGCAGGGGCGCGAGCTCGAACGAACCTCCCATAACGTCCTCGTCTCGACGCGTCCCGCGCAGGATCGCAGCCGCGCCGCCGGCGATCCTTGACATAGATCATTTCCCAAGGCCACGTTGGCGGAAGGGAGAAGAAAAATGGGGCGAAACGGGGCCGTGCGGGCGCTTTTCATCGACTGCCGCGACGAGGTGGCGGACGCCCTGACGCCCGAGATCAGGGCGATCGTCCCCGATCTCGCCATCCACCGGGGCGCGCCGGCGGGCGCGGAACTCGCGGCGCTGATTGGCGATTGTCCGGCGATTCTCGCCTATTCGACGGCGATCCCGCGCGCGGTTCTGGACGCGCTGCCCGGGCTGCGGCTGATCGTGTTCCTTTCGACCGGCGCGGCGAGCTATATCGATGTCGCCGACGCCGCCCGGCGTGGCATCCGGGTCCGCAACGTCACCGCCTATGGCGACCGGACCATCGCCGAGCACGCCTTCGCCCTGATGCTCGCCGCCGCGCGCGATCTCGCCGCCATGGACCGCGAAATCCGCGCCGGGCGCTTCGTTCCCCGGCCCGGGATCGAGCTCGCGGGACGGCGGCTGGGCATCGTCGGGCTCGGCGGCACCGGACGCGCGCTCGCCGCGCTGGCACGCGACTTCGGCATGACGGTCCTGGGCTGGAACCGAAGCCCTCCGCCCGCCGGGATCGTCGACGAGGATTTCGGGCGCGACGACGCGGCGCTCGACGCGCTGCTCGCCCGCGCCGACGTGGTTTCGCTCCATCTGGCGCTCGCCGACGAGACCCGCGCGATTCTCGACCGCCGCCGCCTCGGCCTGATGCGGCGGGACGCGATCCTGGTCAACACCGCGCGCGGGGCGCTGGTCGACGAGGCGGCGCTCGCCGAAGCGCTCGCCGCCGGACGCCTGCGCCACGCCGCGCTCGACGTCTACGACGCCGAGCCGCTCGCTCCCGACGCTGCGCTTGGCCGCGCGCAAAACGCGACCCTGAGCGCGCATGCCGCCTATCGCACGCCCGAGGCGATGGAAAGGCTGCTGCGACGGGGGCTTGAAATCCTGCGCGACGAGATCGCCCGTCTCGACGACGACTGACCGGGGCGGGTTACCAGCCGTTGGTGCGCGGCCAGACCGCGACCACCTCCTCGCCGCCCTCGACGACGTGGTAGCGGTCGTAGGCGGCGGCGGTCATGCAGGCGTGGTTGGGCATCACCCGCACCCGCGCGCCGATCGGCAGCGCGTCGAACGGCACCGCGCCGCCGGGCATGTCGGGCGCGACGATCCCGTGCTCCTGGTTGACCGCGACGACGCGCAGGCCGCCGAGGGCGCGTTCGCCGCGCGCGTCGAACAGGCGGCCGTATCCCTGATCCTCGTCTTGCGCGGCGGTCGAGCGATCCTGGGACAGCGCGAGCGCGCCGGCGTCGATCAGCAACCGCCCCTCGGCGCGTCGATGGCCGATGACCGTGGCGAGCACCGTGAGCGCCACGTCGTCGAGCGCGCAGCACCCGAGGCCGACCTGATAGAGATCGAAGAACATGTAGACGCCGGGCCGCGCCTCGGTCACGCCGTCGAGGTCGCGGGCGAAGACCGCCGTCGGCGTCGAGCCGACGCTGACCACCGGGCAGGCGTGGCCCGCGGCGCGCAACCGCGCCGCCGCGTCGACCACCGCGCGGCGCTCGTCCTCGGCCACCGCCTCGATCGCCGCGGCGTCGCGGCAACCGTAGGAATGCCCCGCATGGGTGAGCACGCCGCGAAGCTCGGCCCCGGGGGCGTCGTCGAGGATGCGGGCGATCTCCGTCAGCGCGGGATCGTCGGGCGCGAGGCCCGCGCGGCCGGCGCCGGAATCGATCTCGATCAGCACCGGAAAGGGAATCGTCGCGCCCGCCGGATGGGCGGCGATGGCGCGCGCGACCTCGACGCTGTCGGTGATCACGGCGAGGCATGCGCCGTCCGCCCGGATCGCGGCGACGTCGGCGAGCTTGCCGGGCGCGATGCCGACCGCGTAGACGATGTCGGCGAAACCCGCGCGGGCGAAATACGCCGCCTCGCCCAGGGTCGAGACGGTGATCGCGCCCGAATGGCCGGCGGTCGCGCGCCGCGCCACGTCGATCGACTTGGCGGTCTTGAGATGCGGCCTGAGATCGACGCCGCGCGCGCGCATGCGCGCCGACATGGCGGCGAGGTTGCGCTCGAGCCGGGCGCGGTCGAGGATCAACGCGGGCGTTCGAAGCTCGTCGAGGTTCACGGGGCGGCCCTCCCTTGCCGGCGACGCAATCCATGATAACGCCCGGCATTCGATCTTGGACA
>CAZHDF010000003.1:0-26492 GCA_964531525.1 uncultured Alphaproteobacteria bacterium | reverse complement strand
GCGGGCTGTCGTCCGAGCGCGCGCTTCGCGCGATGCTCGACGACGCGCGCGACCGGACGGGGGTGGCGAGCGAGCGCGTCCACCTGTTCGGCCATTCGGGAGGGGCCCAGTTCGTCCACCGTTTCGCCATGGCGCATCCCGAGCGGGTGACCCGCTACGTGGCCAGCGCCGCGGGCTGGTACACGATGCCCGATCTCGCGCGCGCCTACCCCTACGGCATGAAGCCCGGGCGGCGAACCTCGGGCGCGCGGCTCGACATCGACGCCTATCTCCGGATACCCGCCTGCGCCTACGTCGGCGAGCGCGATACGATCCGCGACCGGGCGCTCAACACCGCGCCGGCGATCGATTCGCATCAGGGGGCGAGCCGGCTCGAACGCGCCGAGAGCTGGATCGCCGCGATGACCACGGCGGCGCGCTGGCGCGGGCTCACAACGCCCTTCGCGCTTCACGTCCTTCCCGGCTCGGGCCATGATTTCACCGACATGATCCGCGCCGGCCTGGCCGAAGCCGCGATGGGTTGCCTGTTCGACTGATCCTGCAACCGAACCGCCCTCGTCCTCGGCGACGAGACGGCGGACTGGTACGATTCCACGTAAGTCAATAAAGTGCCCGGACAAGGATCGCTCGGACATGTTCCCGGGCTTGATCTGCGTCATAGTAGGGGGATGCGGGGGCGGCTAACGTCTCTCCCGACGGCCCACCGCAAGGGGGCGGATGGGTCGGTTGGTTCGCGACACCGGAACCCGTGAGAGGGAGACCAGGAATGGACGCGTCGGTCGGTCTGTCACCGAGTCAAACCCGCCCGTTGCAATCTGAACAAGCGCGCTTCGCGCCGACCAGAGGTCGGGCCCGGGGGGCGCTTCACAGCGTGCCCAGCTATCTTCGCGACGTCTATTACTGGGCGTACCTCGACCCCCGCAACGTGCGACTTCTCGATCGCGAGATCGTCGTCTCGGTGATCCTTTGGGGCAATCACCGGCGCCTGCAACGCCTGGCCTTCGAGGAGATCGAGCCCGGCCAGCATGTCCTGCAACCGGCCGCCGTCTACGGCGATTTCTGCCCCAACCTGGCCCGCCACGTCGGACGGGACGGGCGCCTCGACATCGTCGACGTCGCCCCGATCCAGGCCGCGGCCTGCCGTCTCAAGCTGCGCGGGATCTCGCAGGCGCATGTCCGCCGGGCCGATTCGGCCAAGCTCAAGGACGGTGCGTTCGACGCGGTCTGCTGCTATTTCCTGCTCCACGAGCTGCCCGACGACTATAAGCGCAAGGTAATCGATTCGCTTCTGCGCCGGGTCGACGTGGGCGGCAAGGTGGTGTTCGTCGATTACCATCGCCCGCACTGGGCGCACCCCTTGAAGCTGATCACGAGCATCGTGTTCGACACCCTCGAGCCCTTCGCCAAGGGCCTGTGGCGCAACGAGATTCGCGACTTCGCGAGCGATGCCGAAAGTTTCTCCTGGCGCAAGAAGACGATCTTCGGCGGCCTGTTCCAGAAGGTCGTCGCCGAGCGCCTCGTCTGAGGCCCCTCCCCTAAACGCGACGCGGCGGGCGCACATCGCCCGCCGCTTTTTTTGTTTGCGCCCCGCCCGGCCGGCGGCGGGATCGTAGACTATGGGCGGCCGGGCGGGCGGCCGGGCGAGGAAGCGGGCCGGCGGCGACTTGAACGCATCGCACTCAGTACTTCTTGTTCTTGTGATCCTTGCCGTGGCAGACCAGGTTGCACTGCCCCTTGAAGGTTCCGAGATCCTCGAACACGGGTCCGACCCCTTGCGAGTTCGGCGAAACGATCGTCGTGTCGAAGTTGATGAGATGCGCGTTGTTCAGCGAGTTGCCCTGGGTCGCGCTGATGCCGTGGGCATCGTGACAGGCCGCACAAGGCGCCTTTTCGCCGACAATATGTTTCTTGTGCTCCTTAAAGCTCTGATTGCCGAGGATGCTGCTGCGGCTGTGGCACTTGTAGCAGAGCGCATAGGCGAAGGCGCTTTCCGAAGCGTTGTCGGCGGTCGAGTAGTTCCGTTCCAGCAACGGGCTGAAGTTCGAGCCATGCGGACCCGCCGGCCCCGATCCGCCGGCGCCCGGGCCGTTGTCGTTGTTGTGGCAATCGGTACATGAGATCACGCTGTTGCTGGTCAGCGGCGTGATCAGGCTGGGGACGTTGGCGTTCCGGCCCGGCCCCTCGATCGGGTGGAACGACGGGTTGCCGACGTCGAACTCGAGCCGGGTATTGGTCTGGATGATGACGCGGCTGACCACGGGCGAGGACACCACGTTGTTGTCGGCGTGGCACTTGAAGCAGATCTCGTAGAGATCGTTCGCCTCGTCGACCTGGACGTTGGCCGAGGTGATCCCCTTCACCCCCTGGTTCGCGGGCGGCACGGCGGGCGGCGCGGCGGTCCCTTGCGCAACGCCATGCGGATTGTGGCAATCGGCGCAAGTGACGTGATCGCTGGGCGGCGAGCCGACGAAGTCCTCGGTCGGATCGTGGATCCCGGTGAACAGGTCGACCGGATGGCGCGAGGTCTTGAAGGTCTCGGCCTGAATATCGGTCGCCGCGACCGAGCCGTCATGACACAGATAGCAGGTCGCTTCCTCGACCTTCTTGATCAAGCGCTGCGGCGTCGCCGCGTTGTGCGGCGTGTGGCAGTTGAAGCAGGCGTTCGCGGCGACCGTCGCGCCGCGCCAGGCGGGTTTGCGCTCGCCCCAGGGATCGGCGGCGCCGGGCCCGGCGTTCGAGGTCGCGTGCGAAGACGTCGGCCAACTCCAGCTCGAGCCGGAAAGATCGTGGCAGGTGACGCAAAGATCGCCGTTTTGGGTGGTCTTGCGCAGGAAGGGCTCGATATCGCGTTCGTGAGCGTCGTGGCAGGAGGTGCATTGGAGTTCGCCGTTCTCGAGCGGCAGATCGATCGCCACGGGCGGCACGAGATTGGGGTCGCTGGACTGCAGCGCGCCGTCGTAGGTGAACGAGATCGGGTGATCGTCGGTCAGGTCGGTCCCCAGGTTGGCGCGTCCGGTGAGAAAGCTCGTGGTGAGGTCGTTCACCTGGCCGTTGGGCGGATTGCCGAGCGAGCCGAGCGCCACCGTCCCGTCATGACAGGCGAGGCACAGCCGCGACGAGCCGGTGGGCTGACCGGGCGAGGCCTGCAGGGTCGAACTGTCGTAGCGGAGATAGGTTTGTCCCGAAAGCTGGTGATTCCACAGGGGCGCGTTGGGGCTCGCCTGATGCGGCGTGTGGCAAAACACGCAGACCCGGTCGATGGTCAGGCTCTTGAACGTGCCCGGCCCGGACGACGACAGGTTGTGAACCGTGTTGACCACGTCCTGCGCGCCCCAGGCGCGAAGGGGAAGGACCAGCGCCAAAGCGACGAGGAAGGGGATGATCCGCATGTCAGCTACCCCCGAGAAACTCGAAAACCTGAATCCGCCGATTGAACGAATCGGCGACATAAATCCGGTCGCGCGCGACGGCGAGCCCCGCCGGCAACCACATCGCGCCCGCATCGCTCCCCTGCCCTCCGAAGGCGAGCAGGAACCGCCCGCCGTCCGGATCGAAAATCTGAACCCGGTCGAACAGCGCGTCGACCACATAGACATGCCCCTCGCTGTCGACCCCCACCCCCTTCGACTGGGCGATATAGCCCGAGCCGTCGCCGGGTTCGCCGAAGCCGCCGAGATAGCGCCCGTCGAGATCGAAGCTCTCGATGCGGAAGTTCATGGTGTCGTTGACGTAGAGCCGCCCGGCGGCGAGCGCGATATGGGTGGGGTAGTTGAACGTGCCGGGCGTCGTGCCGCGCCGGCCGAAGGTGAACAGGGGCGCGCCCTCGCGGTCGAAGACGGCGATCCGGTTCGCCCGCGTCTCGACCACGTAAAGCCGTCCCGACTTCGGATCGACGGCCAGGCCGGTCGGGCGCTCGAACCCCTCGAGCGTGCGGCGCAATTCGCCCGAGCGGGCGAACACGAAAACCTTGCCGAGCGCCGAATCGCTGATCGCGATCCCCATCGGTCCGATCGCCGCGCCGACCGGCGAGACCAGCGGCTTGCCGCCGACCTCGGCGATCCGCCGGTAGGCCTGCTCGCGCTCGTCGAACAAATGGACCACGCGCAGGCCCGGGTCGGCGACCACGATCAGCCCGTCGCCGACGGCGATTGCGTAGGGACGCACCATCTCGCGCACCTCCTCGCCGACGACCCATTCCCACATTCGCCTGAGCAGCGGCTGACGGAAGCCGAGGTCGTCGGGGCCGCGGAAGTCGTAGAGGTAACGAATGCGCGGCACGAGTGGCGGCGCCGGCCAAGCGGGCGCCTCGGCCGTGGCCATGATCCGGGGGCCGGGCGTCGGCGCGGGCGCGCAGGCGGCGACCAGAAGCAGACCGATAAGGGCAAGCGCGCGCATCATCGTGATTTCCTGACGATCGTCAGCATGATCCGGTCCTCGTCGCGGTCGGTGATCGTCCCGCTGCGGCGCTCATGAGTGTAGCTGAGGCGCAAGCTCACGAGCCCGATCGAGTATTCCACATCGACGCCGCCGGTGAGAAACCGCTCCTCCGAGACGCCCTTCTCGTCGCGCATCCAGGCGCCGATATGGGGCGTCACGGTCAGCCTGTTCCATGGACGCCAGCGCAGCCCCAGGTCGGTGCTGAAGAAATCGGTTCTCTGGCCGTCGCTCGAAATCAAATCCTGGTTCGCGGTCAGGTTCAGCGCGGTCCGCGCGTTCAACCGATAGAAAAGCGACTGGCTGAAATTGATCGAGCTCGAGTTGAACTCGCCCGAGATCAGCGTCCGACGTTCGACCGCGAAGGTGGCGCTGACGTCGGGCCGCGGATTCCAGCGCAGCTCGACCCCGACGCTGCCGTTGAGCCGATCGGTCACCGCCTGCTCGTCGGTGCCGTCGAGCAGCGCCTCCTCCTCGCCCGAAACGCGGGCGAAGACGGAAATCCAGTCGAAATCGAGCGCCGCGTGGGCCTGATAGGGAATGGTCGAGAACTTGGCCGAGGGCAGCGCCTGAAACTTGTAGGAGACCAGGATCGTGTCGCCGACGTTGATCATGCCGCCGGCGATGATCGAAAGCTGGGTGAGATTGTTGCCCGCCGGAATGATCGTGTAGTCGGTTCCCTCGCTGAAGACGAAGGCGCCGGCCGCGTCGGTGACCACGATCGTCGAGGTCTCGACGAACCGCCGCGCCAAGAGGACGAGACGACTCGAATCGACGCCGTGGGCTTCGTCGACGACCTCGCTCAGCCCCCCCGACGAGACCCGGTCCGTGACCCCGTAGCCGCCGCCCAACCCGGCGGTCAGCCGCCCGCCCCAGATGATCTTCTTGCGATAGTCGAAATCGAGCCGCCCCCGGTACTCGTCCTCGGTGCTGACGTCGAAATCGCTGGCCCGCACCTCGGTCTGAAGGGTCGTGGTCAGGTTTCTGTAGAGATTGTGCGTGAGCGTGAAATCGCCGACGTGCTCGACCGTGTCCTGATCCTGGCTGAACGCCGAGAAGCTGTAGGCGTACGACGTGGAGAGCGAGCGTGTGTGCTGAAGTGTCGCCGTCTCGCTGACCGTGACGCGGTCGTAGCCCCGAAATCCCGCGCGCTTGAGATATTCGATCCGCGAATCGAACCGGCTTCCCTTGCCCCAGCGGAACAGGTTGTGAAGGCGGAACCGGTCGTTGGTGTAATCGTGATCGGTCGCGGGCACCTTGTCGTCGTGCCACAGATGCTCGGCGAAGACGTCCATCTTGCTGGAGCGTCCGCGGAAGGTGATCGCGCGCTCGGTTTCGTCGCGCTCCGAGGTCGCGCTCGTCAGGCCCGACTGAAAGGTTTGCCGCATCGAGCGCTGGGAGAGGCTGAGCGTCGACGGAAAAGCGCGATTTTTCCAGTTGATGCCCAGGAATTCGTCCTGGTTGCGAAAGCTCGACCGACTGCCGAGGCTCGCCTTGGTCGTGTCGGTGGTGCGGTTGGCCAGAAAATATCCGCTGAAGGGCAAGGGCGCGCCTTCCAGGGCGCCGAGGCGAATGTTGAAGTTCACAAATTCCCCGTCGCGGGTCTCGTCGCGAATCGAGCTGTCGAATTTGCCCCGCGAGATGATCGGATTCGCCTCGACTGAGAAGGTCGCGATTCGCGGGTCGAAGACGAATCCGCTTTGGTTGAAGGTGATGCCGGTCTTGACCTCCGTGTCGCGCGTCGGACTCGATCCCTGGATATTCTCCTTGATGGTCTCGAATTCGACCTTCGCCTCCCATTCAATCGGATCGAGGTGCACCCATTCCTGCGCCGGCGCCTGCGCCTGCGCCTGCGCCTGCGCCGGAGACGCAAGCAGAACAAACGTGGCAAGCACGATTAAACACTTCGACGGGCCCGAGGTCTTCATTCATCAACTCATCACTCATTCAAACCCTCACTCGACCCAACACTTAAAAACTTCATGAAATTCAATAATATACGGAAACGAAAAATACACTTTGATCCAGTATAGTTAACAGCCGGTCGGCTGTTGTTTTATTCTCGCGGGTGAGCGGGCGACTATTTCACCTTCCGGTGGCACCGCGAACATGTCTGAAGTCCGATCGGGAACGCATTCCGGCCGTTGTGGCATTTTCCGCAAGACTCGCCCTTGCGCATCGCCTCCTTGGTCATCTCGTCGGCGCCCTGCTTCATCTCGAAGATCGCCGGATGGCAGACGTAGCAGCGGTACCGCACCTCATGGACCCAGTGCGGGAAAATCCCGGGCGGGTACTTGTCGTCGGATTTCTTCTTGCGCTCGAAAATGATGGTGCCCGGCGGCCCCTTGACCTTTTTCCTTTTCGCCTCGGCGTCGCCGGCGACCATCGCGAACGCGATCGTCAGCGCGAGCACGGCCAGGACGACCCGGCCGATCACCCGGCGCGCGTTCCTCGGTCGATATCGTTCTCCGAAGCGCATGGCCCCCCTCGCTATTCGCCGGTCTTCCCGTTCCGTCATCGCCAAGCGTCCGTTTTTCCGTCAGGACGCGTTGGGATGACAGCGATCGCAGGTACGAAGCCCAAACGCGGTGCCGCCTTTCCTCGCGTGGCAGACGCCGCAGTATTTCCCCTTCTTCAACTGCTTCTTGGTGAAGGTGATGTCGCGGGTGGGAAAGATGCGTGGATGGCAGCTTTCACACGCCAGCCATTCGGTATGGGTCGAATGGGGGAAATAGACCTCGAACCCCTCGTCCGTGCTGGGGATGAAAAAATCGTAGCGGAACACATAGCCGGGGGGGCGCGGCGAGCCGTCGATCGATTCCCGCGGCTTGATGATCCCCTCGCGAACCGCCTGGGTCCAGTTGACCGTGGCCTTCTTGCCCTTGCCCACCAGGGGCAGCTTCTTGCGGGCTTTCTTCCAGTCGAAGACCTTCTCGATCTCGGGCCGCTCCTCGTCGGCGGCGGCGGTCGCGGACTGGGCCGCCTTTTCCCCGGCGGGCTGGGCGGCTGTGTCGGGGGCCTTGGCGGCCTTCTCGGCCTCGGCCTCCGCACGCGCGGCCGCCGCCTGCTCCTCGGGAGTAGGCGGCGGAATATCGAAGAAAAGCTCGAGAGTCCGGTCGCTGCAGGAAGACAGCGACAGCAGCGTGAAGAGGAGGAGAAGCCGCCACAGTCCGGATCTCCCGGCTACCTGCCTGGGACGGATTTGCATGTCGGCCACTCCCCCTCCTTGATACTCACGCTGACCGTTTCTTAGGCCATGTTACTTGACATGGCAGGTCGTGCAAAGCGCACTGCCGGTGTTGGCGAGTCTCAGGAAGTCACCATTGGTGCCATCATGCACGTCGTGGCAAGTCGCGCACTCGAGCTGATCACTGCCGGTGCCGAAGAACGGAAGCGTGGCGGAGATGGCGCTGAGAGCGTTGAACTCCGTGTCCTTCGTGTTGTCGTAAGTGATCGAGATCGGGTGATCGTTCGACAGATCTGGACCGATCTTATGATCGCCCGAGAGCGTTCCGCTCTCGCCACCGGCCGGCGGGGTCGGGCCATTGAGATACTGGTCGACCGCGATCGTGCCGTCATGGCAAGTCAGGCACGCGAGCGAGACGCCTTGAGGATTCGTCGCCTGCGTCATGTCGATGGTTGCGCTCGAGTACATGGTGTAGGTCGCGGTGCTGCTGGCGCGGTTCCACAGCGGGGCCGTGATAGCGGTGTTCGCGTTATGCGGGGTATGGCAGTAAACGCAGACCTCGCCCGGCTGACCATTGGTCAGATCGTGCTTGGTGCCGACGATGCTACCCGCATAGACCGAACCGCTGAATGCCAGCGCGGCCATGGTGATCAGTGCAAAAACTAGGCGTTTCATTTTATCGCCTCCAACCTCTACTTCATTCACGTGGCTATTCCACCGTTTTTTTCGCACTTCTCCGGGCCCTTCTACTCTTTTTTTCTTGCTTTGCCGTGGTGACCCATTCGTCGTCTTCGTTAGGCGCCACGGCCGGGTTTTTAGTTAACAATCTTTCAAGGAAGCATCGCAAACCCGCCCGTCCATGTCCTTGACCTGGATCAGTTTGCGGTGAGGAATCTCGGATTCTTATTCCGAAAAACGGAATTACGCCTCGGAAGCCCGCATTTTCGCGTCCGATGGCGAGAGGACTTCACCCTCCGATATCTGCTCTTTGGCGCCGCTCTCTGATGCAGGTCAAAGACCCGCACGGCAAAGTTCGCCAGGATCGCACCAATCGAGATCGGTCGCCGATCGGCGGCCATGGCCCGGGAAGGGGCCGGGAAAAAGGAGATCGGAAGATGACATCGCGCAAGGACGATCGCGGCGCGGCGGGGGCCGTTCCGCGGATCACGCGCCGGCGGCTTCTGGCCGGGATCGGCGTGGTAGCGGTGGCCGGGGTCGCCGCCGGCTGGGCGAGCGGTCTGCTCGATCCGAGCCAGGCCAAGGCCACCGAAGTCATGGTCTACAAGTCGCCCTGGTGCGGATGTTGCGGCCAATGGGTCGAGCATCTGCGCAACAACGGCTTCGACGTGACGGTCCGTGACTTCGAGGACATGGACCCCATCAAGGCGCGCTTCGGCGTGCCCTCCGACCTCGAATCCTGCCACACCGCGGTAATCGAGGATTATGTCGTCGAGGGTCATGTCCCGGCGGCCGACATCCGACGCCTGCTCGCCGAGAAGCCGGCCGCGCGCGGCCTTTCGGCGCCCGGCATGCCCGGGAACGCGCCCGGCATGGAAGGCGCCGGCGGCGACCGCGAGCCGTACACGGTCTTCCTGTTCGACGGGAAAGGAGCCCGCAAGGTCTTCGCCCAACACTGACCCTCGACGCCGCCCTCCGGTGGACACGACGACGGGCGGCGCGCGTAAGCGCGCCGCCCGTTCTTTCGTTCCGGCTCTAATCGCTGGCGGTTTTCGCCGCGTCGTCCTTGACCTCGAGACGCTCAAAGATCTGAACCCGCGCATTGTACTGATCGGCGATGTAGAGTCTGTTCTGCGCGTCCATATAGGCCCCGGCCGGCAGCCAGAACTGGCCAGGCTTGGGGCCGATCTCGCCGACGAACAGAAGAAGCTGGCCCTTGGGGTTGAAGATCTGGAAGTTGTTGAACGCCGCGTCGACGACGTAAATGTTGCCGTCGGAATCGACGGTCACACCCTTGGGTCGGCTGAACTGGCCGAGGGAATCGCCGAGCGAGCCGATTGTCTTGAGCGCCTTGCCGTCGGAGTTCATCACCTGGATTCGGAAGTTCATCGTGTCCGCGACATAGAGCTTGCCGTCCCGCCCGACGGCAATGTTGGTCGGGTAGCTGAACTCGCCTTTCTTGCCGCCGCGCTTTCCGATGGTCTTCACCAGGTTGCCGTCCATGTCGTAGACCGCGATATGATGCTTCTTCACGTCGACCACATAGACGCGCCCGAGCGCCTCATTAACCGCGACGCCGACCGGGCGTTCGAGTTCGCCCTTGCGCCCCATGGCGGTTACGAAGTTTCCGTCGCGGTCGAAAACGACGACCCGCTGCTCCTTGGCGTCGGCCACGTAGATTCGCCCCTGGCTGTCGCCGGTGACGCCGATGGGCGCCTCGAGGACTCCCTTGCCCCCCTCGCCCCACATGGCGAACTTCCTGGCCTTGAAGTCGAAGACCAGCAGCTTGCCCCAGCCCGTATCGGTGATGTAGATCCGATCGCCGCCATCGTTGGCGTAGACCCCGTAGGGCTTCTTGAGCAGCGTCGCGTCGAGGCTTTTCTTGGTCCCCAGAATGCTCGAGACCACGGAATTCTTCTCTTGCTGGGGTTCGACGTCGTCCGACGACTTGACCGCGCGAATGAACTTCACGCGCGCGGGCTCGGGCGGCAGGGGCCAGACGAATTCCTCCGGCGCAGCCGTCTCAGCGGGCGGTTTCTGAACCGGCGCGCAAGCGCCGAGCGCCGCCAAAAGCGCGAATCCGGCGGCGGCGGCGATCGCCCGCCGCCCCTTCAGGCTCAACCGTCGCCTCGTTCCAAACCCTGACATCGTTCCATCCTTCCTCTTGGCCTTCTTATTTCTTATTCCGGCTCATCCTGGCCACCTTGTTCTCGCCACCCGGCGCGCCCGGATCGAAGCCGGGCGCGCCGGCGCCCGGCGTCATGGCCCCGGACGCGGTTCTCAGGTGCCGAACTCCTCGTCCCAGGCGTCTTCCCAGTTATCGGGGAGATCGTGGGCGATCCCCTGGTGGCAATCGATGCAGGTCAGGCCCTTCTTCACGGCCTTGGCGTGCTTCTTGCGCGCCGGGCGCGCCTGCATCTCGGGATTCATCGCCTTGAGGCTATGACAGTTTCGGCATTCTCGGGAATCGGCGTCCTTCATTTCCCGCCAGACGTTCTTGGCCATGGTCAACCGCCTGGCCTTGAACTTCTCGGGCGTGTCGATGGTTCCCAGGATCTCGTGGTAGAGGTCCTTGGTCGCCTTGATCTTGCGGACGAACTTGTGGACCCATTCCTTCGGCACGTGGCAGTCCGAGCAAATGGCGCGCACGCCCGTGCGATTGCTGTAGTGAATCGTCTGCTTGAGTTCCTTAAACGAATTGTCCGCCATCGAATGGCAGGAGATGCAGAACTCCTCCGAATTCGATAGGGCCATCGCCCAGTTGTAGCTGCCCCAGAACGCGATCCCCGCGATAAAGCCGGCGACAACGAGCGTTCCAACGGAGTAGCGGGCAGTGGGGTGGCTGACCACGCGCCAGAGGCGCGCGATCAGGCCGTCTTTCTTTCCGTTCTCCGAATCACTGGCCATGACTTGCTCCCTTTTTCGTAAATCGGCGGCCCGTGTCTGGGCCGCCGATCCACTTCATATTTCTTACGGCTACTCGACCTTCACCGCCTCGATGTCGGCCTCGGTGCCGATCCCCAGGCTGCGCGGGAACGACACGAAGTGGTAGCGGGTCGTGACGTTGTCGTCGTGAATGGCGAAGCCGACTTCGTAGACCTTGCCCTCCTTCAGGATCTTGTCGTCCTGGGGATGGCCGGTGTCGAGCGGACGCGTCCAGACGACGGTCCAAACGCCGTCCTCCCAGGTGCCGACCACGTTCTTGTTGTCGGCCGCCGAGCCCTTGGCCTTCTCGCGGCTGAGAAGCCGTCCGGGAAGCACGTCGCCTTCCTTCCAGCCCGCGTTGGGATCGTAGGGAACCGCGTTCTCCTCGAGGATCATGGCGTAGGGCTTGTCGGGATCGCCGATCTCGTCGACGGTGAGCGATTTGACGCCGACCTTGCTCTTATCGAACATGTATTTGGGCGTCATGGTCTTCTTGTCGACGTTCCAACTGAACGGCTTGACGCCCTTGTCGAACAACCGGTATTCGAGCACGTAGCCGTCGTCGGCCATCTTGACCGGATTGCTGCGCGCCGCGCGCCACTGCATCAGGTCGAGGAAGCCGCCCGCGGCCTTGATCTTCGCGATCTCGTCGGCCGACTTCGTCTTGTCCCAACTCGCCTCCTCGTCGGTGCGGGTCGAGGGCAGATACTTGCGCACGTCGTGCTTCTTGAGCAGCTTGCCGAGCAGCGGCTGCGCCTTGACCTGATCGGCGGTCGGTACGTCGCGCGTGTCGCGCATGCCGTCATGGCACGTCAGCCAGCACCCTTCCTGGGCGAAGCGCGGAACCGAGCCGTCGTCGATCATGATCGCGAGCCGGTCCTCGTAAAGCGGGGGCTCCTCGCCGTCGCGCACCTTCTTGGCCGAGCGCGGGCCGCCGTAGAACGCCCATTTCTCGCCGTCGAAGCGCATGTAGTCGTGCATCCGGCCGGGGCGATCCATCTGGGTCGGCCACTGGAACCGCCAATAAATGTTCTTGGCGTCGTAGGCGACCTGGACGGTCAGCTCGACGCTGCCGTTCTTGCCCTCGATCGGATTGGGCTCGATCATCTCGCCGGAGACGGTGACGTCGCCCATGTCCTCCTCGTCGTCCTCGTGACAGTCGAGGCAGGACTTGCCCTTCCTGAGCATCTTGGCGCCCTTGCCCTTGCCGTGCTCGGGGCTGCGGAGCCAGGTGTAGGTCGACTCGCCGGGGTAGAACAGCATGATCGACTGGGACGGAATGCTCGACCAGTCCGCCGGCGGCGCGGCCTTCGCCACGGTCCCGAATCCGACGGCCAGGGCGATGGCCGCGGTCGAGGCCAGGGCTGCGTTGAACCTCTGCATGCTAGCTTCTCCTTTCCCGCGCCGGACGCATCGCCCGGCCTGGTTAAGCGCCGCCGCGCCCGAATGGGGATGCGGACCCCGTAATCCGGCGGGCGGCATTTTCGACAACGCACCTGCGTCATCATCCATCACGAAACCCGCCGAGCGGATACCATGGGCGACGATACCATGCGTTGATGCAGGTCAAGATACGGAAGCCGTTTCGTTCGCGCGCCGCCTTCAGATCGTGCAGACGAGATTGCCGAGCCGCTCGGTCAGCTTGCGGTTCTCGCGGTAATCGACCGGGATCGCGATCAGCGCCGGACCGCTTTGGGCGAAGGCCTCGTCGATCGCCGGGCGCAATTCGTCGGCCGATTCGAGTCGCCGCGCCCAAAGGCCGAACGCGCGCGCCAACAACTCGAAATCCGGGTTGCCGAAGGCGAGGTCGGAATGCCGCCCGTCGAACTGGTTCTGCTGCTTCCACTTGATCAGCCCGTATTCGCCGTCGACCCAGATCAGGCAAACGAAATTAAGGCCGAGGCGCACGGCGGTTTCGAGATCCTGCACGTTCATCAGGAACCCGGCGTCGCCGCAGACCGCGGCCACGCGGCGGCCGGGATGGGCGATCTTCGCGCCGATCGCTCCCGGCAGGGCGAAGCCCATCGAGCAGAAGCCGTTCGAGATCAGACAGGTGTTGGGCTCGTAACACTGGTAATAACGCGCCACCCACATCTTGTGGGCGCCGACGTCGGACAGGAGAATGTTGTCGGGGCCGAGCGCCGCGCGCAGGTCCGACAAAATTCGCTGCGGCTTCATGGGAAAGGACCGGTCCCCGGCCTCGGCGCCGAGATCCTCGGCGATCATGGCGCGCAAGCGTGCGCGCGCGGCGATGTCGAACAGGGGCAGCCGGTCGGCGAACCGACGGTTCAGCTCCTCGTTGATTTGCCAGAGCGCGTCGGCGACGTCGGACGCCACGTCCACCGCGACCGGGTAGGCGCCGTCGATCTCGGCGGGCTCGAAATCGATATGGACGATCGTCTTCTCGCGCCCCTGGTTCCAGAACTCGGGCGCGTACTCGACCAGGTCGTAGCCGACCGCGATGATCGTGTCGGCCTCATCGAGGGCGCAGGTGATGTGGTCGCGCCCCTGAAGCCCGACCGTGAACAGGCAATGGGGATCGTCGAGCGAAACCACGCCCTTGCCCATGAAGGTATTGACCACGCCGATCCCGGTCTTGTGCGCGAGGCGGCGCAACTGCTTGGCCGCGCGCTTGCGGACCGCGCCGTTGCCGGCGAGGATGATCGGGCTCTTCGCGGCGGCGATCAGATCGACCGCCCGCGCCACCGCCTTGTAATCGGCGGCCGGACGGCGCGTGCGCGTGGCCGCCATGGGGGCGCCCGACACCGCCTTCTTGGCCACGTTCTCGGGAAGCTCGACGATACAGGCGCCGGGCTTCTCCATCGCCGCGATCTTGAACGCCTTGCGCAGCACCTCGGGCACGGTCTCGGGATCGCGGATCGAATGCGCCCATTTTGAAATCGGCTCGAACATGGCAATCGCATCCATGTTCTGGTGGCTTTCCTTGTGCAGCCGCCGGGTCGATGCCTGGCCGATGATCGCCACCACCGGCGAGCGATCCATGTTGGCGTCGGCGATGCCGGTCACCAGATTGGTCGCGCCCGGCCCGAGGGTCGAGAGGCAGACGCCGGGCCGCCCGGTGAGCCGGCCGTAGGTGTCCGCCATGAAGGCCGCCGCCTGTTCGTGGCGGCAAAGCACGAATTCGATCTCGCTGTCGATCAGCGAGATCATCAGATCCGCGTTCTCCTCGCCGGGAACGCCGAAGATATGGGTGACGCCCTCGGCTTCGAGACATCGGACGAACAGGTCCGATGCCTTGGAGCCGGGCGCCACGCCCGTCCGCGAAGCCGTTTCCGGGTCGGTCTCGGAGGCCCGAGGCCGCAGTGGATCTTCGCTCATTGGTACCCGCCTTTCCATTGGTTCGTGTCGTGGCTCGTTCCGCCCCCGAACCGGGCCGCGCGCGCTCGCCCGCGACGTCGCCCCCAAGGTAGATGCAAACCCGTTCCGGCGAAAGAAGGCCGCGCGCGGGGTTTGCGGGGAGACCGAGGCTCGGCCATAATCGCGGCGCAATCGGGGAGGATCTGCATGAACGACGCCTGGCGACGGTTCAGGAGGGATCGCGTTGCGCTCGTCGGCGCGGGCGTGATCGCGGTGATCGTGTTCGCCGCCCTGCTCGCGCCGCTGATCGCGCCGTTCGATCCCCTCGAGCAGTTCTTCGAGGGTCTGACGATCGAGGGCGCGCCGCGCCCGCCCGGGGGCCAGTTCTGGCTCGGCACCGATCTTCTCGGGCGCGATCTGTTCTCGCGGCTTCTCTACGGCGCGCGCGCCTCGCTGATCATCGGCGTGGTCGCCAACGGCGCGGCGGTGTTCATCGGCACCGCGCTCGGGATCGTCGCGGGCTACGTGCGGGGCTGGCTGGGCACCGCGATCATGCGCTTCACCGACCTGATGATGGCGTTCCCGGCGCTGCTGCTCGCCATCGCGCTCGCCGCGATTCTCAAGCCCAGCCTGTGGATCGTCGCGCTGGTCATCGCGCTGGTGAACTGGGTGCAGATCGCGCGCGTGATCTATGCCGAGACCACGACCCTGGTCGAGCGCGAGTTCATCGAGGCGGCGCGCGCGCTGGGCGCCGCCTGGCCGCGCCTTCTCGGGGTTCACGTGCTGCCGCATCTGGTGCCCACGATCCTGGTCTGGAGCACGCTCGGCATCGCGACCACGGTGCTCCTGGAGGCGACGCTCTCCTTTCTCGGCATCGGGGTGCAGCCGCCGACGCCCTCCTGGGGCGGGATCATCTACGAAAGCCAGTCCTATTTCCTGGACGCGCCCTGGCTGGTGTTCTTCCCCGGCGTCGCGATCGTCGTGCTGGCGCTCGCGTTCAACCTGGTCGGCGACGGGCTGCGCGACGCGCTCGACCCGACCCAGCGGGGGCGCGGGCGATGATCGGCTATCTCGCCAAGCGGCTGGTCCAGTCGGTGGTCATCCTCTGGGGGGTGACGGTGATCACCTTCGCGCTTTCGTTCATGGTGCCCGCGGACCCGGTGCGCATGATCGCCGGGCGCAGCGCGACCCAGGCGACGGTCGCCTCGATCCGCCATCAGCTCGGCCTCGACCAGCCGCTGCCGGTCCAGTACCTGCGCTATGTCGAGCGCCTCGCCCAGGGCGACATGGGGCGCTCCTACGTCCAGAAGAGCGAGGTGAGCGAGCTGATCGCGAGCCGCCTGCCGGCGACGCTCCTTTTGATGGCGGGCGCGATTTTCTTCGAGCTTCTGATCGGCATGCCCGCGGGCGTGTTCGCCGCCACCCGGCGCGGCCGGGCGAGTGACCGAACGGTGATGGTGCTCTCCTTCGTCGGGGTTTCGGCGCCCCAGTTCGTGGTCGGGCTGCTGCTTCTCTACGTCTTCGCCTATCTCGTGGGCTGGTTCCCGCTCGGCGGGTTCGGCACGCCGTCGCATCTCGTGCTGCCGGCGCTGACCCTCGGGATCACCGGCGGGGGGTGGTATTCGCGCATGAGCCGTTCCAGCATGGTCGACGTGCTGCGCCAGGACTACATCCGCACGGCGCGGGCCAAGGGGTTGAGCGAGCGCAAGGTCGTGCTGGTGCATGCGCTGCGCAACGCGATCCTGCCGATCGTTTCGATGATCGGGCTCGATATCGGCATCTTCATGAGCGGCGCGGTGGTGGTCGAATCGGTCTACGGCTGGCCCGGCATCGGCCAGCTCGCCTGGCAGGCGATCCAGCGCATCGATATCCCCATCATAATGGGGGTCACCCTGGTCGCCGCGATCGCCATCGTGATCGGCAATCTGCTCGCCGACATCGCGACATCGTTGATTGATCCCCGGGTGCGCCTCCGCTAGCATCCCACCCATAACAAGCTATTGGGAGGAAGGATAATGAGGCGGATTCTCTTCGCCGCGGCCTCGGTCGCGTTTGTCTTCGCATTCACGACCACGCTCTCCCCGGCCTTCGCCGCGCCCAAGCAGGGCGGCGAGATGGTGGTCACCTACAAGGACGACGTCTCGACGCTCGATCCGGCGATCGGCTACGACTGGCAGAACTGGTCGATGATCAAGAGCCTGTTCGACGGGCTCATGGACTACAAGCCGGGCACCACCGAGCTGATTCCCGATCTCGCCGAATCATACGAGATCTCGCCGGACGGGAAGGTCTATACCTTCCGTCTTCGCAAGGGCGTGAAGTTCCACAACGGGCGCACGCTCACCTCGGCCGACATCAAGTATTCGATCGAGCGCTCGGTCGATCCCAAGACCCAGAGCCCGGGCCAGGGCTTCTTCGCCAGCATCAAGGGCTTCGACGACATGGCCTCGGGCAAGGCGAATGCGCTGTCGGGCATCGAGACGCCCGATCCCACGACCGTCCGCATCACGCTGTCGCGGCCCGACGCGACCTTCCTGCACGTCATGGCGATCAACTTCTCCTTTGCCGTGCCGCGCGAGGAGATCGAGAAGTGGGGCGTCGACTTCGGCAAGCATCCGGTCGGCACCGGGGCCTACAAGATGACCGAATGGACCCTCGGCCAACGCGTCGTGTTCGAGCGCAACCCCGATTACTATCGCCCCGGCATTCCCAGGCTCGACCGCATCGTCTTCGAGATCGGCCAGGAGCCGACCGTCGCGCTGCTGCGCCTCGAGCGCGGCGAGGTCGACATTCTCGGCGACGGCATTCCGCCGGCGCGCTTCGTCCAGGTGCGCAACAACCCGGCCAACAAGGACCGGATCGTCGAGGGCGGCCAGCTTCACACCGGCTACGTCACCATGAACGTGCGCATGAAGCCGTTCGACAACGTGCTCGTGCGGCGCGCGGTCAACATGGCGATCAACAAGGACCGGATCGTCAAGATCATCAACAACCGCGCGGTGCCGGCCAATCAGCCGCTGCCGCCGCTGATGCCGGGCTACGACAAGGCCTACAAGGGCTATCCGTATGATCCCGCCAAGGCCAAGGAGCTGCTCGCCGAGGCCGGGCTGGGCGACGGCTTCGAGACCGAGCTCTACGCCATGAACACCGATCCCAACCCGCGCATCGCCCAGGCGATCCAGCAGGACCTCGCGGCGATCGGGATCAAGGCCGAGCTCAAGACCCTGGCGCAATCGACCGTGATCGCGGCCGGCGGCGAGCCCGACCAGGCGCCCATGATCTGGTCCGGCGGCATGGCCTGGATCGCGGACTTCCCCGATCCGTCGAACTTCTACGGCCCGATCCTGGGCTGCGGCGGGGCGGTGCCCGGCGGCTGGAACTGGGCCTGGTACTGCAACAAGGAGCTCGAGGCGCTGGCCGCCAAGGCCGACGCCATGGTCGATCCCGCCCAGGCCGAGGCGCGCCTCGATCTGTGGCGCAAGATCTTCATCCGCATCATGGACGACGCCCCCTGGGCGCCGGTGTTCAACGAGCAGCGCTTCACCATGCATTCGGATCGGATCGCCGGCGAGACGGACGCGATCTTCGTCGATCCCGTCCATATCCCGGTGCATTACGACACGGTCTACGCCACCGATGTCCAGTAGCGGCGGATACACGGTCCACAGTCGGCACCACCACTTCGGTTGGGACAACGCCAACCGGCCGGTGCTAACCGTGGCGCCGGGCGAGGAGGTCGAATTCGAGACCGTGGATTCCTCGGGCGGGCAGCTCTCGCCCGCCTCCACGGTCGCCGACGTCGTCGCCCTCGATTTCGCCAAGGTCAACCCGGTTACCGGCCCCGTCTTCATCGACGGGGCCGAGCCGGGCGACGCGATCAAGGTGACGCTGCTGTCCTTCGCGCCCTCGGGTTGGGGCTGGACGGCGATCATCCCGGGCTTCGGCCTGCTCGCCGACCAGTTCGCGGAAGCGGCGCTCCATATCTGGAAGTACGACCCCGCCAGCCTCGCGCCCGCGGCCTATGGCCCGGGCGGGCGGGTGCCGCTCAAGCCCTTCTGCGGGACCATTGGGCTCGCGCCGGGCGAGGCCGGACCGCACAGCATCGTGCCGCCCCGCCGCGTCGGCGGAAACATGGATATCCGCGACCTCTCGGCGGGGACCGAGCTTTATCTCCCGGTCGAGGTGGCGGGCGGTCTGTTCTCGATCGGCGACACCCACGCCGCCCAGGGCGACGGCGAGGTCTGCGGCACGGCGATCGAGAGCCCGATGGGCGTGGCGCTGCGCTTCGACCTCGTGAAGGGCGCGAACCTCGCCTTCCCGCGCTACGAGACGCCGGGGCCGGTCTCGCGCCACTTCGACGAGAAGGGCTATCACGTCACCACCGGCATCGGCCCCGACCTGATGGCCGGCGCGCGGGACGCGATCGCCGGCATGATCGACCTGCTCGGCGCGTTGCACGGGCTCGCCGCGGCGGACGCCTACATTCTGTGCAGCGTCTGCGTCGATCTCCGCATCAGCGAAGTGGTCGACCAGCCCAACTGGGTGGTCTCGGCCTACTTCCCGAAGGTCGTCCTCGATTGAGCGGTCTCGCCGGCCGTCCCGCCGAGGGGCGGCCGGGTCCGCCCGGCGCGCTCGCGTCGCCCGGCCCGGCCGAGCCGCTGCTCGCGATCGACCGTCTCGGCGTCTCGTTCGCGACCGAGGAGGGCGGCTTCGTGTCGGTGGTCGAGGACGTTTCGCTCTCGGTCGGCGCCGGCGAGGCGGTCGGCGTGGTCGGCGAATCGGGCTGCGGCAAGAGCGTCACGGCGATGTCGATCATGCGGCTGGTGCCGAGCCCGCCGGCCCGGGTCGACGGCGGGCGCATCGTCTTCGCGGGCCGCGATCTGCTCACGCTCCGCGAGGATGAGATGCGCGCCGTGCGCGGCGACCGCATCGGCATGATCTTTCAGGAGCCGATGACCTCGCTCAACCCGACCTTCACGGTCGGCTTCCAGGTCGCCGAGGTGCTGCGCACCCATCGCGGCATGACCGCCGACGAGGCCCGGCGCGAGGCGGTCGAGATCCTCGGCCTGGTCGGCATCGGCGCGCCCGAGCGCCGGGTCCGGCAGTACCCGCACGAGCTGTCGGGCGGCCTGCGCCAGCGGGTGATGATCGCCATGGCGCTCGCCTGCCGCCCCGACCTCTTGATCGCCGACGAGCCGACGACGGCGCTCGACGTAACCGTGCAGGCCCAGATCCTCGATCTGATCGCGCGCCTGCGCGCCGAGCTCGGCATGTCGGTGCTTCTGATCAGCCACGACCTCGGCGTGGTCTCCGAGGTCTGCGAGCGCGTGGTCGTCATGTACGCCGGGCGCGTGGTCGAGCACGCGCCGGCCGAGGCCCTGTTCCGCCACGCCCGCCATCCCTACACCAGCGGTCTGCTCGCCTCCTCGCCCCGGCTCGGCGAGCGCCGCGCCGAGCTGCCGACCATTCCGGGCATGGTGCCGGGGCCGGGCCAGCGCGGCCGGGGCTGCTATTTCGCCGACCGTTGCCCGCGCGTCCAAGAGCGCTGCCGCGCCGAGACGCCGCCGCTCGCCGTGATCGACCCCGCGCGCGCCCACGAGGCCGCCTGCTGGAACCCCGAGCCATGAGCGCGCTTCTCCGCGCGGTCGAGGTGAAGAAGCATTTCCCGGCGCGCGACGGCGGCGGCACGGTCCATGCGGTCGACGGGGTCTCGCTCGCCATCGCGCCGGGCGAGACGCTCGGCGTGGTCGGCGAATCGGGCTGCGGCAAGTCGACGCTGGGACGCACGATCCTGCGGCTGATCGAACCGACCGCGGGCGAGATCGTCTTCGACGGGACCGATCTGCGCGCGCTCGGCCCGCGCGCGCTACGCGCCAAGCGCCGCGACATGCAGATGATCTTCCAAGACCCCTTCGCCTCGCTCGATCCGCGCCTCACGGTCGAGGCGATCGTCGCCGAGCCGCTCGTGGTCCACGGCATCGGCAACCGCGCCGCGCGGCGCGAGGCGGTGGCCGAGCTGCTCAAGACCGTCGGCCTCGACGCCGACGCGGCGCGGCGCTACCCCCACGAGTTCTCGGGCGGCCAGCGCCAGCGCATCGGCATCGCGCGCGCCATCGCGCTCCGGCCCAAGCTGGTGGTCGCCGACGAGCCGGTCTCGGCGCTCGACGTCTCGATCCAGTCGCAGATCCTCAACCTGATGGTCGATCTGCGCCGCCGCTTCAATCTCGCCTACATGTTCATCTCCCACGACCTCGCGGTGGTCGAGCATGTCAGCGACCGGGTCGCGGTGATGTATCTCGGCCGGATCGTCGAGACCGCCGAGACCGAGGCGCTGTTCGCCCGGCCCAGCCACCCCTATACCGAGGCCCTGATCTCGGCGGTCCCCCAGCCGGGCGCGAAGGGCCGGCGGCGGATCGTGCTCGCGGGCGAGATCCCCAACCCCGAGAACCCGCCCCCCGGCTGCCCCTTCCACCCACGCTGCCCCAAGGCGATGGACATCTGCCGGACCCTTCCGCCGCCCGAATGCGACATCGGCGAGCCCGATCACCCGCATCGGGTGCGCTGCCACCTTTACGGCGGCCCCGACGCCCCCGCTTGAGCGGGGCGGTCACACCCTTTCCAGGATCGCGGCGATGCCCTGGCCGATGCCGATGCACAGGCTGACCAGCGCGTAGCGGCCGTCGCGGCGTTCGAGCTCGCGCAGCGCCGTGAGCGCGAGCCGCGCGCCCGAGGCCCCGAGCGGATGGCCGATGGCGATCGCGCCCCCGTTGGGATTGAGCCGGCCGTCGTCGGGCGCGAGCCCCAGTTGCCTGGCGCAGCCGAGCACCTGGGTGGCGAAGGCCTCGTTGATCTCGATCACGTCCATGTCGTCGAGCGAGAGACCCGCGCGCGCCAGGGCCTTGCGCGCGGCGGGCACCGGGCCGAGCCCCATGACGCGCGGCGGAACGCCGGCGGCCGCCCCCGCGAGAATCCGCGCGCGCGGCGCGACGCCGGCCGCCTCGCCGGTCGCGCGGCTTCCGACCAGCAGCGCCGCCGCGCCGTCGTTGATGCCGGACGCGTTGCCGGCGGTGACGATCCCGCCTTCGTAAAGCGGCGCGAGCAGGCCGAGCCCCTCAAGCGTGGTGTCGGGGCGCGGATGCTCGTCCGCCGCGACCCGGACCGGCGGCGACCGGCGGCCGCCCGGCGTCTCGACCGCGATCAATTCGTCGTCGAAGAAGCCGGCCTCGCGCGCCGCCCGGTAGCGCGCCTGCGACGCGGCGGCGAAACGGTCGCTCTCGGCGCGGCCGATCGCGAGCTCGCGGCCGAGGTTCTCGGCGGTCTCGGCCATCGAATCGCCGCCCACCGCCGCCAGCAGCCGGGGGTTGGGAAAGCGCCAGCCGAGGGTCGAATCGTAGATCCGGGCGTCGCGGGCGAAGGGGCGCTCGGCCTTGCCGAGCACGAAGGGCGCGCGCGACATGCTTTCGACCCCGCCGGCGACGAACAGCTCGCCCTCGCCGCAGCTCACCGCGCGGGCGGCATCGAGGATCGCGGCGAGGCCGCTGCCGCAGAGCCGATTGACCGTAATTCCGCCGGTCTCGACCGGCAGGCCCGCGAGCAGCCCCGCCACCCGCGCGACGTTGCGCGAATCCTCGCCCGCCTGGATCGCGCAGCCGATCACCACGTCCTCGACCCGCTCGGGCGCGAAGGGATTGCGCGCCACCAATGCGCGGATCGTCGCCGCGAGCAGGTCGTCGGGGCGGACGCGGGCGAGCGCCCCGCCGTGGCGGCCGAAGGGCGTGCGCAGCCCGTCGTAGATGTAGCCGTCGAGCATCTATCCCTTCCCGTCGTCAGTCCTCGGGGGTCGCGAGCGAGACGCCGAGCAGCGCCCGGCGCTTGAGCCAAGGGCTCGGGCGGTAGCGCGGATCGCCGGTGGCACGGTGCATTGCCTCGAGGATCGCGAGCACGCGGCGCGGGCCGAGCGCGTCGCCCCAGGCGAGCGGCCCCTTCGGGTAGCCGAGCCCGAGCGTCACCGCGCGGTCGATGTCGGGGGCTGCGGCGATGCGCCGCTGGGCGATCTCGCAGCCGATGTTGACGATCGTCGCGACCACGCGCTGGGCGATGAAGCCGGGGCTGTCGCGGAGCACCGTCACCGGCGCGCCGCCGCGCGCGAGAAGGGCGTGCGCCGTATCGCGCGCGGCGGGCTCGGTCACCGGCGTGGTCATCAGGCTGCGGCGGCCGTCGAGGCCGAACAGGGGATCGACGGCGACGGTCCGGCGCGCATCCAACCCGCGCGCGAGCGCCGCCGTGGTCGCGTCCTCGCCGAGCGGCGCGACGAACAGAACGCCGTCGGCCGGCGGGCGCGCGACCTCGCGCGGATCGACCCCCGCCGCGCGCAACACCGCCACCAGCGCCGCGCGGCCATCGGCCTCGATCGCGTCGCGCGCGGGCGCGACCCAGACCGGAAGCGGCGCGGCGTCGGGCGCGGCGGCCTCGTCGGGAACGACGGCGCGGCCGTCGGCGTAGTCGTAGAACCCGCGCCCGCTCTTGCGGCCGAGAAGCCCCGCCGCCACCCGCCGCGCGACGATCGGCGAGGGGCGGAAGCGGGGCTCGTACTGAAACCGCGCCCAGATCGAGTCCATGACTCGCTGCGAGACGTCGAGGCCGGTCAGGTCCAAAAGCTCGAACGGCCCCATGCGAAAGCCCGCCGCCTCGCGCAGCACCCGGTCGATGTCGGCGACACCGGCGACGCCTTCGCCGAGGATCGCGAGCGCTTCGGTCACGAAGCCGCGCCCGGCGTGGTTGACGAGGAACCCGGGCATGTCGGCGACCGCCACGGGGTGATGGCCGAAACGCCGGGCGAGACCCATGAGCGCGGCGGTCGCGGCCGGGTCCGTCCGCTCGCCGGCGACCACCTCGACCAGCTTCATCAAGGGGACGGGGTTGAAGAAATGGAACCCCGCGACCCGCTCGGGGCGGCGGCAGGCGGCGGCGATGGCGGTGACCGACAGCGACGAGGTATTGGTGGCGAGGACGCAGTCCCCGGCGACTTGCTCCTCGATCTCGGCGAACAGGCGGCGCTTGGCATCAATATCCTCGACGATCGCCTCGACGACCGCGTGGCAGGCGGCGAACGGCGCGAGATCGCCCGCATCGACGATCCGCAGGCGGCCCTTGGCCGCCGCCGCCGCGCCCGCGTCCATGCGCCCCTTCTCGACCGCGCGGTCGAGCATGCGGGCGATGAAGGCCAGCGCCTCGTCCGCCGCTTGCCTGCGGGCGTCGGCGAGCAGCACCTCGATCCCGGCCGCCGCCGCGACCTGCGCGATGCCGCGCCCCATGGCGCCCGCGCCGATCACGCCGAGGCGCAGATCGGTCCGCTCGGGATCGAAGATCATCGTCGCCATCGTTTCGGATCGCCCCCTCGCCCGTCTCGCGCGCCGGGGCAGGATATCCCCGCGCGTCCGCCGGCTCAGCATGAATTTGGGCCCGGCCCCGACAAATGCGCGCCGTCGGCGTCGCGGCGGTGGCGGCGGGTTTGGCCGCCGATGTACACTCCCGCCATGCCGTCCGAGCCGCTTGAAATCCTGCGCCGCGTTTTCGGCTTCGACGCCTTCCGCGGCGCCCAGGCCGAGATCGTCGATCACGTGATCGCCGGCGGCGACGGGCTGGTGCTGATGCCCACCGGCGGCGGCAAGTCGCTGTGCTATCAGGTGCCGGCGCTCGCGCGCGACGGCATGGCGGTCGTGGTGTCGCCACTGATCGCGCTGATGCAGGACCAGGTCGAGGCGCTCCGCCAGCTCGGCGTGGGCGCCGCGGTGCTCAACTCGACGCTCACGCCCGCCGAGGCCGCGCAAACGCTGCGCGCCATGGAAGCGGGCGCGCTCGATCTCGTCTATGTCGCGCCCGAGCGGCTGCTGTCCAACGGGTTCCTCGACCGATTGTCGCGCTGCGCGTTGTCGCTGTTCGCCATCGACGAGGCCCATTGCGTCTCCCAATGGGGCCACGACTTCCGGCCCGAGTATCTTCAGCTCGCGGTGCTGGGCGAGCGCTTCCCCGGCGTTCCGCGCCTCGCCCTGACGGCGACCGCCGACGGCCCGACCCGGCGCGACATCATCGAGCGCCTGGGGCTGGAGGGGGGCCGGCTGTTCGTCGCCAGCTTCGACCGCCCCAACATCCGCTACCGGGTCGCGCCCAAGGAGAACGCGCCGGCGCAGCTCGCGGCCTTCATCCGGAGCGAGCACCCGGGCGAGGCGGGGATCGTCTATCGCCTGTCGCGCGCCGACGTCGAGCGGACCGCCCAAGGCCTCGCCGCCCAGGGCATCTCGGCGCTCCCCTATCACGCCGGGCTCGACAAGGGCCTGCGCGCCGCCCATCAGGACCGCTTCCTCAAGGAGGACGGGATCGTCATGGTGGCGACGATCGCCTTCGGCATGGGGATCGACAAGCCCGACGTCCGCTTCGTCGCGCACCTCGACCTGCCCAAGAGCCTCGAGGCCTATTACCAGGAAACCGGACGCGCCGGGCGCGACGGCCTGCCGTCCGACGCCTGGATGGTCTACGGCATGCAGGACGCGGTGCGGCTGCGCCATTTCATCGAATCCTCGGAAGCCCCCGACGCCCAGAAGCGGATCGAGCGCCGCAAGCTCGACAGCCTGCTCGGCTATTGCGAGACCACGCGCTGTCGCCGCCAGGTTCTGCTCGAATATTTCGACGAGATCCTGGAGGCCCCCTGCGGCAACTGCGACACCTGCCTCGAGCCGGCCGAGGGGTTCGACGGCACCGAGGCGGCGCGCAAGGCGCTGTCCTGCGTCTGGCGCACCGGCCAGCGGTTCGGCGCCGTTCATGTCATCGACGTGCTGCTCGGCGGCGAGACCGAGCGCATCCGCCGCTTCGGCCACGACGGCTTGAGCACCTACGGCATCGGCAAGGAGTTCTCGCGCCGCGAGTGGCGCTCGATCCTGCGCCAGCTCGTGGCGATGGGGCTGTTGGTGGTCGACGCCGACGGCCATGGCGGCCTGCGTCTGGGCGAGGATTGCCGCGCCGTGCTGCGAGGCGAGCGAAGCATCCGCCTGCGCCGCGATCCGGCGGCGCGCAAGCCCGCCCGCGCGGCGCGGGCGAAGACCCGCCTAGCCCTCGACGACCCCGCCGACCAGGCGCTGTTCGACGCCCTGCGCGCCCGGCGCATGGCGCTCGCGCGCGCCCAGGGCGTGCCGCCCTATGTCATCTTTCACGACAGCACCCTGATCGAGATCGCGCGCCACAAGCCCGACAGCCTCGACGCGCTGGCCGCGCTTCCGGGCGTGGGCGCCGCCAAGCTCGAACGCTACGGCGAAACCTTCCTCGCGGTCGTCGCCGCCCCGCCCGAAGCGTCGGCCGAGGCGCCCGGGGAGCGAGAGCAACCAACCAGCCCTTGAACGCGTTCAAGGGCTGGTTGGCAAGCGCGACCGCGCGCCCGAGCCTGTGCGAGGAAGCCCGCGTGGCGTTTGAACGCCCGCCGGGCCGAAGGCCCGGCGGTATGATCAAGCCCCGACGGCGGCGCCGAGGTAGTCGATGGCGGCCTGCACCCCGCCCTTGCCGTGGGGAACGCCGAGCGCGACGAGCGCGATTTCCAGGGCCCCCAGGGTGCCGAGAATCATGGGCGCGTTGACGTGGCCCATATGGGCGATGCGCAAGGCCTTGCCGCTCAGCTCGCTGATGCCGCCGCCGAGCACCACGCCGCATCGCTTGTCGCAGTAGTCGAGCAAGGCGCGCGGGTCGTGGCCGCCGTTCAAGCGCACGACGGTCACCGAATCGGCGCGCGCGACGGGATCGAGGATGTTGAGCTCCAGCACCCCGCCCTCGCCCCAGACGGCGACCGCCCGGCGGGTGGCCTCGGCGAGCAGGCGGTGGCGCTCGAAAACATTGTCGAGCCCCTCCTCGAACAACAGATCGAGCGCCTTGGCGAGGCCGAACAGCAGGTGCTCGGGCGGCGTGC
>CAZHDF010000002.1:9227-54926 GCA_964531525.1 uncultured Alphaproteobacteria bacterium | reverse complement strand
CGCGCCAGTCCGACGTGATGATCGTCGCCGGCACCCTGTGCAACAAGATGGCGCCCGCGATGCGTCGGGTCTACGACCAGATGCCCGAGCCGCGCTGGGTCATTTCGATGGGAAGCTGCGCCAACGGCGGCGGCTACTACCACTACTCCTATTCGGTGGTTCGCGGCTGCGACCGGATCGTGCCGGTCGACGTCTACGTGCCGGGCTGCCCCCCCACGGCCGAGGCCCTACTTTACGGAATCATGCAGCTTCAACGAAAAATCCGCCGCACCGGAACCCTTTTTCGTTAGCGCCTGAGCGGGAAGAAGGATCGTGTCAGAAGCCCTTCGAGAACTCGGCGAACATATCGCCGCATCGCTGCCCGAGGACGTCATCGAAACCGAGGTTTCGGTCGGCGAGCTCATGCTTCGGGTCGAGCGCACCGCGATCATTCGCGTGCTCACCTTCCTGCGCGACGACGGGAGCTGTCAGTTCAAGCTGCTCATGGATGTCTGCGGGGTCGATTACCCCGATCGCGATCTCCGCTTCGAGGTCGTCTACAACCTCCTCAGCCTCAAGCATAATCAGCGCATCCGGGTCAAGCTCTCGACCGACGAGGCGACGCCGGTGCCCTCGGCCACGGCGGTGTTCTCGTCCGCCGGCTGGTGGGAGCGCGAGGCCTGGGACCTTTACGGCATCCTGTTCTCGGGTCACCCCGACCTGCGTCGCATCCTCACCGATTACGGCTTCGACGGGCATCCGCTGCGCAAGGACTTCCCGCTCACCGGCTTCGTCGAGCTGCGCTACGACACCGAGGAGAAGCGGGTCGTCTACGAGCCGGTCAAACTGGCGCAGGAGTTCCGCGCCTTCGACTTCCTGAGCCCCTGGGAGGCCATGACCCGACCGCTGCCCGGCGACGAGAAGGCGGAGAGCGACGATGTCTGAAGTCCAGATCAAGAACCTCACCGTCAACTTCGGCCCCCAGCACCCGGCGGCGCACGGCGTGCTGCGCCTCGTCCTCGAAATGGACGGCGAGGTGATCGAGCGCGCCGATCCCCATGTCGGGCTTCTCCATCGCGGCACCGAGAAGCTGATCGAGCACAAGACCTATCTCCAGGCGCTGCCCTACTTCGACCGCCTCGATTACATGTCGATGATGTGCCAGGAACAGTGCTTCAGCCTCGCGGTCGAGAAGCTCCTGGGCTGCGAGGTGCCGCTGCGCGCCCAGTACATCCGGGTTCTGTTCGGCGAGATCACGCGACTCATCAATCACACGCTCTGGCTCGCGACCCATGCGCTCGACGTCGGCGCGATGACGCCGTTCCTGTGGCTGTTCGAGGAGCGCGAGCGGCTGGTCGGCTTCTATGAATCGGTCTCGGGCGCGCGCATGCACGCCGCCTATGTCCGCCCGGGCGGGGTGCATCAGGACATGCCGGCGGGACTCACCGACGAGATCGGCGCCTTCCTCGATCCGTTCCTCAAGGTGCTCGACGACGTCGAGGGCGTGCTGACCGAAAACCGGATCTGGAAACAGCGCACGGTCGATATCGGCGTGGTCACGGCCGAGCAGGCGTACGACTGGGGATTCTCGGGACCGATGCTGCGCGGCTCGGGCATCGCCTGGGACTTGCGCAAGGCCCAGCCCTATGACGTCTACGACCGGGTCGACTTCGATATTCCGATCGGCAAGCACGGCGATTCCTACGATCGCTATCTCGTGCGCGTCGAGGAGATGCGCCAAAGCATCCGCATCATGCGCCAGTGCCTCGACGACATGCCGGGCGGACCGGTGACCTCGCTCGACCCCAAGATCTCGCCGCCCAAGCGAGCCGAGATGAAGAATTCGATGGAAGCGCTGATCCGGCACTTCAAGCTCTATACCGAGGGCTACCACGTTCCGGCGGGCGAGACCTACACCGCGGTCGAGGCGCCCAAGGGCGAGTTCGGCGTCTATCTCGTTTCCGACGGCACCAACAAGCCGTACCGCTGCAAGATCCGCTCGGCCGGCTTCGCCCATCTCCAGGGCTTCGACTTCATGACCAAGGGACACATGCTCGCCGACGCGGTGACCGTGATCGGCACCCTCGACATCGTTTTCGGGGAGATCGACCGATGACCGCTCCAGACGCAGGCGACGGCGCGCGCTTCGCCTTCACCGCCGAGAGCCTCGAGAAGGCCAAGACCTTCATCGCGCGCTATCCCGAGGGCCGCCAGGCGAGCGCGGTAATCGAGTTGCTCCGCATCGCCCAGGCGCAAAACGGCGGCTGGCTGTCGCGCGCGGCGATCGAGCATGTCGCCGAAGTCCTCGACATGCCCAATATCCGGGTCCTCGAGGTCGCGACCTTTTACACCATGTTCAATCTCAAGCCGGTCGGGCGCTATCTCGTCCAGCTTTGCCGCACCACGCCCTGCTGGCTGCGCGGCGGAAACGAGGTGCGCGACGCCTGCCGCGAGTTCCTCGGCATCGAGGTCGGCGAGACCACGAACGACGGCCTGTTCACCCTGGTCGAGGTCGAGTGCCTGGGGGCGTGTTGCAACGCGCCTATGATGCAGATCAACGACGACTTCTATGAAGATCTGGATGCTGCGGCCACGCGTCGGGTGCTCGAGGCGCTCAAGGAGGGCAAGACGCCGCCGCCGGGATCGCAGATCGGCCGCAAGACCTCCGAGCCGGTGACCGGCCCGACCACGCTTTTGAGCGCCGACGCCGAGGGGGCTTCGTGATGCTGAGCGACCAAGACCGGATCTTCACCAATCTCTACGGGATGCGGGACTGGCGCCTCGCGGCGGCGCGCAAGCGCGGCGACTGGGACGGCACCAAGGAGCTGCTCGCCAAGGGACGCGACTGGATCGTCGAGGAGATCAAGAAGTCGGAATTGCGCGGACGCGGCGGCGCGGGGTTCCCGACCGGGCTCAAATGGTCGTTCATGCCCAAGGAATCCGATGGTCGGCCGGCTTATCTGGTCATCAACGCCGACGAGAGCGAGCCCGGCACCTGCAAGGACCGGGAGATCATGCGCAACGATCCGCACAAGCTGATCGAGGGCGCGGTGGTCGCGGGCTTCGCCATGGGCGCCTGCGCGGCCTACATCTACATCCGCGGCGAGTTCGTCGCCGAGGCGCGGCGTCTCGAGGCGGCGATCGCCGAGGCCTATGACGCGGGGCTCGTCGGGCGCAACGCCTGCGGCTCGGGCTGGGATTACGACGTCTACGTCCATCGCGGCGCCGGCGCCTATATCTGCGGCGAGGAAACCGCGCTGATCGAGAGCATCGAGGGCAAGAAGGGCCAGCCGCGGCTCAAGCCGCCGTTCCCCGCCGCCGCCGGCGTCTGGGGCTGCCCGACCACGGTCAACAACGTCGAGACCATCGCCTCGACGCCCGCCATCCTGCGGCGCGGCGCCGCCTGGTTCGCGGGGCTGGGCCGGCCGCGCAACACGGGCACCAAGCTGTTCTGCATCTCGGGCCACGTGAACGCGCCCTGCAACGTCGAGGAGGAAATGGGCATTCCGCTGCGCGAGCTGATCGAGCGTCACGCGGGCGGGGTGCGCGGCGGCTGGGACAATCTGCTCGCGGTCATCCCCGGCGGCTCGTCGGTCCCCCTGATTCCCAAGTCGATCTGCGACAACCAGATCATGGATTTCGACTCGCTGGTGGCGGTCAAGTCGGGGCTCGGCACGGCGGCGGTGATCGTCATGGACAAGTCGACCGACATAATCGCGGCGATCGCCCGACTTTCGCATTTCTACATGCATGAAAGCTGCGGCCAGTGCACGCCGTGCCGCGAGGGCACCGGCTGGATGTGGCGGATGATGGAGCGCTTGGTGCGCGGCGAGGCCGAGGTCGAGGAGATCGACCTGCTCGAAGAAGTCAGCAAGCAGGTCGAGGGCCACACCATCTGCGCGCTGGGCGATGCGGCGGCCTGGCCGATCCAGGGGCTGATCCGGCATTTCCGCCCCGAGATCGAACGCCGGATCGTCGAGCGCAAGGCAAGCCGACCCTCGCGGGCGGCGTAGGAGAGGGGAGCGATGCCGAAACTCACCATCGACGGGCGCGAGATCGAGGTCCCGGCGGGCTATACGGTGATCCAGGCCTGTGAAATGGCCGGGATCGAGATTCCCCGCTTTTGTTACCACGAGCGCCTCGCGATCGCCGGCAACTGCCGCATGTGCCTGGTCGAGATGGAGCGCTCGCCCAAGCCGATCGCCTCCTGCGCGATGCCGGTGGCCGACGGCATGGTGATCCGCACCGACACGCCGATGGTCCGCAAGGCGCGCGAGGGGGTGATGGAGTTTCTGCTCATCAACCACCCGCTCGACTGCCCGATCTGCGACCAGGGCGGCGAATGCGACCTTCAGGACCAAGCGGTGGCCTACGGCCGGGTGGTCGGCCGCTATCACGAGAACAAGCGCGCGGTGCCCGAGAAGGACTTCGGCCCGCTGATCAAGACCGCGATGACGCGCTGCATCCACTGCACGCGCTGCGTCCGCTTCATGGACGACGTCGCCGGCGTCCACGAGCTCGGCGCCGTCAACCGGGGCGAGCATACCGAGATCACCACCTATCTGCGCGGCGGGCTGCATTCGGAGCTGTCGGGCAATCTCGTCGATCTTTGCCCGGTCGGCGCGCTCACCTCCAGGCCCTACGCCTTCCACGCTCGCCCCTGGGAGCTGCACGCGACCGAAACCGTCGACGTGCTCGACGCCGTGGGCTGCAACATCCGGGTCGATGCGCGCGGGCCGATGGTGATGCGCGTGCTACCGCGACTCAACGAGGACGTTAACGAGGAGTGGATCTCGGACAAGACCCGCTTCGCCTGCGACGGGCTGCGCGTCCAGCGGCTCGACCGGCCCTATGTCCGGCGCGACGGCAAGCTCGTTCCGGCGAGCTGGGACGAGGCCTTCGCGGCGATCGCCGAGCGCGTCAAGGGGCTCGCGGGCGAGCGCATGGCGGCGATCGCCGGCGATCTCGCCGACGCCGAAGCGATGCTCGCGCTCAAGGACCTGTTCGCCGCCCTCGGCTCGCCCAACGTCGACTGCCGCCAGGACGGCGCGAGGATCGAGGCGGGGACGCGGGCGGGCTATCTGTTCAACACCACCATCGCCGGGATCGAGGAGGCCGACGCCTGCCTGCTGGTCGGCACCAACCCGCGCTGGGAGGCGCCGATCATCAACGCGCGCCTGCGCAAGCGGCATCTGCGCGGTGGCTTCCCGGTCGGGGTCGTCGGCCCGGCGATCGAGTTCACCTACCGGGTCGAGCATCTCGGCGCCGGGCCCGAGACGCTGGCCGAGATCGCAGCCGGCAAGCACCCCTTCGCCAAGACCCTGGACGCCGCCGAGCGCGGCATGATCGTCGTCGGCATGGGCGCGCTCGCGCGCGACGACGGCGCGGCGGTGCTGGCCACGGCGCGCGAGATCGCCGAGGCGCGCGGCCTGGTGCGCGAGGACTGGAACGGCTTCAACGTCCTGCACACGGCGGCGGCGCGGGTCGGGGGGCTCGACCTCGGGCTGGTGCCAAGCGCGGGCGGGCGCGACGTCGCCGGCATTCTCGCGGCCGCCGGGGCGGGCGAGATCGAGGTCGTCTATCTGCTCGGCGCCGACGAAATCGACACCCGCAAGCTGGGCGACGCCTTCGTGATCTATCAGGGCCACCACGGCGACGTCGGCGCACACCGCGCCGACGTGATCCTGCCGGGCGCGGCCTATACCGAGAAGAACGCCACCTACGTCAACACCGAGGGCCGCGCGCAGCGGGCGCGGCGCGCCGTGTTCCCGCCCGGCGAGGCGCGCGAGGACTGGAAGATCCTGCGCGCGCTGTCGGAGGTGCTCGGCCATCGGCTCGCTTACGACAATCTGGACGCGGTTCGCGCGCGCCTGGCCCAGGCGGCGCCCGCCTTCGCCGCGATCGACGCGGTCGCGCCCGCCGACTGGGGCGCGTTCGGAAGCCCCGGCAAGATGGATGCGACACCGTTCGCGAGTCCGATCGAGAATTTCTACATGACCGACCCGATCAGCCGCGCTTCGGCCACCATGGCCGAATGCACGGCGGCCTTCGTGACCGGGGACAGCGCGGGGACGGGAACCGATGGTTGAGTTCTGGAATGGCTATCTTTGGCCGCTGATCTGGATCGTCGCCGGGATCGTCGCGATCCTCGCGCCGCTGCTTCTGGGCGTCGCTTATCTCACCTACGCCGAGCGCAAGGTGATCGGCGCGATCCAGATCCGCAAGGGACCCAACGTGGTCGGGCCGTTCGGACTGCTGCAGCCGATCGCCGACGCGCTCAAGCTCATGACCAAGGAGACGATCATCCCCACCGGGGCCAACAAGGTCGTCTTCATGATCGCGCCGATGCTGACCTTCCTGCTGGCGCTGGTCGCCTGGGCGGTGGTGCCCTTCAGCGAAACGCTGGTGCTCGCCGACATCAACGTCGGCATCCTGTACCTGTTCGCGATCTCGTCGCTCGGGGTCTACGGGATCATCATGGCCGGCTGGGCGAGCAACTCGCGCTACGCCTTCCTGGGCGCGCTGCGCTCGGCCGCGCAGATGGTGTCCTACGAGGTGGCGATGGGCTTCGTCATCATCACCGTGCTGATCATGGTCGGCTCGCTGAACCTCAACGACATCGTGCTCGCGCAGCGGAGCGTCTGGTACTTCATCCCGCTGTTCCCGATGTTCGTCATCTTTTTCATCTCGACGCTCGCCGAGACCAACCGCTCGCCCTTCGATCTGCCCGAGGCCGAGGCCGAGCTGGTCGCCGGCTACAACGTCGATTACTCGGCGATGACCTTCGCGCTGTTCTTCCTGGGCGAGTACGCCAACATGATCCTGATGAGCGGGATGACCACCATCCTGTTCCTGGGCGGCTGGCTGCCGCCGATGGACGTGGCGCCGCTCAACTGGATCCCGGGACCGGTCTGGTTCGCGCTCAAGATCGCGGCGGTCCTGTTCGTCTTTCTCTGGGTGCGCGCGACCTTCCCGCGCTACCGCTACGACCAGCTCATGCGGCTCGGTTGGAAGGTGTTCCTGCCACTGTCGCTGGCGGCGGTCGTGCTGTACTCGGGCGCCCTGTTCGTCTTCGATCTCGTGCCGCAATGAGCGGGCGTTCGGAAAAAGCCTAGGCTGGAGATTGGCATGTCGTTCATCGATCGCACCGCGCGGAGCCTGCTTCTCGCCGAGCTCATCTCGGGCATGGGGATCACGCTGCGCTATTTCTTCAAGCGCAAGGTGACCCTCAACTACCCGTACGAGAAGGCGCCGCTGGGTCCGCGCTTCCGGGGCGAGCACGCGCTGCGCCGCTACGCGAGCGGCGAGGAGCGCTGCATCGCCTGCAAGCTGTGCGAGGCGGTCTGCCCGGCGCTCGCCATCACGATCGAGGCCGAGCCGCGCGCCGACGGCAGCCGCCGCACCACGCGCTACGACATCGACATGACCAAATGCATCTACTGCGGCTACTGCCAGGAGGCCTGCCCGGTGGATGCGATCGTTCTCGGCCCCAATTTCGAGTTCGCGACCGAGACCCACGAGGAGCTCCTCTACGACAAGCAGAAGCTGCTCGAGAACGGCGATCGCTGGGAAGCCGAAATCGCGCTCAACATCGAGGCCGACGCGCCCTACCGCTAGGGCCGGATCGCGACCGAGGAAGAAAAAGGGGAGAGACGCAATGACCGACGACCGCGGACGGGGAGGCCGGTAGGCGCCATGATCATCGCGACGCTCGCGTTCTATCTCTTTGCCGCCGTCACCATCGGCGCGGCGGTGCTCGTCATCGGGGCGCGCAACCCGGTGCATTCGGTTCTGTTCCTAATCCTCGCCTTCTTCTCGTCGTCGGGGCTGTTCATCCTGATGGGCGCCGAGTTCCTGGCCTTCATCCTGGTGATCGTCTACGTCGGCGCGGTCGCGGTGCTGTTCCTGTTCGTCGTCATGATGCTCGACATCAACGTCACCGCGCTGCGCGAGGGCTTCCTGCAATACCTGCCGACCGGCGGAGCGATCGGGCTGGTGCTGCTCGCCGAGCTCATCCTGGTGGTCGGTGGCTGGAACCTGTCGCCCGAGACCGCCGCGCCGGCGACGACGCCGATCCTCGCCGACGTCAGCAACACCGACGCGCTCGGCCGGGTGCTCTACACCGATTACATCTATCTGTTTCAGGCCGCGGGCCTGATCCTGCTCGTCGCCATGATCGGCGCGATCGTGCTGACCCATCGGGTGCGCGCGGGCGTCAAGCGCCAGCGCATCGCCATGCAGGTCGCGCGGCGGCGCGAGGAGGCGGTCGAGCTTCGCAAGGTTCAGCCGGGGGAGGGCGCGTGATGACCGTCGGACTCGCTCATTACCTGACCGTCGCCGCGATCCTGTTCACGCTTGGGATCTTCGGCATCTTCCTCAACCGGAAGAACATCATCGTCATCCTGATGTCGATCGAGCTGATGCTACTCGCGGTCAACATCAACCTGGTCGCCTTCTCCTCCTATCTCGGCGATCTCGTCGGACAGGTCTTCGCCCTGTTCGTGCTCACCGTCGCCGCCGCCGAGGCCGCGATCGGACTCGCCATTCTGGTCGTCTACTTCCGGAACCGGGGCTCGATCGCGGTCGAGGACGTCAACTTGATGAAGGGCTGAGAGCGTGCTCTACGTCGCGTCTGTCTTCGCGCCGCTGGTCGGCGCCATCATCTCGGGCTTCTTTGGACGGCCCCTGGGTCACAAGGCTTCGGCGATCGTTTCCTGCGTGTTCGTCGGACTGGCCATGCTGTCGAGCTGGTACGTCTTCTACGAGGTCGCGGTCCTCGGCCAGTCGCGCACGATCGAGCTGTTGACCTGGATCGATTCGGGCGCGCTCGAAGCCTCCTGGTCGTTGCGGTTCGATGCGCTCTCGGCGGTGATGATCCTGGTCGTCACAACCCTCTCGACGCTGATTCACATCTACTCGATCGGCTACATGGATCGCGACCCGGGCGTGCCCAGGTTCTTCGCCTATCTCGGCCTGTTCACCTTCTCGATGCTGATGCTGGTCAGCGCCGACAACATCGTCCAGCTTTTCCTGGGCTGGGAGGGCGTGGGGCTGTGCTCGTACCTGCTGATCGGTTTCTGGTACACGCGCCCGGCGGCCAACGCGGCGGCGATCAAGGCGTTCGTCGTCAATCG
This sequence comes from uncultured Alphaproteobacteria bacterium, assembly GCA_964531525.1. Lineage (GTDB taxonomy): Bacteria > Pseudomonadota > Alphaproteobacteria > JAAXGF01 > JAAXGF01 > CAYYWV01. The sequence goes on along the minus strand of CAZHDF010000002.1, from coordinate 45,813 downwards.
GGTGGGCGATCTCGGCTTCGCGCTCGGGATCTTCGCAATCTTCTTCGTTTTCAACTCGGTCCAATTCGACACCGTGTTCGCCGACGCGCCATCCTATGTCGGCACCCGGATCGTGTTCCTCGGTTATCCGGTCGACACGTTGACGCTGATCGGGATTCTCCTGTTCATCGGCGCGATGGGCAAATCGGCTCAGCTCGGCCTGCATACCTGGCTGCCCGACGCCATGGAAGGCCCGACCCCGGTCTCGGCGCTGATCCATGCGGCGACCATGGTGACGGCGGGCGTGTTCATGGTCGTGCGGTTCTCGCCGGTATACGAGTACGCGCCCACGGCGCTTGCCGTCGTCACCGTGGTGGGAGCGACGACGGCGCTGGTCACCGCGAGCATCGGCGTCTGCCAAACCGATATCAAGCGGGTGATCGCGTACTCGACCTGTAGCCAACTCGGCTACATGTTCTTCGCCGCCGGGGTCTCGGCCTACGGCGCGGCGATCTTTCACCTCATGACCCATGCCTTCTTCAAGGCGCTTCTGTTCCTGGGCGCGGGCTCGGTGATCCACGCCATGTCGGCCGAGCAGGACATGCGCAAGATGGGCGGGCTGTGGAAGATGATCCCGCTGACCTATGCGGTGATGTGGATCGGGAGCCTATCGCTCGCCGGGGTGCCGTTCTTCTCGGGTTACTTCTCGAAGGATCTGATCATCGAATCGGCCTTTGCCGCGAACTCGGGCGTCGGCACCTACGCCTTCTGGCTCGGGGTCCTCGCCGCCATTCTCACGGCCTTCTATTCCTGGCGGCTCCTGTTCCTGACCTTCCACGGCGCGCCGCGCGCCGACGAGAAGGTGCTCGCCCATGTCCACGAATCACCGAAGGTGATGACCATACCGCTCATCTTCCTGGCGCTGGGCGCGATCTTCGCCGGCTATATCGGCGTCCGGATCGGCATGGTCGATCCTTCGGGCGCGTTCTGGAAGGGCAGTATTTTCGTGCTCGAGGAGAACAACGTCCTCGAGGCGGCCGAGAACGTGCCCGGCTGGGTGAAGCTCGCGCCGCTGGTCGCGACCGCGCTCGGCATCGCCGTCGCCTTCGTGATGTACATCGTCAGGACCGACATTCCCGAGAAGCTCGCCACGCAGTTCCGGCCGCTGTATCTGTTCCTGCTGAACAAATGGTACTTCGACGAGCTTTACGACTTCCTGTTCGTGCGCGGCGCGAACTATCTCGGGCGCGGGTTCTGGAAATCGGGCGACGGCGCGGTGATCGACGGGGTTGGCCCCGACGGTCTCGCCGCCGCGACGCTCAACATCGCCCGGCGGGCGGCCAAGCTCCAGTCCGGCTATCTCTATCACTACGCCTTCGCCATGCTGATCGGTGTCGCCGCGCTGATCACTTGGTATCTGGTCGCGGCGGGCGCATGAGGGCCATGAGATGAACGATCTGCCACTGCTGTCGCTGGTGATCTTCCTGCCCCTCGTGGGCGCGGTGTTCATCCTGTCGATCCGCGGAGACGCCGAGGTGGTTGCGCGCAATGCGCGCAACGTCGCGCTGTGGACCTCGCTGATCACCTTCGTGCTTTCGCTGCTGCTGTGGACCGGGTTCGATACCTCGACCGCGGCGTTCCAGTTCGTCGAGCGCTACGACTGGATCCCGTCGTACCGGATCGCCTATCACATCGGCATCGACGGCATCTCGCTGTTCTTCGTGCTGCTCTCGACGCTGTTGACGCCCTTGTGCGTGATGGCGAGTTGGCGTTCGGTCACCTCGCGGGTGAAGGAGTACATGATCGCCTTCCTGGTGCTCGAGACCGCCATGGTCGGCGTGTTCGCGGCGCTCGATTTCGTGCTCTTCTACCTGTTCTTCGAGGCCATGTTGATCCCGATGTTCCTGATCATCGGTGTCTGGGGCGGGCCGCGCCGGGTCTATGCCGCGTTCAAGTTCTTCCTGTTCACGCTGGTCGGCTCGGTGCTGTTGCTGCTCGCGATTCTCGCCATGTACTTCGAGGCCGGCACCACCGACGTGCCGACCCTGGTCGCGACCCAGTTCTCGCCCGAGATGCAGCGCTGGCTCTGGCTCGCCCTGTTCGCGGCCTTCGCCGTCAAGGTGCCCATGTGGCCGGTGCATACCTGGCTACCCGATGCCCATGTCGAGGCACCGACGGCGGGCTCGATGGTGCTCGCGGGCGTGCTGCTGAAGTTCGGCGGATACGGCTTCCTGCGCTTCTCGCTGCCCATGCTGCCCGACGCCACGGCCTACTTCACGCCCCTGGTCTACGTGCTGAGCGTGGTCGCGATCATCTACGCCTCGCTGGTCGCGCTCGCCCAGGAGGACATGAAGAAGATGGTCGCCTATTCCTCGGTCGCCCATATGGGCTTCGTCACCATCGGCATCTTCACGCTCAACACGCAGGGAATCGAGGGCGCGCTTCTCGTGATGATCAGCCACGGCGTGGTCTCGGCGGCGTTGTTCCTTTGCGTCGGCATCGTCTATGACCGCCAGCACTCGCGCCTGATCGCTCATTACGGCGGGTTGGTGAAGCGCATGCCGATCTATGCCTTCATTTTCATGCTGTTCGTCTTCGCGTCTGTCGGCCTGCCGGGCACCTCGGGTTTCGTCGGTGAGTTCCTGTCGCTGGTCGGGGCCTACCAGGCCAACACCTGGGTCGCCGCCCTCGCCACGACCGGGATCATCCTCGGCCCCGCCTACATGCTGTGGTGTTACCGGCGGGTGGTGTTCGGCGATCTCACCAAGGAACATCTGAAGGCGATCGCCGACGTGAACGGTCGCGAGATCGCGATTTTCGCGCCGATGATCGTGGTCGTGATGCTGCTGGGCATCTATCCCGAGGCGTTTCTCGCGCCGATCCGCGCGTCGGTCGAGAACCTGATCGTCCAGGCCAGCGGGACAATCGATCCCGCCTCGGCGATCGCGATGATCCAGCGCTAGGAGGCAAGGGATGACCGCTTCGCTCGACTTGACGCCGGTTCTGGCCGAGGTCTGGCTCGCCGCAGTCGGCATGGCCCTGCTGATGATCGGCGTGTTTCGCGGCAAGGGTTCGACGCGCGCCATCGCCGCGCTCGCCGTCGCCAGCTTCGTGGTCGCCTTCCTGTTCACCCTGGGACCGGCCAATCGGGCGCCGGTGGCGGGGGACGGACTGTTCGTGGTCGACGACTTCGCCGTCTTCATGAAGACGCTGGTGCTGATCGGCGCGAGCCTGACGCTGATCATGTCGCTCGGCTACCTGCAGCGCGAGAAGATGGACCGGTTCGAGTATCCGGTGCTGATCGTGTTCGCCACCGCCGGCATGCTGCTGATGGTCTCGGCCAACGATCTGGTCGCCCTTTACATGGGGCTCGAGCTGCAAAGCCTATCGCTTTACATCATCGCCGCCTTCCAGCGCGATTCGGTGCGCTCGACCGAGGCCGGCCTCAAGTACTTCGTCCTCGGCGCGCTCGCCTCGGGCATGCTGCTCTACGGCGCCTCGCTGATCTACGGCTTCACCGGCACGACGCGCTTCGCCGCCCTCGCCACCCTGTTCGCCGGCGGCGGCGAGGTCTCGCTCGGCGTGATCGTCGGGCTCGTATTCCTGACGGCGGGGCTCGCCTTCAAGGTTTCGGCGGTGCCCTTCCACATGTGGACCCCCGACGTCTACGAGGGCGCGCCAACGCCGGTCACCGCCTTCTTCGCGGTCGCGCCCAAGATCGCCGCGCTCGCGCTGTTCCTGCGCGTAATGCTCGAGCCGTTCGGCAACCTGCTCGACCAGTGGCAGCAGATCGTGATCTTCATCTCGGTCGCCTCGATGGCGCTCGGCGCCTTCGCCGCGATCGCCCAGAACAACATCAAGCGGCTGATGGCCTACAGCTCGATCGGCCATGTCGGCTACGCCCTGGTCGGTCTCGCCGCGGGCAGCGAGGCGGGCGTGCGCGGCGTGTTGATCTACATGGCGATCTATCTCGCCATGAACGTCGGCACCTTCGGCTGCATCCTCGCCATGCGCCGCCAGGGCCGCATGGTCGAGAGCATCTCCGACCTCGCCGGGCTGTCGCGCAGCCAACCGATGATGGCGCTCGTGATGGGCGTGTTCATGTTCTCGATGGCCGGGGTTCCGCCGCTCGCCGGCTTCTTCGGCAAGCTCTACGTCTTTCTCGCCGCGATCGAGGCCCAGCTTTACGGGCTCGCCGTGTTCGGCGTGCTGACCAGCGTGGTGGGCGCGTTCTACTATCTGCGGATCGTCAAGATCATGTACTTCGACGAGCAGGCCGATCCCTTCGACCGCCCGGTCGGACGCGAGATCACCCTCGTGCTCGCCGCGACCGGCATCTTCACGCTGTTCTTCTTCCTCTATCCGTCGCCGTTGCTCAGCGGCGCGAAGACCGCCGCCGCCGCCCTGTTTCCGTGAGCGACGCGCCGCGCCTGCCGCCCGCCTATCGCCTCGTCGCGCTCGACGAAGTCGGCAGCACCAACGACGAGGCCCGCGCGCTCGCCGAGGACGGGGCCGAGGACGGGACCCTCGTCTGGGCGCAAAGCCAACGGGCGGGCAGAGGACGGCGCGGGCGAAGCTGGCATTCGCCGCCCGGTAACCTTTATCTTTCTCTCGTGCTCAGACCCGACCGCGCCCCCGCCGAGGCGGCGCAGCTTTCCTTCGTCGCGGCGCTGGGCGCGGCGGCCGCGATCGGCGCGGTCGCTCCGCCGTTGACCGAGATCGCGTATAAGTGGCCCAATGACATTCTGGTCAACGATCGCAAGGTGGCGGGTATCCTACTCGAATCCTCGATCACCGGGGGCAGTCGCCTCGACTGGCTGGTGCTGGGGATGGGGATGAACCTCGCCGCGGCGCCCACCGAGACCGATTTCCCCGCGACCTCGCTGCGCGACGAGGGCTGCGGCGCGATCGCGCCCGCGCTCATGCTCGAGCGGTTCTCGCGCCATCTTCTCGCCTGGATCAACCGCTGGCTCGACGACGGCTTCGCCCCGGTGCGCGCGGCCTGGTTGCGCGACGCCAAGGGGATCGGCGAACCGATCTCCGTCGCCCTCGGCGAGGAAACCGTTGTCGGGCGCTTCGTCGAGATCGACGAGACCGGCGCCCTGGTCCTCGAGGACGCGGCCGGCGCGCGCCGCCTGATCACTGCGGGCGACGTGTATTTCGAGAACGCGCGGAATGCCCCCGGGGAGCAGGGGACGGAACGGGAGACCAAGGCTTGAGCGCGCCGCTTCTTCTCGCCATCGACGTCGGCAACACCAACACCGTTTTCGCCGTCTACGAGGGCGACCGCCAGAAAAGCCAATGGCGCGCGGTCACGACGGTCGAGCGCACCGCCGACGAATACGCCGTCTGGCTCGCCCAGCTCATGGCGCTCGCCGAGATCGCGCCCGAGCGCATAAGCGACGCCATCATTTCGAGCGTCGTTCCGGAAAGCGATTTCACCCTGCACAGCCTGTGCCGGCGCTATTACGGCTGCGAGCCGCTGATGGTGAACGCCGATCTCGATCTCGGCATCGCGGTCGAGGTCGAGCACCCCGCCGAGGTCGGCGCCGATCGACTGGTCAACGCGGTCGCCGCGCATAGCCGGCATTCGGGGCCGCTGATCGTGATCGACTTCGGCACCGCGACGACCTTCGACGTGGTCGCGGCCGACGGCGCCTATCGTGGCGGCGTGATCGCGCCCGGGGTCAACTTGTCGCTCGACGCGCTCCACATGGCCTCGGCCCGGCTGCCTCGGGTGGCGGCCCGACGCCCGCCGAAGGTCATCGGCACCTCGACGACCAAGGCCATGCAGTCGGGCGTCTACTGGGGCTACGTCAGCCTGATCGAGGGCGTCGTCGCGCGCATCGAGGCCGAGTTCGGCGCTCCCATGACCGTGCTCGCGACCGGCGGTCTCGCGCCGCTGTTCGACAAGGCGACCGAAGTCATCCGCCATGTCGAGCCCGACCTCACCATGCACGGCTTGCTCGAAATCTATCGCCGCAACCGCAAGGACCGGAAATGACAACCAAGAACACGCGTCGGGGGGAAAGGAAGGGCGAGCTTCTCTTTCTGCCGCTCGGCGGGGCCGGCGAAATCGGCATGAACCTCAATCTCTACGGCTACGGCGGCAAGTGGCTGATGGTCGATCTCGGCATCACCTTCGCCGACGAACGGTTTCCCGGAGTCGACGTGATCCTGCCCGATCCCGCCTTCATCGCCGAGCGCCGCGACGATCTTCTCGGCATCGTGCTGACCCATGCTCACGAGGATCATCTGGGCGCGGTGCCCTATCTCTGGGCGCGGCTCGGCTGCCCGGTCTACGCGACCCCCTTCGCCGCCGCCGTCCTGCGCCGCAAGCTCGATCGCGACGACGCCCCCCCGCGCGCGCGCGAAATGGAGATCATCGAGGTTCCCCTCGGCGGCAACATCGAGATCGGCCCCTTCGCGATCGAGTTCGTCTCGCTCACCCATTCGATTCCCGAGCCCAACGCGCTCGCCATCCGCACCCCGGCGGGGCTGGTGCTGCATACCGGCGACTGGAAGCTCGATCCCGACCCGCTGGTGGGCGAGGCCACCGACGAGGCGGCGCTGCGCCGATTCGGCGACGAGGGCGTGCTCGCCATGGTCTGCGATTCGACCAACGTGCTGCGGGCGGGCGAATCGGGCTCGGAAGCGGCGGTGCGCGACAGCATGATCGAGATCGTCGGACGCTATTCGGGCCAGGTCGCGGTCGCCTGCTTCGCCTCCAACGTCGCGCGGATCGAGAGCGCGGCGGCGGCGGCGAAGGCGCACGGACGCGAACTCGTGCTCGTCGGCCGCTCGCTGTGGCGAATCACCGACGCCGCGCGGGCGACCGGCTATCTTCCGGCCGACTTCGAGGTAATCGGCGAGCGCGACGCCCGCGCGCTGCCGCCCGATCGCGTGCTTTACCTTTGCACCGGCTGTCAGGGCGAGCCCCGCGCGGCCCTGTCGCGGATCGCGTCGGGCGAGCATCCCAACGTCACCCTGGGCGCGGGCGACGTGGTGATCTTCTCGTCCAAGATCATTCCCGGCAATGAGCTCGCCATCAACCGGCTGCACAACCAATTGATCGCGCTCGGCGCCGAGGTGGTGACCGAGGAGGACCATTTTATCCATGTCTCGGGCCACCCCTGCCGCGACGAGCTTCAGCGCATGTACGGCTGGGTCCGCCCGAGGATCGCGGTGCCCGTGCACGGCGAGGCGCGGCACCTTTTGGAGCACGCGCGCTTCGCCCGCTCGCTCCAGGTGCCCGAGGCGGTGGTGGTCGAGAACGGCGATCTCCTGCGTCTCGCGCCGGGAACCGCCGAGGTGATCGACCATGTCCGCGCCGGGCGGCTGATCGCCGACGGCAAGGCGATCGTCGCCGACGACAGCCCGGTGGTCGGCGCGCGCCGGCGCATCATGTACAACGGCATCGCCTTCGTCTCGCTGGTCCTCGACGGCGGCGGCAATCTCGCCGCCCCGCCGCGCGTGACGGCCCAGGGGCTGGTTCACGCCAACGACGACGGCGAAACGAACGCCGAGAGCGGCGAGGACGACGAGAAGGCGGTGCTCGCGGTCGCCGGCGCGGGCGTCGCGAGCGCGGTCAAGGCCCTGCCGCCCCGGGTCCGCGACGACGACGCGGCGCTGCGCGAGGCGGTGGTCGCCGCCGCGCGCCGCGCGTTGCGCGCGCATACCGGCAAGCGTCCCGTGGTCGAGGTCCAGATCCTGCGCCTCGGCGCCGCTTGATGCGCACCGCCGGGCCCTTATGATGGGGCCGACGAGGCGAGGAAAAAAACAATGATCGGACGACTCAACCACGTGGCCATCGCGGTGCCCGACCTCGATGCCGCCGCAGCGCTTTACCGCGACGTTCTCGGGGCCGAGGTCTCGGACCCCGTGGCCATGCCCGAGCACGGCGTGACCACGGTTTTCGTCGAGCTTCCCAACAGCAAGATCGAGCTCCTCGCGCCGCTCGGCGAAGAGTCGCCGATCGCGGGTTTTCTCTCGCGCAAGCCCGAGGGCGGGATTCATCACATCTGCTTCGAGGTCGAGAACATCATCGCCGCGCGCGACCGGCTGGCGGCCCAGGGCGCGCGCGTGCTGGGCGACGGCGAACCCCGCATCGGCGCCCATGGCAACCCGGTCCTGTTTCTGCACCCCAAGGACTTCTGCGGCACTCTGATCGAGATCGAGGAGGCCCGGGGGTGAGCCCGATCGCCATCGCCGTCGTCTTTATCATCGTCTGGTGGATGATCTTCTTCATGGCGCTGCCGTTCGGCGCGAAGGCCCCCGAGGAAGCCGAGGCCGGCCATGACGCCGGCGCGCCCGAGCGCCCGCGCATCGCGCTCAAGGCATTGATCGCGGCGTTGATCGCGGCGGCGATCACGGGCGCGGCCGCCGTCGCGGTCGAATACGACCTAGTGGATTTTCGCGGCTTCCTGCAATGACCGCCCAATGACGAGCTATTGCGAGGCCGCGCCGGGCCATCCCTTCCACGGCCCCTATCACGACGAGGAATACGGCTTCCCGCTCACCGGAGACGCCGAATTGTTCGAACGCCTGGTCCTCGAAATCAATCAGGCGGGGCTTTCCTGGCTGACGGTTCTCAAGAAGCGCGCGGGCTTCCGCGCGGCCTACGCGAACTTCGACGTCGACGCGGTCGCGGCCTTCGGCGACGCCGACCGGGCGCGGCTTCTCTCGGACGCAAGCATCATCCGCAACCGGCTCAAGGTCGACGCGGCGATCGAGAACGCCCGCCGGCTGGTCTCGATCCGCGAAGAGTTCGGCGGTTTCGCCGCCTGGCTCGACGCCCACCACCCAATGCCGCGCGAGGATTGGGTGCGTCTGTTCCGCAAGACCTTCCGCTTTACCGGAGGCGAGATCGTCGGCGAGTTCCTGATGAGCACCGGCTATCTTCCCGGCGCGCACGACGAAAGCTGCCCCGTGCACGCGCGCATCCTCGCGCTCGACCCGCCCTGGCTGCGCGCTTAAACCAGCGCCCCGAAGATCGTGCCGACCACGATCGCGCCGCCGATGCCGAAGCCTAGATAGGCGACGAAGACCGAGCGTCTGACGAGCGACCACACGGCCGCCATGGCCGGGACCGAGCTGACCGCGCCGGCGACCATGAAGGACATGGCGGCCCCGGCGCTCATGCCCTGCTCCATGAGGCCCGCGACCAGGGGAGGCGCGGCGTAGCCGTTGAGATAGGCGGGCGCGCCGACGAACGCGCCGAGAACGATCGGCCAGAAGCCCTCGCCGCCGACGAGCCCGCCGATCGTGGCCGCCGGAACATAGGTGACGAGAAGCGCTTCGAGGAGATAGGCGAAGCCCAGCCACTTCAGGAGAAAGACGGCGTTCCGCAAACCTTCGATCCGGAAAATCTCACGCCGGGGACCCTCTTCCCAGAAACGCCAAACCGGCTTGGCGTCTTCGAAAGGCGAGGCGGCGCAGGCGCAGCACCCGCCCGACGAACGAGGTCGCAGCGGATTGGCGAAACCGCCGCGATGGATCAAGGCGCTGGTCGCGAAGCCGCCCAACAATCCCAGCGCGACGGCGCCGACGGCCTTGCCGATCGCGAACCCCCAGCCGAGAACGCCCGCCGTGATGAACAGCGTCGGCGGGTCGATCAGGGGCGAGGAAAGCCAGAACGCCATCACCGCCGAAAGCGGCGCGCCGGCGGCCAGAAGTCCGGCGACGAACGGGATGACCTCGCAGGAGCAGAATGGCGCCAGGCCACCCAACAAGGCGGCGAACAGGATCATGCGTCTTTCCCGGCCCTCGAAGGCGCGGGCGACGACGACCTCGGCACCGCTGGCCTTGAGAAAGCCGATCAAAAGGACCGCTACCACCACGTAAGGCAGGGTGCTCCACAGCGCGGTGGCGGCAATCCGAATAATCGCGACGAACTCGCCGGGATCGAGCACGAGGACCGCCAGGGGAATCGCGGCGATCAGCGTCCAAACCGAACGAGTCAGTTCGATCCCCTTGCGCAGGGCACCCAGGCCGGTCAACGCCAATTCGGTCATTTCGCGCTCCTGTCTTCTTGGCCTCCCCCGGGCTCGGTGCAGCATTCTCGGAGAAGGAAGGCGGCCAGGCCCTCGATCCGCCCGTAGGCCGCATGATTGACGACCGCGCGCCCTCGGCGCTTCTGGTCGATCAGGCCGGCGGCGGCGAGAAATCTCAGATGATGGGCCAATGTCGAGGCCGGCATGTCGAGGCGTTGCCGGATTTCACCGACCGTCAACCCGTCATGGCCGGCGCGCACCAGTTCGAGCAGGACCTCGAGCCGCGGCTCCGAGCCCACCGCCGCGAAACCCTGCGCCGCTTCTTCCAATGCGAGCGTCATCGCATTCCACCGCGTCCATTAAACGATAAAACTAGTATTATAGTTATATAAGCTTCCGTCAAGGCCGGCGTCGGGCAGATCCTAACGCTTCGTTAAGCGCGCCGCGCGAGCATGGGGGATGCGCCGTTCGGTTCCAGCCGCGTTGCTTGTTTTTCTGGCCCTGGTTTCCCCGGGGCCCGCGCGCGCCGCGACCGCGATCGTCTCGCGCGAGGACTGCGCCAGGATCACCGCCCATGTGCCGGCCCCGGACGTCGCCTACCGACCGGGCGTGGACGCGGACGGAAACCCGGTCGCGCCCGCCGATCTCGCCGAGCAGCCGCGTCTCGACATCGACGCCGAGACCGTCGTCGTCGATATCGATCTACCGATCCGCGCCTTCACCGGCACTCCCGGCGACAGCGGCGCATTCACCGGGGCGGGGGGCGAGATCGATCGCTTCGACGCGACCGCGCGGATCGGCGTGGTGACGATCGAGAACGGAATCGTCAGCTTCGACGGTCAGCCGCTTTCGGCGCCCGATCTCGAACGCATCGCCGCCGCCTGCGCCAAACAGTAATGGCCGCGTTTGCAATGATCTGAATCGGCGGCCGCTTTCGCACTCCCCCTCGCGTCGCCCCTTTGATAAAGTCCCTGCGCCCGCCGCAGGACAAATCCGAGGGATCGATGCGCCTTTCCGCCTATTTCTTGCCCACGCTCAAGGAAACGCCGGCCGAGGCGCAGATCGCCTCGCATCGCTTGATGCTCCGCGCCGGCATGATTCGCCAGTCGAGCGCCGGGATCTACTCCTGGCTGCCGCTGGGTTTTCGCGTGCTCAAGCGGATCGAGGAGATCGTGCGCCGGGAGTTGGATATCGCCGGTTGTCAGGAAGTGCTGATGCCGACCATCCAGCCGGCCGAGCTGTGGCGCGAGAGCGGCCGCTACGAGGATTACGGCAAGGAGATGCTGCGCATCCGCGACCGCCACGACCGCGACCTGCTTTACGGCCCGACCAACGAGGAGCAGATCACCGACATCTTCCGCGCCTCGGTCAAGAGCTACCGCGAGCTGCCCCGGAACCTCTATCACATCCAATGGAAGTTCCGCGACGAGGTGCGGCCGCGCTTCGGCGTCATGCGCGGGCGCGAGTTCCTGATGAAGGACGCGTATTCCTTCGACGTCGATTTCGCCGGCGCCAAGCGATCCTACAACCGCATGTTCGTCGCCTACCTGCGCATCTTCGCGCGCATGGGGTTGCGGGCGATCCCCATGCAGGCCGATACCGGCCCCATCGGCGGCGATCTCAGCCACGAGTTCGTGATCCTCGCCGACACCGGGGAGAGCGCGGTCTACTGCCATCGGGCGCTGATCGAATACGACGTTCTGTCGGCGGGCATCGACTACGACGCCGATCTCGAGCCGATCGTCGCGCAATGGACCCAGCACTACGCCGTGACCGACGACAAGCACGACCCGGACGCCTGCCCGGTCGCGCCCGACGACCTGGTCACCGCGCGGGGGATCGAGGTCGGGCATATCTTCTACTTCGGCACCAAGTACTCGAAGCCCATGAACGCCGTCGTGACCACGGCCGAGGGCGAAACCGTGCCGGTCGAGCAGGGCTCCTACGGCATCGGCGTCTCGCGGCTGGTCGGCGCGATCATCGAGGCGAGCCACGACGACGCCGGCATCATCTGGCCCGACGCGGTGGCGCCCTTCGCGGTCGCGCTGATCAATCTCAAGCCCGGCGACGCGGCGACCGACGCGGCCTGCGAGGATCTGTACGCCAAGCTCCGCGCGTCGGGGGTCGAGGTGCTCTACGACGACACCGCCGAGCGCGCGGGCGTCAAGTTCGCGACCGCCGATCTGATCGGGCTTCCCTGGCAGCTCACCGTGGGCCCCCGGGGGCTCGCCAAGGGCGTCGTCGAGCTCAAGCGCCGGGCGACGGGCGAACGCGACGAGCTTTCGGCGGAGGCGGCGCTCGCTCGCCTCACGGCCTGAGGCCGATGTTCTCGCCCTTCGAACGAATGGTCGCGGCGCGCTATCTGCGGGCGCGCCGGGCCGAGGGCTTCGTCTCGGTCATCGCCGGGTTCTCGTTCCTCGGCATCACGCTGGGCGTCGCCGCGCTGATCATCGTGCTGTCGGTCATGAACGGCTTTCGCTATGACCTGCTCAACCGGATTCTGGGCGTCAACGGGCAGATCACGGTCTACGGCTTCGGCGGCAGGCTCGACGACTACGACGCGCTCGCGGCGCGCCTGAAGGCGCTCGACGGCGTTCGGCGCGCGAGCCCGATCGTCGAGGGCCAGGTGCTCGCCGCCTCGCGCCAGGGACAGACCTCGGGGGCGCTGGTGCGGGGGCTGCGCGCCGACGACCTCGCCGCCCGGCGGCTGGTGGCCGAAACCCTGACCCCGGGCGCGCTCGACCGCTTCGCCGCCGGCGGCGCGGTCATCATGGGCGCGCGGCTCGCCGAGCGTCTCGGCCTTTCGCCCGGCGATCCCGTGACGTTGATTTCGCCCCAGGGCACCGCGACCGTGTTCGGCACCATGCCGCGCAGCCTGGCCTATCCGCTCGCCGGCACCTTCGACGTCGGCATGTACGAATACGACAACGGCTTCATCTACATGCCGCTCGCCGACGCCCAGCGGTACTTCCGTCTCGGCAAGGCGGTCACGGGAATCGAGCTCGACATCACCGATCCGTTCGCGCCGGGCGCCCTCGACGAGGCGCGCCGCGACGTGATCAAGGTCGTCGGCACGCGCGGGCGCATCTACGACTGGGAGCAGGCCAACGCCCAGTTCTTCGGCGCCATTCAGGTCGAACGCAACGTGATGTTCATCATCCTCACGCTGATCGTCCTGGTGGCGGCGTTCAACATCGTCTCCAGCCTCATCATGCTGGTGAAGGACAAGGGGCGCGACATCGCGATTCTGCGCACCATGGGCGCGACGCGCGGCATGGTGATGCGCATCTTCTTCCTCACCGGCGCGAGCATCGGCGTGGCGGGGACGCTGTTCGGGCTCGCCCTCGGCGTCGCCTTCGCCGCCAACATCGAGACCATCCGCCGCTGGATCGAGGGCCTCACGGGCAGCGAGCTGTTCGCCGAGGAGATCTATTTTCTCTCCCAGCTTCCCGCGCGCATCGACGGCGCCGAGGTGACGACGGTGGTTCTGCTCTCGCTCGTTCTCTCGTTCCTCGCCACCATCTATCCGTCGTGGCGCGCGGCGCGCCTCGATCCGGTCGAGGCCCTGCGCTATGAGTGAGCCGGTGCTCGCGCTCTCGGGCGTGACGCGCGCCTTTGTTCAGGGAGACACGCGGCTCGAAGTGCTGCGCGGCGCCTCGCTCGCGCTCGCGCCGGGCGAACTCGTCGCCCTGGTCGGGCCGTCGGGGGCGGGCAAATCGACGCTGCTGCATCTCGCCGGGCTGCTCGAACGCCCAGACGCGGGCGACGTCGCGGTCGCCGGCGTCGATTGCGGGGGGCTGTCGGACGACGCGCGCACGCTGATCCGGCGCAAGCGCCTCGGTTTCGTCTACCAGTTCCACCATCTGCTGCCCGAATTCTCGGCGATCGAGAACGTGATGCTGCCGCAGATGATCGCCGGGCGCGACCAGCGCGCCGCGCGCGCGCGCGGCCGGGAACTGCTCGACCGCCTCGGCGTCGGCCCACGCGCCACGCACCGCCCGGGCCAGCTTTCGGGCGGCGAGCAGCAGCGCGTCGCCATCGCCCGCGCGGTCGCCAACGAGCCCGAGCTTTTGCTCGCCGACGAGCCGACCGGCAACCTCGACCCGACGACCGCCGAGACCGTGTTCGCCGAACTCGCCCGCTTGGTCCGCGATCGGGGCCTCGCCGCCCTGATCGCGACCCACAACCTCGCGCTCGCCGAGCGCATGGACCGCACGGTCTCGCTCGAGGACGGAAGGATCGTCGCGCCGTGAGCCACGCCGATTTCGTCCATCTTCGCGTCCATACCGCCTTCTCGCTGTCGGAAGGGGCGATCAAGCTCGACGATCTCGTCGCCTGGTGCCGCGACGCCCGCATGCCGGCGGTCGCGATCACCGATTCGGGCAACCTGTTCGGCGCCATGCAGTTCTCGGAGGCCTGCGCCGCCGCCGGCATCCAGCCGATCGTCGGCTGCGTGCTGCCGCTCGAACGCGACGACGAGGAGCGCGGCGGCGCGCGGATGGCGCGCAGCGACCAGCTCGTGGTTCTTGCTCAATCGCCCGAGGGGTACGAGAACCTGGTACGACTGGTCAGCCGCTCGTTCCTCGATGGCGCGCCGGGCGAGCCGCCCATGGTCACCTGGGAAAGTCTGGAGAGTCAGTCGGCGGGCCTGATCGCGCTGACCGGCGGTCCCCAGGGACCGGTCGGGCGGCGAATCGGCGAAGGACAGGAGAGCGCCGCCGAGGAAACGCTCGCGCGGCTCGCGCGGTTGTTCCCGGGGCGGCTCTACGTCGAGCTGATGCGCCACGGCTTGGACATCGAGCGGCGGATCGAGCCGGCGCTGATCGATCTCGCCTACGCCCGGGATCTGCCACTGATCGCGACCAACGACTGTTTCTTCGTCGGCGCCGACATGTTCGCCGCCCAGGACGCGCTTCTTTGCATCGCCGACGGCACGACGCTCAGCCGCGGCGATCGGCGGCGCCTGACCCCCGAGCATCGCCTGAAAACGCCCGCCGAGATGCGGGTACTGTTCGCCGATCTGCCAGAGGCGGTCGACAACACCCTGGTCGTCGCGCGGCGCTGCGCGGCGCGGGCGCCCCGCCGCGCGCCGATCCTGCCGGCGTTCCCGGTCGCCCCGGGCCGGACCGAGGCCGACGAGCTGCGCGCCCAGGCGCGCGCCGGGCTCGACCGTCGGCTGGAGAGCCAGGTTCTGACCCCCGACATGGACGAGGCCACGCGCGCTCGGACCATCAAGTCCTATCACGAGCGCCTCGAATACGAGCTCGGCGTCATCATCGAGATGGATTTTCCGGGCTACTTCCTGATCGTCGCCGAGTTCATCCAGTGGGCGAAGGCGAAGGGCATTCCGGTCGGCCCGGGACGCGGCTCGGGCGCCGGCTCGGTGGTCGCCTGGGCGCTGACGATCACCGACCTCGACCCGCTGCGCCACGGCCTTCTGTTCGAGCGCTTCCTCAACCCCGAGCGCGTGTCGATGCCCGACTTCGACATCGACTTCTGCGAAGAACGGCGCGACGAGGTGATCCACCACGTCCAGGAGAAGTACGGCAGCCGCCAGGTCGCCCAGATCATCACCTTCGGCACCTTGCGCGCGCGCGCGGCGCTGCGCGACGTGGGCCGGGTGCTCGAAATGCCTTACGGCAAGGTCGACGCGATCTGCCGCATGGTGCCCAACAACCCGGCCAGCCCGGTCACGCTCGGCGAGGCGATCGAAAACGAGCCCGCGCTTCGCGCCGCCCGCGACGAGGACGAGAGCGTCGCCCGGTTGATCGGCATCGCGCTCAAGCTCGAAGGGCTCTATCGCCACGCCTCGACCCACGCCGCCGGCGTGGTGATCGGCGACCGGCCGCTCGATGCGTTGGTGCCGCTTTACCGCGACCCGCGCTCCGACGTGCCGGTGACCCAGTTCTCGATGAAGGACGTCGAGAAGGCCGGGCTGGTCAAGTTCGACTTCCTGGGCCTCAAGACGCTGACCGTGCTCGACCGGGCGCGGCGGCTTCTGGCGGCGCGCGGGCTCGAAATCGACTTCGACGCCCTGCCGCTCGACGACCCGGCGACCTACGCGCTTCTCGGCCGCGGCGACACGGTGGGCGTGTTCCAGCTCGAAAGCGCGGGGATGCGCGATGCGCTCCGGCGCATGCGCGCCGACAGCTTCGGCGACATCGTCGCGCTGGTGGCGCTCTACCGTCCGGGGCCGATGGACAACATCCCGCGCTACATCGCCTGCAAGCACGGCGAAGAAACGCCCGATTACCTCTATCCCTCGCTCGAAGGCATCCTCAAGGAGACCTTCGGCGTCATCATCTATCAGGAACAGGTGATGGAGATTGCCCGGGTGCTCTCGGGCTACAGTCTCGGCGCGGCCGATCTTCTGCGTCGCGCCATGGGCAAGAAGATCAAGTCCGAGATGGACGCCCAGCGCCAGGCCTTCGTCGACGGCGCGGTGGCGCGCGGCGTGCCACGGCCCCGGGCCGTCCATATCTTCGACCTGGTCGCCAAGTTCGCCGGCTACGGCTTCAACAAGAGTCACGCCGCGGCTTACGCGCTGGTCGCCTATCAGACCGCTTATCTCAAGGCCAACCACCCGGTCGAGTTCATGGCCGCCTCGATGAGCCTCGAACTCGGCAATACCGACAAGATCAACGGCTTCCGGCGCGAGCTCGACCGGCTCGGAATCGCGCTGCTGCCACCCGACATCAACCGCTCGGGCGTCGAGTTCACGGTCGAGGCGATCGACGGAGACGCCGGAGGCGAGGGACGGCGCGGCGTCCGCTACGCGCTGGCGGCCATTAAGAACGTCGGCGCGCAGGCGATGCGGGCGCTGATCGAAGAGCGCGAGGCGAATGGCCCGTTCACCGATCTTCTCGACTTCGCGCGGCGGATCGACCCTCGGGTGGTCAACCGCCGCCAGCTCGAAAACCTCGCCATCGCGGGGGCCTTCGACTGCCTGGACGCCAACCGCGCGCGGGTTTTCGCCGCGATCGAGACGCTGCTGCGCTTCGCCAACGCCGCCGCGGCCGAGCGCGAAAGCAATCAGGTCAACCTGTTCGGCGGCGCCAAGGCCGCGGCCAAGGCGCTCGCGCCCGTGCTGCCCGAGGCCGACGACTGGCCGGTCATGGAGCGCCTGCGCCGCGAGTACGAGGCGCTCGGCTTCTATCTTTCGGCCCATCCGCTCGAGGCTTACGCGGCGCGGCTCGACCGGATCGACGTGATGCCGATCGGCGGTCTCGCCGAGCATATCGCGAGGCGCGGCATGGCCGCGGTCAATCTCGCGGGCGTCTCGGTCGGGCGCCAGGAGCGACGTTCGTCGAAGGGCGGGCGCTACGCCTTCGTCCAGCTCTCGGACCAGAGCGGAACGGTCGAGGTCGCCTTCTTCTCCGAGGTGCTCGCCGCCACGCGCGAGTTCCTGGACACGGGCCGGCCGCTGTTCGTCGCCGCCGACGCGCGGATCGAGGGCGAAAGCCTGCGCGTCACCGCGCGCGAGGTCCGGCTTCTCGACGACGTGGTGCGCGACGCGGCGACCGAGCTGACCCTGCGGCTCGCCGACGACCGCCCGATCGAGCGGCTGCGCGCGTTGCTCGAAAAGGCGGGGCGGGGACGGGGGCGCGTGATCCTTCTGGTCGAGGACGGGGCGCGCGAAATCGCCCTGACCTTGCCGGGCGCCTATGCGATCGATCCGACGCTGGGCCTGGAGCTCGGCGCCGTTCCGGGCGTTCTCGAGGTCAGCGAACGCTGATCCGCCCGAAAGCCGTCATAACATCATGGTTTTTCTCCGCCGGCTGTTAAACCTTGCGGTCCGGCGGTGGACAGGCTAAAAACCGGCACCAAATCCACACGCGGGGATGCGGCGGCGGGCCCGAAAGGGCGAAGATCCCGACGTCGATCCGGTGGCCGGCCGATGGCCGGTCCAGCCCCCGCGGCGGGCTAACCGGAAAAGAGGACGTCCTATCATGGCTCTTCCGACGTTTACCATGCGCCAGCTCCTTGAGGCCGGCGTGCATTTCGGGCATCAGACTCGGCGCTGGAACCCGAAGATGGCCCCCTATTTGTTCGGGGTCCGCAACGATTCCCATATCATCGATCTCCAGCAGACGGTGCCGCTGCTCTATCGGGCGCTCGAGACCGTGCGCGACGTGGTCGCGGGCGGCGGTCGGGTTCTGTTCGTCGGCACCAAGCGCCAAGCGGCCGAGCCGGTCGCCGCGGCGGCCAAGCGCTGCGGGCAGTTCTACGTCAATCACCGCTGGCTCGGCGGCATGCTGACCAACTGGAAGACGATCTCGGTCTCGATCCGCCGCCTGCGCGAGCTCGAGGGGCAGCTCGCCGAGGAGCATACCGGACTGACCAAGAAAGAACTTCTCAGGTTGACCCGCGAGCGCGACCGGCTCGAGCGCGCGCTCGGCGGCATCAAGGACATGGGCGGGTTGCCCGACATCCTGTTCATTATCGACACCAACAAGGAAGCGATCGCGGTCGCCGAGGCGGTGAAGCTCGGAATTCCCATCGCCGCCGTGATCGACAGCAACTCGGATCCCGATCCGATCACCTACCCGATCCCCGGCAACGACGACGCGCTGCGGGCGATCAATCTTTATTGCCAGCTCATCTCCAGCGCCGTCCTCGACGGCATCCAGGAGGAGATGCACGCCGCCGGCGTCGACGTGGGCGCAGCGGAAGCCGCGCCGGCCGAGGTCGTTCCCGAGGCCGAGGACAAGGCGGCCGAGGCGGAGGCCAAGCCCGAGGCGGAGATCGAAGCCAAGCCCGAGGCCGGAAAGGCCGACGGCGGGACGGCGCCGGCCGAAGCCGAAAAGGACGAGCCCGAGGCCGCGCCCGCCGAAGCGGCTCCCGAGGATGCCGCCAAGGAGGCGCCAGCCGAGGCACCGGCGAGCGAGCCCTCCGCCGAGGCGAGCGAAGGCGAGAAAGCCGGCGCGAGCGCCTGAGCCCGCGCCATCCGCCGGGCCGCCGCGCGCGGCCCGGTCGTGCGAAGCATACGTGAACCGAACGAGGTAATTATGGCCGAGATTTCCGCTCGCCAGGTGAAAGAGCTACGCGACAAGACTGGCGCGGGCATGATGGACTGCAAGAAGGCGCTGATCGAAACCTCGGGCGATCTCGAGGCCGCGGTCGACTGGCTGCGCAAGAAGGGTCTCGCCGCCGCCGCCAAGAAGGCCGGCCGGGTCGCCAGCGACGGCTTGGTCGGCATCGCGACCGACGGCACTCGCGCGGCGCTGGTCGAGATCAACGCCGAAACCGATTTCGTCGCCCGCAACGAGGCGTTCCAGGACGCGGTGCGCACCGTGGCCGAGGTCGCGCTGGACACCGGCGGCGATATCGCCGCGCTGCGCGATGCGCCCTATCCGGGCGCCGGCATGAACGTCGGCGAGCGTTTGACCGAGCTGGTCGCGACCATCGGCGAGAACATCCAGCTTCGCCGCACGGCCGCGCTGTCGGTCGAGAACGGCGTCGTCGCGAGCTACATGCACGGCCAGATCGCGCCCGGCCTGGGGCGCATCGGCGTGCTGGTGGCGCTGTCGTCGACGGGAGATGCCGAAAAGCTCGCCGCTCTCGGCAAGCAGATCGCCATGCATGTCGCCGCCGCCCGTCCCGAGGCCCTGACCGTCGACGAGATCGATCCGGCGGCGGTCGAGCGCGAGCGAAAGGTGCTCGTCGATCAGGCGCGCGCCTCGGGCAAGCCCGACGCGGTGATCGAGAAGATGGTCGAGGGCCGGCTGCGCAAGTTCTATCAGGAGGTCGTGCTTCTCGAGCAGGTCTCGGTGATCGACGGCAAGACCCGCATCTCCAAGGTTCTCGAGGACGCCGCCGCCGATGTCGGCGCGCCGGTAAGCGTCGCCGGCTTCCGTCGCTTCGCGCTCGGCGAGGGGATCGAAAAGGCCGAAACCGATTTCGCCGCCGAGGTCGCCTCGCAAATCGCGGGCTGAAGCATGATCCGTTCAATCGGCGCCAGGCGGGGGAGCGGGCCGGCGCCGATTCGGTTCAAGTGAATCACGCGCTAAGCGCGGCGGCCGCAAAGCGGATGCGGCCGGCCCGGCGATGTAGTATTCTTGCGCCCCGCGCGCGCCGATCGCACCGTTGAAGACGACCGCGCGCGGGATCGCATCGTCTGGGACCGTCATGCCGTCAAATCCTGTCTATCGCCGTGTGCTGCTCAAGCTTTCCGGCGAAGCGCTGATGGGCGATCGAGGCTATGGCCTCGATCCCGAAACCGTCGCCCAAATCGCGCGCCAGGTGCTCGCGGTCCATGAACTCGGCGTCGAAATCTGCGTCGTCGTCGGCGGCGGCAACATTTTCCGCGGCGTCTCGGGCGCCGCCAAGGGGATGGAACGCGCGACCGCCGACCATATCGGCATGCTCGCCACCGTTATCAACGCGCTCGCCATTCAGACCGCGCTCGAGGCGGTCGGCATCCACACTCGGGTTCAGTCGGCGATCCCGATGGACACGGTGTGCGAACCCTTCATCCGCCGCCGCGCCGAGCGGCATCTCGAAAAGAAGCGCGTCGTCGTGTTCGCCGCCGGCACCGGCAACCCGTTTTTCACCACCGACACGGCGGCGGCGCTGCGCGCGGTCGAAATGCGCTGCGACGCGCTCCTCAAGGCGACCAAGGTCGACGGCGTCTACTCGGCCGATCCGGTCAAGGATCGGGGCGCCGAGCGTTATGAACGCCTCGCCTATATCGACGTGTTGTCGCGCGATCTCAAGGTGATGGACGCCTCGGCGATCTCCCTTGCGCGTGAAAACGATATCCCCATTCTGGTATTCTCGATTTTCGACAACGGCGGCTTCGCCGAGGTGGTTTGCGGCCGGGGGCGATCGACGATCATCACCCATGACACCGCGCCGCCCAAAAAAAGGGGAGTGAACCGTGGCTGATCCGGATATCGATGACCTGACTCGCCGCATGAACGGCGCTATCGAGGTTCTGCGCAAGGAGCTTGCGGGACTGCGCACCGGCCGCGCCTCGCCGAGCCTGCTCGATCCCGTGACCGTCGACGCCTACGGCACCCAGATGCCGATCAACCAGGTGGCGACCATCGGCGTGCCCGAGCCGCGCATGCTCACCGCCCAGGTCTGGGACAAGTCCATGGTCAAGGTGGTCGAGAAGGCGATCCGCGACGCGGGTCTCGGACTCAACCCCATGATCGATGGACAGCTCGTGCGCGTGCCGATTCCCGAACTCAACGAGGAACGGCGCGAGGAGCTGACCCGGGTCGCCGCGAAATACGCCGAACAGGCCAAGGTCGCCGTCCGCAACGTGCGCCGCGATGGCATGGACAAGCTGAAGCGGATGGAGAAGGCGGGCGAAATCTCCGAGGACGAGCACCGCCTCTGGGGCGACGACATCCAGAAAGTCACCGACGAGCATATCAAGCAGATCGACGAGATGCTCGAGACCAAGCAACAGGAAATCATGCAGGTCTGAGCCATGGAGGCCGCCTTATCGCTCGGGTCGAAACCGCCGCCGCCGGCCCATGTGGCGATCATCATGGACGGCAACGGCCGTTGGGCCAAGGCGCGGGGCCTGCCGCGCATCGCCGGTCACCAGCAGGGCGCCGAGGTCGTCCGCGAGACCGTCACCCATTGCCGCGAGCTCGGCGTGGGATATCTCACGCTCTACGCCTTTTCGTCGGAGAACTGGAAGCGCCCGATCAGCGAGATCGACGATCTCATGGGCCTTTTGCGGATATATTTGAGACGCGAGCTCAGGAAACTGGCCGAGGCTTCCATTCGCATGCGTTTTATCGGTGATCGCGAGCGACTTCCCGACGACATCATCGCGCTCGTCGACGAAGCCGAGCGGACGACCCGCGACAACAGCGCGCTGACGCTCGTCGTGGCGCTCAACTACGGCGGACGCGGCGAAATCGTCGAGGCGGCGCGGCGGCTCGCAAAGGCGGTCGAAGCGGGCGAAATCGCCGCCGACGACATCGACGAGGCGCTGTTCGCCGCGCGCCTGTTCACTACCGACATTCCCGACCCGGACCTTTTGATCCGGACCAGCGGCGAGCAGAGGCTCAGCAATTTCCTTCTCTGGCAGACCGCCTATACCGAGCTCGTGTTCACGCCCGTGATGTGGCCCGAATTCACGCGCGACCATTTGGAAGCGGCGATCAGCGAATTTCACCGCCGAGAGCGACGCTATGGCGCATCGAGTGATTGAGCGCCGGCGCGTCGGCGGGCTGGGCCCCCGCGTCGCCTCGGCGCTCGTGATGGCGCCGGCGGCGATCGGGCTCGCTTATGTCGGCGGCGTCGCCTTTGGCCTGTTCATCGCCACGCTCGCGGCCGTGATGGCGCTGGAATGGCAAGGATTCAGCCGGGAAGGTGAGACCGGCTCGCCGTCCGCGCGCGCGGGTTTCGTCGCCGCCGCCGCCGTTCCCGTCCTGTTCGCGGTCGCCGGCCGGATCGAGATCGCGCTGGCCTCGGTCCTGCCGGCGCTCGTCACCGCCGCGCTCGCGGCGCGGATCGGGCGGGCGCGACCGTCCTGGTGGGCGTTGGGCGTCGTTTATATCGCGCTACCCTGCATCGCCATCGTCTGGTTGCGCGCCGCGCCCGGGCACGGCCGCGAGACGATCTTCTGGCTCTTCGCGGTGGTCTGGGCGACCGATATCGGCGCCTATGCCGCGGGGCGGCTGATCGGCGGGCCGCGCCTCGCGCCCCGGATCAGCCCCAACAAGACCTGGGCGGGGCTCGTCGGCGGCGTTCTCGCGGCGGCCGGGGCGGGGGTGGTGCTCGCTTTGCTTTTCGACATCCCCGTATCGCCGCCGCTGGCGCTGTTCGGCGGGTTTCTCGGGCTGATCTCCCAAGCCGGGGATTTGTGGGAATCGATGATTAAAAGGCGCTTCGGTAAAAAGGACAGCGGCAGCCTCATTCCCGGCCACGGCGGGGTTCTCGACCGGCTGGACGGGATGATGGCGGCCGCGCCGGCGCTTGCGCTGGTGGCGGTCGCGCTCGACGGAGGCGGGTTGCGATGGTAGAGGCGATCGCCCCGACGGCCCCCGCCGCCGCGCCCCGGCGCGTCACCATCCTGGGATCGACCGGATCGGTCGGCGGCAACACGATCGACCTGATCGAGCGCAACCCCGAGGCCTACGAGATCGTGGCGCTGACCGCGCGCGGCAATGTCGAGCGGCTCGCCGCCCAGGCGCGACGCCTGCGCCCCGGGGTCGCCGTGATCGCCGAGCCCGCCCTTTACGGCGCCCTCAAGGAGGCGCTGGCGGGCACCGGCATCGCGGTCGCGGCGGGGCAGGACGCCTTGATCGAGGCCGCCGACCGGCCGGCCGACTGGGTCATGGCCGCGATCGTCGGCGCGGCCGGGCTCGCGCCGACGCTTGCCGCCGTGCGCCGGGGCGTGATCGTCGCGCTCGCCAACAAGGAGGCGCTGGTTTGCGCCGGCGCGCTGATGACCGCCGAGGTCGCGGCGAGCGGGGCGACGATTCTCCCCGTCGATTCAGAACACAACGCGATTTTCCAGGTTTTCGACTTCGACCGCCGCGAGATGATCGATCGGATCATCCTGACCGCCTCGGGCGGACCGTTCCGCGAACTCGACCCCGAGGCCATGGCCGGCGTCACCCCCGATCAGGCGGTCGCCCATCCCAATTGGACCATGGGGCGGAAGATCTCGGTCGATTCGGCGACCATGATGAACAAGGGGCTCGAGCTGATCGAGGCCCATCATCTTTTCGCCCTGCCCGGCGAGCGGATCGAGATCGTGATCCACCCGCAATCGATCGTTCACAGCCTGGTCGCCTATGTCGACGGCTCGGTCCTCGCCCAGCTCGGCCCCCCCGACATGCGCACGCCGATCGCCTATACCCTGGGCTGGCCCAAGCGAATCCGCACCCCGGCGCCGCGGCTCGATCTCGCCGAAATCGGCACGCTCTCCTTCGAAACGCCGGACGAGACGCGCTTCCCGAGCCTGCGCCTCGCCCGCCAGGCATTGAAAACCGGCGGCGGCGCGCCTACAATCCTCAATGCGGCGAACGAGATCGCCGTTCACGGGTTCCTGGCAGGCAAGATCGGTTTTCTAGACATCGTGCGGATTGTTGAACGAACGCTCGAACGGGTGCCTTCGGCGCCCTTGACGTCGCTGGACGACGTGGACGCGACCGACGCCGAGGCGCGCGCGGTCGCGGCGACCTTGCTGCGCGGCGGGCGCGACGCCTGCCGGCGGGCCGGGGTCGCCTAGACGATGGATCTTCTGGGCACCCTTTGGGCCGACCTCGGCGCCCGCGCCGTGGTTTCCTTCCTTTTCATTCTGGGCGTTATCGTCTTCGTCCATGAAATGGGCCATTTCCTGGTCGCGCGCTGGAACAAGGTGCGCATCGAGGTGTTCTCGATCGGTTTCGGCCCCGAGCTGTTCGGCTGGAACGATCGCCACGGCACGCGCTGGAAGGTGGCCCTTCTGCCGCTCGGCGGCTATGTGCGCTTCTTCGGCGACGCCAACGCGGCGAGTACCCCCGGCGAGGACGTTCCCAGCTTGAGCGAGGCGGAGCGCGCGGTCTCCTTCCATCACAAGCGGCTTTCCCAGCGCGCCGCGATCGTGTTCGCGGGGCCGTTCGCCAACTTCCTGCTCGCAATCGTGATTCTCGGGGTGCTGTTCGCCACCGTCGGACAGCGCATCACCCCGCCCGATATCAGCATGGTCAAGCCGGACAGCGCCGCCGCGGCGGCGGGGTTCCAGCCCGGCGACGTGATCCTCAGCATCGACGGCAAGCCGATCAGCCGCTTCGAGGAGTTGCAGCAGATCGTGCGCGACAGCGCCGGAGTGGCGCTGACCATGGTGGTGAAGCGCGGCGAAAACGAGGTCACGCTCGTCGTCACGCCCCGTCTGGTCGAGCGGACCGACCGCTTCGGCAACGTTCTTCAGTTCGGCGAGCTCGGCGTCGGGCGCACCGGGGTGGTTTACGTGCGGCTCAACCCGGTCGCCGCGATCGGGGCGGCGGTCGCCGAGACCTACAATCTCACGGCGGGGACGGTCGACGCGATCGCCCAGATGATCGCCGGCACCCGGTCGAGCGACGATCTCGGCGGGCCGATCCGCATCGCCCAGGTCGCGGGCCAAGTCGCCCAGGACGGCTTCGTCACCATCTTCTGGTTCATGGCCGTTCTGTCGATCAACCTCGGCCTGATCAACCTCATGCCCGTGCCGCTGCTCGACGGCGGCCATCTCCTGTTCTACGTGTTCGAGGCGATCCGCGGCCGCCCGCTGGGCGAACGCGCGCAGGACTACGGCTTCCGGATCGGCATCGCCCTTCTTCTCTCGTTGATGGTCTTCGCCACCTGGAACGATCTCGTTCATCTCAAGGTGGTCGACTTCTTCGTCGGCCTGTTCTCCTAGGGCCCGCGGGCGAGCGAGGGCGAGTTGGCGCGTTTTGCTCAAGTCCTCGGGACGCTCGCCATCGTGCTCGTCGGCGTGGTCGGCGCCGTTCCGGGCGGGTTTTCCGGCGCCGCGCCCGCGCAGGCCCAGTCGAGCCAGCCGGTCATCACCGAGATCCGGGTCGAGGGCAACCAGCGCATCGAGGCCGAGACCATCCGGTCCTACATGACGATCTCGGTCGGCGATCGGTTCAGCGCCGAGCGGGTGAACCGCGCGCTCAAGGCCCTGTTCGCGACCGGCCTGTTCGCCGACGTGAAGATCACCCGAAAGAACAGCGTTCTGATCGTCTCGGTCATCGAGAACCCGATCATCAACCGCATCGCCTTCGAGGGGAACCGGCGAATCAGCGACGAGGCGCTCACCGCCGAGGTGCAGCTTCGCCCGCGCGTGGTCTACACCCGGACCAAGGTTCAGAACGACGTTGCGCGGATTCTGTCGATCTATCGCCGATCGGGCCGCTTCGCCGCGACCGTCGAGCCCAAGGTCATCCAGCTTCCCCAAAATCGCGTCGATCTCGCGTTCGAGATCAACGAGGGGCCGCTCACCAAGATCAAGCGCATCAACTTCATCGGCAACAAGCGCTTCAGCGACAGCACCCTGCGCGACAAGATCGCGACCAAGGAATCGCGCTGGTACCGCTTTCTCACCACCGACGATACCTACGATCCCGACCGGCTGACCTTCGACCGCGAGCTTCTGCGCCGTTTCTACCTGTCGCGCGGCTATGTCGATTTCCGGGTCATCTCGGCGGTCGCCGAGCTGACGCGCGACCGGTCCGGCTTCTTCATCACCTTCACCGTCGACGAAGGCAAGCGCTATCGTCTCGGCGACGTCGAAATCGAGAGCAAGCTCCGCGATCTCGACGTGGCCGCGCTCAAGGACAAGATCACGACGGTGAAGGGCGAGTGGTACGACGCCCAGAAGGTCGAGAAAACGATCCAGAAGCTGACCGATTCGATCGGCAGCCAAGGCTACGCTTTCGTCGACGTTCGCCCGAAGGTCGACCGCGACCGCAAGAATCTGATCGTCAACCTGACCTATCAGATCGGCGAGGGGCCGCGCGTTTTCGTCGAGCGGATCAACATCAACGGCAATTTCCGAACCCTCGACGAAGTCATCCGTCGCGAGTTCCGGCTGGTCGAGGGCGACGCGTTCAATACCGCGAAGCTGCGTCGCTCCGAACAACGGATCCGCAACCTCGGCTTCTTCGACAAGGTCGATATCAAAACCCGCGAGGGTTCGGCCCCCGACAAGGCGATCATCGACGTCGATGTCTCCGAGCAATCGACCGGCGAGTTGACGTTCGGCGTCGGGCTGTCGTCGCTCGAAGGGCCGGTGGCCGACGTTTCGATGCGCGAGCGTAACCTCCTCGGGCGCGGTCAGGACCTCAAGCTGTCGTTCTCGATCTCGGGCCGGCGCCAGCAGGTCGACCTCAGCTTCACCGAACCCTATTTCCTCGATCGCGAGGTCGCCGCCGGATTCGACGTTTTCCGGCGCAAGGTCGACGTGACCGACCAGGGAACCTTCGATCGGGATTCGCTCGGCTTCGTGCTGCGCGCGGGGTATCCGGTCACGGACACGATCCGCCATTCGGTTCGCTACAGCGCGCGTCGCGACAAGATCACCAATGTCGACGACTCGGCGTCGATCTTCATCAAGGCGCAGGAAGGGTCGAACACTACCTCGTCCATCGGCCAGACGATCTCCCTCGACAAGCGCGATAGCACCATCAAGCCTACCGAGGGCTATATCGTTCAGCTCAAGCAGGACATCGCCGGTCTCGGCGGCAATGTCCGCTATCTCCGCAACGTGTTGACGGGGCGCTATTATTACCCCTTCTCGCCCAAGTGGATCGGCAGCGTCTCGGGCAATGTCGGGAATATCGTCGGCCTGTTCGGCAAGGACGTGCGCTTGAACGACCGCTTCTTCATCGGCGGCACGCGCCTGCGTGGCTTCAACACCGCCGGCATCGGCCCGCGCGACGCGGCGACCAATGATGCGCTCGGAGGCAACACCTTCGCCACCGCGAGCGTGCAGCTTTCGTTCCCGCTCGGCTTTCCCGCCGAGTTCGACGTGACCGGCCGGACCTTCATCGACGCCGGCACGCTCACCGGGCTGGATGAAACCGGCGCCGGAATTCTCGACGAGGCGTCGTTGCGCGCGGCGGGCGGTTTCGGCATCTCCTACGTTTCGCCCTTCGGCCCGATCAATATCGATTTCGCGATTCCCTTCCTCAAGGAAAATTTCGACGACACCGAAACGATCCGTTTCACATTCGGCACGAGGTTCTGATCCGATGACAGCGATGCTCCTGCGTTTCGCGACGGCGGCCATGCTGGTTTTCGCGGTCGGCGCGCCCATGCCGGCGGCGGCCCAGGCACAAAAGGTGCCGGCGGCCAAGATCGCGATTCTCGACAATCTGCGAATCATGCGTGAATCCTCGGCCGCGATCGATATCAAGTCGCAGATCGACCGTCAGCGCCAGAGGTACCAGGACGAGATCACCAAGAAGGAGCAGGAACTCCGCAGCGCCGATCAGGAACTCGCCCGCCAGCGCACCATCCTTTCGCCCGAGGCCTTCGCCCAGAAGCGAAGCGAGTTCGAGGGCCGCTACACCCAGGTTCAGCGCGATGTCCAAGCACGCAAGCGCGAGCTCGACCAGGCCTATGAATTCGGCCTTCGCCAAGTGCAGAAGGCGATCAGCGAGATCATCGTCGCGCTCGCCAAGGAACGCGATTTCAACATCGTCCTGCCGCGCAAACAGGTGATCTTCGCCGAGACCGCCATGAACATCACCGACGACGTGCTCCTGCGGCTCAACCAGAAGCTGCCCAAGGTCGCCATTCCGCTTTCGCAGAACTAGGAAGGCCTTCGGATCGAGAGAGTCCGACCCAAGGCTTCGGGTGCGCATCGCGGCGGAGGCCGGGCGAAGAACCATGGCATGACCGACCCTCGTTTCTTTTCTCCCCAGGGCCCCTTCACCCTTGCCGAGCTAGCCGAGATCGCCGGCGCGGTTCTCGCCGACGACACCGACGCGGATCGGCGGATCGTCGATATCGCGCCGCTCGAGACGGCCGGGTCCGACGAGGTGAGCTTCCTCGACAACCGGCGCTATCTCGACGCCTTCGCGACCAGCGGGGCGGGCGCCTGCGTGGTCGCGCCGGCGCTCGCCGACCGCGCGGCCCCGGGAATGGCGCTGCTTCTCGCCGAGAAGCCCTATCGCGCCTATGCCCGCATCGTGCGCGCCTTTCACCCGACGCCGGCGCTCGAGCCCGGCGTTTCCGCCGCCGCGACGGTCGACGAAAGCGCGACCCTCGGCCCCGGCTGCCGCGTCGAGGCGGGCGCCGTGATCGCGTCCCGCGCGGAGATCGGCGCGCGCTGCCATGTCGGCGCCAACGCGGTAATCGGCGAGGGCGTTGTGCTCGGCGACGACTGCGTGATCGGCGCTTGCGCGTCCGTGAGCCACGCCCTGGTCGGCGCGCGGGTGCTCATCTACCCGGGCGCGCGCATCGGCCAGGAAGGCTTCGGATTCGCCCCGGGGCCGGAAGGACATCTCCGCATTCCCCATACCGGCCGGGTGGTCATCGGCGACGACGTCGAGATCGGCGCCAATACGACGGTCGACCGCGGCAGCGGCCCCGACACCGTCATCGGCGCCGGCAGCATGATTGATAATCTGGTCCAGATCGCTCATAACGTGCAGCTTGGAAAGGGGTGCATTCTCGCCGCCCAAGTGGGGGTGTCTGGCAGCACCCGGCTCGGCAATTTCGTCGTCTGCGCGGGCCAGGTGGGGCTTGCGGGACATCTCAAGATCGGCGACGGCGCGACGCTCGTCGCCCAGGCCGGGCTGATGCGCGACGTGCCGCCGGGCGCCGTCTACGGCGGCAGCCCGGCGGTGCCGGCGACGACCTGGAAACGGCAGACGATCGCCCTGATGCGGCTGGTCGAACGGAAGGGAAAGAAGTAGATGGCCGACGTGGCGAGCCCGGATCGGGGCTGCGATCTCGACATCGGGCGAATCGTCGAGATGATCCCCCACCGCTATCCGTTCCTGATGATCGATAGAATGGTCGACGTGGTGGCCGACGCGAGCGCCACCGGGATCAAGAACGTCTCGATCAACGAACCCTTCTTCCAGGGCCATTTTCCGAGCCGCCCGGTCATGCCCGGCGTTCTCATCATCGAATCGATGGCCCAGTCGGCCGCGGTTCTCGTGGTCCACACCCTGGGTCCCGAATTCGAGGGCAAGCTCGTCTATTTCATGTCGGTCGACAACGCGCGCTTCCGCAAACCCGTGGTGCCCGGCGACACGCTCCACGTTCATGTCCGCAAGCTCAAGCAACGCGGACCGGTATGGAAATTCTCGTCGGAAGTGAAGGTCGGCGAAACGCTGGTCGCCGAGGCAACGTTTTCGGCCATGATTCTGGACAAGGAATAGAATGGCCGAGGTTCATGCAACGGCCGTGGTCGAGCCCGGCGCGCGGTTCGGCGACGGCGTCGCGATCGGCCCCTATTGCATCGTCGGCGGCGAGGTCGAGATCGGCGACCGCACGCGCCTCGAAAGCCATGTGGTCCTCGGCGGTCGGACGCGGATCGGGAGCGACTGCCATATCTTCCCCTTCGCTTCCATCGGCCTCCGGCCGCAGGATCTGAAATACAAGGGCGAGCCCTCGGAGCTCGTCATCGGCGACCACAACGTGATCCGCGAGCACGTCACCATCAACCCGGGTACCGAGGGCGGCGGCATGGTGACCCGAATCGGCAACCATTGCCTGCTCATGGTCGGCGCCCATGTCGCCCACGACTGCGTCCTCGGCGATTACGTCATCATGGCGAACAACGCGACCCTCGGCGGCCATGTGGTGATCGAGGACTTCGCGATCCTCGGCGGACTGGCGGCGGTGCATCAGTTCGTGCGCATCGGGCGTCACGCCATGGTCGGCGGCATGTCGGGGGTCGAGAACGACGTCATCCCCTACGGCTCGGTCATGGGCGACCGCGCGCATCTTTGCGGGCTCAACATCATCGGCCTTCGCCGCCGGGGCATCGGCCGCGAGGATATCCACGCGCTGCGCCGCGCCTACCGTCTCCTGTTCGCCCAGGAAGGCACCATGGCCGAACGGCTCAGCGACGTCTCGCAGCTCTTCCCCGATCACGAAGCGGTCATGGACGTGGTCGAATTCATCCGCGCCAACAGCGCGCGCGCGGTGTGCCAGCCCAAGGACGGTCGTGAAACCCCCTAAGCTCGGCGTCATCGCCGGCGGCGGCGCGCTGCCGCTCCGTCTTGTCGAAGCCTGCCGAGATGAAGGCCGCGAGGTCTTCGTCGTCACCTTCGAAGGGGTGCCCGAGGTGCCCGATTTCGGCGAAACGCCCTGTGCGACGACGCGCCTGGGCGAGGTCGCGCGCACCATCGCGCTTCTCCACGAGGCGAAGGTCGAGGACGTCGTGCTCGCCGGCCCCATCCCGCGCCCCTCGCTGCGCAGTCTCAAGCTCGACGCCGGGGGGCTTCGCGTGATCGCGGGCCTGCGTCCGGGCGCCATGGGCGACGACAAGCTCTTGTCGTTGATCGTTCGCGAACTCGAGACCGCCGGCTTCCGCGTGGTCGGCGTCGACGATCTTCTCGACGATCTCCTGGCGCCCGAAGGCGCGCTCGGCCGCCACGCGCCCGACCGCGACGCGCGCGCCGATATCGCCGCCGGCTGCCGCGTCGCCCGGCTTCTCGGCACCGTCGACGTGGGGCAGGCGGTCGTGGTACAGCAGGGCGTGGTGCTCGGCGTCGAGGCGATCGAGGGAACCGATGCGCTGCTCGAACGCTGCGCCGGACTGCGCCGCGAAGGGACGGGGGGGGTTCTGGTCAAGATCCGAAAGCCCGGGCAGGAGCGGCGCGCCGACCTGCCGACCATCGGGCCGCGCACGGTCGAGATGGCGCGGACCGCGGGGCTGCGCGGCATCGCCGTCGAGGCGGGCGGCGCCTTGATCGTCGCGCGCGTGGCGGTCGTCGAGGCGGCGGACGCATCCGGCCTGTTCGTCGTCGGCATCGACCCGGAGCAACCGTGAACCCCGGGGCGAGCGCCGGGAGCGAAGAGCCCGAAGCCGACGAGGCCGAGGGTCCGCTGATCTTCCTCGTCGCCGGGGAACCCTCGGGCGATGTTCTCGGCGCGCGGCTGATGGCGGCGATCAAGCGGGTGAGCGGCGGGGCCGTGCGCTTCGCCGGCGTCGGCGGCGAGCGCATGACCGCCGAAGGCCTCGAAAGCCTGTTCCCCATGAGCGAGATCAGCGTCATGGGCTATCTCGAGGTACTGCCCAAGATCCCGCTTCTCCTGGCCCGAATCCGCGACACCGCCGAGGTCGCGCATCTCCTGCGTCCCGACGTGGTCGTGACCATCGATTCGCCGGACTTCACCCTACGGGTCGCCGAGCGCCTGGCCAGGCTCGACGTCCCTCGGGTCCATTACGTCGCCCCCCAGGTCTGGGCGCATCGCCCCGGCCGGGCGCCGAAGATCGCGGCGGTGCTCGACCATCTGCTCGCCCTGTTCCCCTTCGAGCCTCCATATTTCGAGCGCGTCGGCCTCGCCTGCAGCTTCGTCGGCCATCCGATCGTCGAGGAGGGCGCCGATCGGGGCGACGGCGCCGACTTTCGCGCCCGCCACGGGATTGCCGCGGAGAAGCCCATCGTCGCCTGCCTGCCGGGGAGCCGCGCGAGCGAGGTGTCACGGCTTCTCCCGGTATTCGGCGAGACCCTCGCCAAGCTCTCGCAAGGCCTCGACTTCGCCGTGGCGCTGCCCAGCGTGCCGGCGGTCGCGGACGCGGTCGGGCGCGCCGTCGCCGACTGGCCGTTCGAGACGATCGTCACCACCGAGCGGCACGAGAAATACGACGCCTTCGCCGCCTCGCGCGCGGCGCTCGCCGCCTCGGGCACGGTCGTCCTCGAACTCGCGCTCGCGGGCGTGCCCACGGTCGTCGCCTATCGCGCCAACCCGGTGACCGCCTGGTTCGCGCGCCGGACGATCACGGTTCCCCATGTAAGCCTCGTCAACCTGATCCTCGAGCGCGAAGTGATGCCCGAGTTCCTTCAGGAACGTTGCCGGGCGGATCTCTTGTGCGAAGCGCTTTCGGGACTTATCTCGAACGAGGAAGCGCGCACGAAGCAGATCGACGCCGAGCGCGAGGTCGCCCTACTTCTCGCCGGCACCGGCGCCGGTACGCCGAGCGAGCGCGCCGCGGCGATCGTCCTCGCCATCGCCGCCCGCGCGCGCCGCATGCGATAGAATGGAAAAACGCAAAAGCAAAAGGGAGAGAAGATGACCGAGGTAGCCAAGGGAGGCTTTCGCCTCCTGCACACCATGATCAGGGTCCGCGACCTCGACAAGTCGCTCGATTTCTATACCCGCCTTCTCGGCATGACGCTGTTTCGCAAGGACGACTACCCGTCGGGCGAATTCACGCTCGCCTTCGTGGGGTACGGCGACGAGGAAAGCAACGCGGTGATCGAGTTGACCCATAACTGGGGCCAGACCGAGCCCTACGACCTCGGCACCGGTTTCGGCCATCTCGCGATCGGGGTTCCCGACATCTACGGGACCTGCGAACAACTCGCCGCCGAGGGCGCCAAGATCCCGCGTCCACCCGGGCCGATGAAGCACGGCGGCAGCGTGATCGCCTTCATCGAGGATCCCGACGGCTACAAGATCGAGTTGATCGAGCGCAAGTAGCTCCCGGCCCGCTCGTCTCGGGCGTGGCCCTCTTATAGCGCCGCGAGGACGAGAGCGGCGAGGGCCGCCACCGCGACCGCCGCCAAGCCGAGCGCGGGGCGAATGCGCCCTGCCGACGCCGGGCGGTTGTCGTTGGCCGCCCGGCGATAGCGGGTACGGCGGTGACGCCACCGCCCGCCGCGCCGCCCCCGGGATATCGATGTGGGACGGCGCGGAGCCGATGAGCTGCGCGCCTTACCCGCGCTGCTCGACGGGAACATAGGGTCGTGGGCCATAGCCGTTGTAGAGCTGCCGCGGCCGCCCGATCTTCTGTGACGGGTCCTCGATCATCTCGTTCCACTGGGCGACCCAGCCCACGGTCCGCGCGAGCGCGAAAATCACCGTGAACAAATCCGACGGAATGCCCATGGCGCGCAGGATGATGCCCGAGTAGAAGTCGACGTTCGGGTACAGCTTGCGTTCGATGAAATAATCGTCGCTGAGCGCGATCCGCTCGAGCTCCATCGCCATCTTGAGCAGGCGCTCGTCGCGCACGCCGAGCTCGTCGAGCACCTCGTGGCAGGTGTCGCGCAGCACCTTCGCGCGGGGATCGTAGTTCTTGTAGACCCGATGGCCGAACCCCATCAGCCGGAACGGGTCGTTATGGTCCTTGGCGCGGGCGATGAACTCGGGGATGCGATCGACGGTCTCCATCTCCTCGAGCATCTTGATCACCGCCTCGTTGGCCCCGCCGTGGGCCGGCCCCCACAGGCAGGCGATGCCGGCCGCGATGCAGGCATAGGGGTTGGCGCCCGACGAGCCGGCGAGCCGAACGGTCGAGGTCGAAGCGTTCTGCTCGTGATCGGCGTGCAGGATCAGAATGCGGTCGAGGGCGCGCGCGACCACCGGGTTGACCTCGAATTCCTCGCAGGGCACCGCGAACAGCATGTGCAGGAAGTTCTCGGCGTAGTTCAGATCGTTGCGCGGGTAGATGAACGGCTGGCCGATCGAAAACTTGTAGGCCATGGCCGCGATCGTCGGCACCTTCGCGATCAGGCGATAGGACGCGATCATGCGCTGCTGCGGGTCGGTGAGGTCGAAGGTGTCGTGATAGAACGCCGACAGCGCCCCGACCACGCCGACCATTACCGCCATCGGGTGGGCGTCGCGCCGGAACCCCCGGAAGAACATGGTGAGCTGCTCGTGCACCATGGTGTGCAGGGTGATATCGCGCTCGAACTTCTCCTTCTCCGAGGACGAGGGCAACTCGCCGTAAAGCAGGAGATAGCAGGTTTCTACGAAATCGCTCTTCTCGGCCAATTCGTCGATGGAATAGCCGCGATACAGCAGGATTCCCTGTTCTCCGTCGATATAGGTGATTTTCGAATGGCAGCTCGCGGTTGCCATGAAGCCGGGGTCGTAGGTGAAGTAGCCGGTTTCGCTGTAGAGCTTACTGACTTCGATAACGCTCGGTCCCAGCGTTCCGTCAAGCACGCCAAGCTCCAAGGTCTTGGGCTCGTCCGCGTCCTCGATGGAGAGCGAGACCGTTCGGCTTGGCCGAATATCGTCCTTGGGTTTGATCAAGTCGTTCATTTTTCCGTTCTCGCTGGTGAGGTCCGTTTCGAGGCGCGGTTGCGGTCCGACGGCGGCGCTAAAATATCCTCGAACCGCCTCGGAAGCAAATCACGTCGCATCCGTCGCCGCGCGTCGGCGCGCGTCCTCGATGCGCGCCAGGGTTTCGGCCCGGCCGAGCACCGCCATGACCTCGAAAATCGGCGGCGAGACCGTACTGCCGCTGAGCGCCGCGCGCAACGGCTGGGCAACCGCGCCGAGCTTGACGCCTTCCGCCTCGGCGAACGCGCGCACCAGGTCCTCGAGCGCCTCGGCGGTCCAGCCTTCGTCTCCCGGCAGCCGCGCGACCAGCCGCTCGAGCCGCTCGAGCGCCTCGTTCGTCAGCAGCTTGGCGGCCTTGGGCGTGAGCGCGAGGGGGCGCTTGGCGGCATAGAACGCCGTATTCTCCGCGAGCTCGACCACGGTTCTCGCCCGCATCTTGAGCCCCGCCATGCCGGCGGCAATGCGCGCGCGCGCGATCGCGTCTAGACGCAGGTCCTCGCGCCCGGCGAGCGCTTCGCAGACCAGATCGACGAGCCGCCCGTCCTCGGCCTCGCGCAGGTAATGCGCGTTCAGGCTCGCGAGCTTGTCGAAGTCGAAGCGCGCCGGCGAGCGCCCCACGGCGTCGAGATCGAACCATTCGATCGCCTGCTCGGTCGAAATGATTTCCTCGTCGCCGTGTGCCCAGCCGAGCCGCAGCAGATAGTTGCGCATCGCCTCGGGCAGGTAGCCCATGTCGCGGTAGGCGCCGACGCTCAGCGCGCCATGGCGCTTCGACAGCTTGGCGCCATCGGGGCCGTGGATCAACGGCACATGGGCGAAGACCGGCGCCGACCAGTCGAGCGCGCGATAAAGCTGCGTTTGGCGCGCGGCGTTGGTCAGGTGATCGACGCCCCGGATGACATGGGTGATCCCCATGTCGTGGTCGTCGACCACCACGGCGAGCATATAGGTGGGCGTGCCGTCGGCGCGCAGCAGCACCATGTCGTCGAGCTGCTCGTTGGCGATCCGCACCTCGCCCTGGACCCGGTCGGCGATCACGGTCTCGCCCGCGCGCGGCGCCTTGAGGCGAATGACCGGCGGAACGCCCTCGGGCGCCTCCGACGGGTCGCGGTCGCGCCAGCGCCCGTCATAGCGCGCGGGCCGCCCCTCGGCGCGCGCCATGGCGCGCATCTCGGCCAGCTCCTCGGGCGAGCAATAGCAGCGATAGGCGAGCCCCCGGTCGAGAAGCAGCCGCGCGATCTCGGCGTGGCGCGCGGCGCGCTCGGACTGGTAGACCACCGGCTCGTCCCAGTCGATCCCCAGCCATTCGAGCCCCTCGAGGATCGCGGCGATCGCCGCGTCGGTCGAGCGCGCGCGGTCGGTGTCCTCGATCCGCAGGCGGAAGGCGCCCCCGTGATGGCGGGCGAACAGCCAGTTGAACAGCGCCGTGCGCGCGCCGCCGATATGGAGGAACCCGGTGGGCGAGGGGGCGAAGCGGGTAACGATCTCGGTCATGCGAAAAAGCCGTGAACCTGCTGGGGCGAGGACGAATCTCGCGCCGGGTTTAGCACATCCCGACGCCCCGCGCATTGCCGCGCGCATCGGCCGCCGCTAGAGTGCGTTTCCAGGGAAGGCTGGCATGATCTGGCAATCGCGGCGCGCCGGGCCGACGGCCCCATCGTCGCAGCAAACATCGTGACGGATCGCCCGGCCCTGGCCGGTGACGCGGCGCCCGCCGCCGGCGGGTGGCGGTGGACGCGAGCGCTTCGCTTGGCGCTTGCGCAAGCGTTTCTCGCCGAGCGCGAGCGCTGGGTTCTCTGGGTTCCGGTCGGGCTTGCCACCGGCATCGCGATCTATTTTTCGCTGACGTTCGAGCCGCCACTTCGCCTCGGCCTCGGCCTCGTCGGCGCGGCCCTCGGCCTTCTCTATCTGGTTCG
>CAZHDF010000002.1:0-9127 GCA_964531525.1 uncultured Alphaproteobacteria bacterium | reverse complement strand
AAACGGCCCGCCGCCGCGCTCGCCGCCGCCGGCGGCCTCGTGATCGCGCTCGGATTCGCCACCGCCGGGCTGCGCGCGACGATGGTCGCCGCCCCGGTCCTCGAGCGCCCGATCGCGCGCGCCACGGTGATCGGACGGATCGCCTCGATCTCGGCGCGCGCCGACGGTCAGCGCCTGGTGATCGAGCGACCCCGGATCGCCGGCCTGGAGGCGCGCGCGACACCCGCGCGGCTGCGGGTCAATCTGCGGCCCGCCGTTCCCGCGCTCGCGCCCGGCGTTTGGGTCCGCCTGCGCGCGGGCCTGGAGCCGCCGCCGCGTCCCGCCGCCCCCGGGGCGTTCGATTTCGCGCGCGCGGCGTATTTCGCGGGCATCGGCGCGGTCGGCTTCGCGCGCGGCGCGCCCCGCGTGATCGCGCCGCCGGCGGGCGAGGAAACGAGCACCTTCCGGTCCGCGTTCGCGGCGCTTCGCCATACGATCGGCGCGCGGCTGCGCGCCGGGCTGCCGGGCGACGGCGGGGCGATCGCGGCGGCGCTGCTGATCGGCGACCGGGGAGCGATCTCGCAAGGCACGCTCGACGCCATGCGCAACGCGGGCCTCGCGCACCTGCTCGCCATCTCGGGGCTTCACCTGGGCCTCGTCGCGGGGATTTTGTTCCTCGGCCTGCGCGGCGCGCTGGCGCTGGCCGAGCCCCTGGCGCTGCGCTACCCGATCAAGAAATGGGCCGCGCTCGCGGCGCTTGGCGGCACGCTCCTTTATCTTTTCCTCTCCGGCGCGACGATCCCCACCCAGCGCGCCTTCCTGATGAGCGGGCTGTTCGTGCTCGCCGTGTTGTGCGACCGGACCGGCGCGGGCATGCGCGCGGTCGCCTGGACGGCGACGATCGTGCTCTTGATCGAGCCCGAAAGCCTGCTCGGCCCGAGCTTCCAGATGTCGTTCGCCGCCGTGACCGCGCTGGTCGCGACCTACGAAGGCCTGGGGCGCGACCTGTTCGCCCGCGCGCCGCGCGACCGGCCGCTCGTCCGGCTCGGCGGCTATTTCGTCGGCATCGCGCTGGTGACCCTGGTCGCCGGCCTCGCCACGGCGCCCTTCGCGATCTATCACTTCAACCGGGTGGCGAGCTTCGGGCTCGCCGCCAACTTGATCGCCGTGCCGCTCACGGCGCTCTGGATCATGCCGCTCGGGCTCGCCGCCCTGGTCCTGATGCCGTTCGGCGGCGAAAGCCTCGCGTTGATCCCCATGGGCTGGGGAATCGAAGGGGTAATTGCGGTCGCGCGAACGGTTTCCGCCTGGCCCGGCGCGCTTCGCCTCGTGCCCGCCATGCCGACGGCGGCGCTCGCGCTCGCGGCCGGCGGGGGGCTTTGGCTCTGCCTGTGGCGCGGTCGATGGCGCTGGGCGGGGGTGTTGCCGATCGTCCTGGCGCTCGCCGCGCCGGCGGTCGCGCCGCGCCCCGATATCCTGATCGACGAGCGTGGAAAGCTGTTCGCCGTCCGCGCCGAGGGCGGCGATCTCGCGCTTTCGACCCGCGCGGCGGCGCGCTTCGCCGCCGGCATCTGGTTGCGGCGCGACGGCGCGAGCGCCGCCGCGCCCTGGCCCGAGGGTAGCGCCCGCCTGCGCTGCGATCGGTTGGGCTGCATTTACCGCGCGAAGGGATATGTGATCGCGCTCGACCGCGACGGGCGCGCGGCGGCCGAGGATTGTCGGGCGGCCGATCTCGTGATTTCCGCGACCACCCGCCTGCCGCGCCCCTGTCCGGCGGCCTCGGCGGCAATCGATTCGCGCGATCTCCGCTGCCGCGGCGCCCAGGCGATCTACCTCGACGCCGGAACCACCGGCATCCGGGACCGCCCATGGGGCGAGGCGAAGGCGATCCGCATCGAGACCGTCGCCGAGGGGCGCGGTCAACGCCCCTGGGCGCGGCCGAGGGGGCGCGATTGCGCCCGCGCCGCGCGATACGGCCTTCGCTGAAGGCCGGGCGGGAAAGCCCGCCTAATAACGCCGCATCAGGCCGACGAGACGGCCCTGCACCTTGACGCGATGGGGCGGGAAGATACGGGTTTCGTAGGCCGCGTTGGCGGGTTCCAGCGCGATCGAGCCGCCACGCTGGCGCAGGCGCTTCAGGGTGACCTCGCCATCGTCGACGAGGGCGACCACGATCGCGCCGCTCTCGGCGGCCTCGCAGCGCTCGATCAGCGCCGTGTCGCCGTCCAAAATCCCGGCTTCGACCATCGAATCGCCGGCGACCTCGAGCGCGTAATACTCCCCCCGGCCGAGCAGGCTGGCGGGCACGTCGAGCGTGACCGAATGATCGCGCAGCGCCTCGATCGGGGTGCCGGCGGCAATCCGCCCGTAGAGCGGCAGAGTGACGCTCGCGCCCCCCTCGCGCGCCTCGCCGGAGACCGCATCGGGCGCCTCGCGCCGCTTTTCGGCGAGATCGCCGACTCGCTGGCTGCGGAACGGACCCCGAATCACGCTCGGCTCGAAACCACCGCGCGCGGCGGTGGTGACGGGCAGCTTGAGCACCTCGAGCGCCCGGGCGCGGTGGGGCAGGCGGCGGATGAAGCCGCGCTCCTCGAGCGCCGTGATCAGGCGATGAATGCCCGATTTCGACCGCAGACCCAGCGCGTCCTTCATCTCGTCGAACGACGGCGAAACCCCGTCGGCCTTGAGGCGCTGGTTGATGTACATCAGCAATTCGTGCTGTTTGCGGGTCAGCATGGGCGATCCCCAAGATCTAGAACAAAAGAGAAACTTACACTCATGTTCTAGTTGCGTTCCCGTGGGGCGTCAAGCGGAAATTCGCAAACCAAGGTGCTCCCCGAGCTTGGCGCCCCCTAAAGCGGCAGGATCGTCACCGGCTCGCCCTTGCGCGCGGCGGGAGCGTGGGGCGGGCGCACGAGCAGGCAGTCGGCGCGCACCAGGGCCGAGAGCATCGAGCTGTCCTGGCGGGGCAGGGGGGTGGCGACCGGCTCGCCGTCCTCGCCGGGCGCGAGGCTTGCGCGCAGATAGTCCTCGCGCCCGTCATTGGCCGGCAGGTCCCGGCCGAGCCGGGCGCGGGCGCGTCCGTCGTCCCGGCCTTCGAGCCCCAGCATGGCCTCGATGGCGGGGCGCAGGAACAGAATCGCGCAGACCAGCGCCGAAACCGGGTTCCCGGGCACCCCCAGCAGCGGCGTGCCGCGCACATGACCGAAGATCAGCGGCTTGCCGGGGCGCATGGCGATGCGCCAGAAGTCGAGCTCGAGCCCTTCCTCGCCGAGAACCGCGCGGATCAGATCGTGCTCGCCCACCGAGGCTCCGCCCGTGGTGACGAGCAGATCGGCCCCCGCCGCGCCCGCCGCGATCCGGCGTAGCGATTCGGCGTTGTCGCCCGCGATCCCGAGATCGAGCGCCTCGCCGCCCGCCGCGCGGACCAACGCCGCGAGCGCCAGCGTGTTCGAACTCACGATCTGGAAGGGACCGACGGGATCGCCCGGGCGCACCACCTCGTCGCCGGTCGCGATCAACGCGACGCGCGGCCGGCGGCGGACCGCGAGCCAGGGCCGGTTCATGGCGGCGGCGAGCCCGATCTCGCGCGGCCCCAGCCGGCGGCCGGCGCGCAAGCCCACGTCGCCCTCGCGGAAGTCGAGCCCCGCCGGACGGATGAAGCGCCCGGGCTCGACCGAAACGCGGATCGTCACCGTCTCGCCCGCGGCGTCGGTGTCCTCCTGCATGACGACCGCGTCGGCGCCCTCGGGCAGCGGCGCGCCGGTGAAGATGCGCACCGCCTCGCCCGCGCCGAGGCGGCCCGCGAAGCCGTGCCCCGCGGCCGATTCGCCCACCCGCCGAAGGGTCGCGCCCGCGCGCGCCACGTCGGCGGCGCGGACCGCGTAGCCGTCCATCGAGGACACCGCGACCGGCGGTTGGGTGCGCCGCGCGGTCACGTCCTCGGCGAGCACGCGGCCCAAGGCCTCGGTGATCGCGATATCCTCGGCGGGAAGCGGCGAGAACGCGCCGGTGACCCGGGCGAGCGCCTCGGCGACGGGAAGCAGCTTGTCGGCCATCAGGCGCGCGCCTCGCGCGAGAACTCGCCCGACTTGCCGCCCGCCTTGTGCACCAGGCGAATGTCGCCGAGCGTCATGGCGCGATCGACCGCCTTGCACATGTCGTAGACCGTGAGCGCGGCGACGCTGACCGCGGTCAGGGCCTCCATCTCGACGCCCGTGCGGCCCTTGAGCCGGCAGGTGGCGGTGATATCGACCGCGTCGCGCGCCGGATCGCAGGCGAGATCGACCCGCACCGAGGCGAGCGCGAGCGGATGGCACAGCGGAATAAGCTCGGCGGTGCGCTTGGCCGCCATGATCCCGGCGAGCCGCGCGACCGCGAGCACGTCGCCCTTGGCGACGCCGCCCTCGCGGATCAGGCGCAGGGTCTCGGGCAACATGTAGACGCTGCCCTCGGCGGTGGCGGTGCGCTCGGTCTCGGCCTTTTCCGAAACATCGACCATCACCGCGTTGCCGTCGGCGTCGAAATGAGTGAAATCGGCCATTCGCTTCCTCTTGACCCTGTCTATTGGGCGCTGGCGGGCGCGCGGCCGAGAAGCGCCGCCGTGGCCGCCGCGATATCGGGTGTGCCCATCAGCGCCGAGCCGACCAGGAAGCGGCGAACGCCGATCCGCGCCATGCGCGCGAGGTCGGCGTGGCGCGAGATTCCGCTCTCGCAGACGATCGCGGCGCCGGCGGGGGCGCGCGGGGCGAGCCGCTCGGTGGTCGCGAGATCGACGGCGAGGGTCTTGAGATTGCGGTTGTTGATGCCGATCAACGCCGCGTCGAGCTTGCCCGCGCGGTCGAGCTCGGCCTCGTCGTGGATCTCGACCAGCGCGTCCATGCCGTGATCGCGCGCCGCCGCCACGAGCTCGCCCGCGAGCCCGTCCTCGACCGCCGCCAGGATGACCAGGATGCAGTCGGCGCCCAGCGCGCGCGCCTCGGCGATCTGATAAGGGTCGATCATGAAGTCCTTGCGCAGGCAGGGCAGATCGACCGCCGCCCGCGCCGCTTCCAGATCCGCGTCATTGCCCTGGAAGTAGGCGCCGTCGGTGAGCACCGAAAGACAGGCCGCGCCCCCCGCCCGATAGGCGCGGGCCAGGGCCGGCGGATCGAAGCTTTCGCGGATCAATCCCTTGCTGGGCGAGGCGCGCTTGATCTCGGCGATCAGCGCGAGGCCATCCGCCGCCACGGCGCGCGACAGCGCCTCGGCGAAGCCCCGGGGAGGGGAGGCGGCGCGCGCGGCCTCGTCCAGCGCCGAGAACGGGCGCTCGGCCTTGCGGCGCGCGACCTCGACGCGCTTGTCGGCGAGGATGCGGGTCAGCACGTCGCTCATGATAATGAGACCCGGCCTATTCGGCGGGCGCGTTGGTCACGCGCACCAGGCTTTCGAGCTTGGCGAGCGCCGCGCCGCTGTCGATCGCGGCGGCGGCCTTGGCCGCGCCCTCGGCGAGGTCGGCCGCCCGGCCGGCGACGACCAGCGCGGCGGCGGCGTTCAAGATCACGATGTCGCGGTAGGGCCCGGCCTCGCCGCCGAGAAGGGCGCGAATGGCGGCCGCGTTGGTCGCCGGATCGGCGCCCTTGAGATCGGCGAGCCGGGCGCGGGGAAGCCCCGCGTCCTCGGGCGCGACCTCGAAGCGCCGCACCGCGCCGCGATCGAGCTCGGCGACCAGGGTGGGACCGGTGGTGGTGAGCTCGTCCATGCCGTCGGCGCCGTGCACGACCCAGGCGCGCTCGGCGCCGAGCTTGCCGAGCACCTCGGCCAAGGGCGCGACCCAGGCGCGGTCGAAGACCCCGACCACCAGGCGCTTGACGCCCGCCGGGTTGGAGAGCGGGCCGAGGAGGTTGAAGATCGTCCGCGTGCCGAGCTCGACCCGGGGACCGCCGACGTTGCGCATGGCGCCGTGGTGGCGCGGCGCCATCAAAAAGCAGATGCCCGCGTCCGAAAGCGCGCGCTGCACCAGCGCCATGTCGGCGTCGAGATCGACGCCCAGCGCGCCGAGCACGTCGGCCGCCCCCGATTTCGACGAGAAGGCGCGGTTGCCGTGCTTGGCGACCGGCACCCCGGCGCCCGCGACGACGAAGGCGGTCGCGGTCGAGATATTGTAGGTGCCGTGCGCGTCGCCGCCGGTGCCGACCACGTCGATCGCGCCCTCGGGCGCCTCGATGGCGAGCGCCTTGGCGCGCATGATCATGGCGCCGCCGGTGATCTCGTCGACGGTCTCGCCGCGGACCCGCAGCGCCATCAGGAAACCGCCGATCTGGGCCGGGGTGGCGTCGCCCGACATCATGATGTCGAAGGCGCGGCGCGCCTGATCGATCGTCAGCCGCCCGCCGCCGGCGAC
The DNA here is from genome assembly GCA_964531525.1 of uncultured Alphaproteobacteria bacterium. Taxonomy (GTDB): domain Bacteria; phylum Pseudomonadota; class Alphaproteobacteria; order JAAXGF01; family JAAXGF01; genus CAYYWV01. Next base: position 2,766 of record CAZHDF010000002.1, on the reverse strand, counting down.
CAGGCCGATGAGCTGCTTCATGTCCATCAGAGTACCGCTCATGCCCGGCCTCCCGAGGCGCGGGCGGGCGCATCGTCGCCCCGGGCGGCGATCGCGAGGAAATTGCGCAAGACGTCGTGGCCATGCTGCGAGGCGATGCTTTCGGGGTGGAACTGGACCCCGTGGATCGGAAGATCGCGATGCGCGAGCGCCATGATGGTGCCGTCCTCGGTCTCGGCGGTCACCTCGAGGCAGTCGGGGAGGCTCTCGCGCTCGACGATCAACGAATGGTAGCGGGTCGCCGAGAACGGCGAGGGCAGGCCCGCCAGCACGCCGCGTCCCTCGTGACGGACCGCGCTCAGCTTGCCGTGCATGACCGAGGCCGCGCGCACCACGCGGCCGCCGAAGGCCTGGCCGATCGACTGGTGGCCGAGACAGACGCCGAGCAGCGGCAGGCGCGTCTCGGCGGCGCGGGCGACCATCGCGAGACAGATCCCCGCCCGGTCCGGATCGCAGGGCCCGGGCGAGAGAACCACCGCCTCGGGCGCGAGCGCCAGGGCCTCGTCGGGGGTGAGCGCGTCGTTGCGCTTGACCACGACCTCGGCCCCGAGCTCGCCCAGGAAATGGACGAGGTTGTAGGTGAAACTGTCGTAGTTATCGATTAAGAGAATCATATCAGCCTACTATCACGCGATTTTCGCGTAACGCATCAACCCATGCCGTCCCAGGATACCCCGCGGCGCGTCGGAATCAAACCGGGCAATCGGCCAGATTCGGCCGCAAGCGGGGTCGCCGTCGCCATCAACCTTGACGTTACGGTAAGGACGCGCTTTATGGAAAATAAACCGTTACCTGCTTCGATGAAGCAAGGGGCGCATCGGGCCTCGAACTCCGGCGCATCGAAAGGATGGAAGCGAGATGAACATCGGCGAGGCGGCGGCGCGCTCGGGCGTTTCGGCCAAGGCGATCCGCTATTACGAATCGATCGGGTTGATCGCGCCCGCGCCGCGCACCGACGGCGGCTATCGCAGCTACGACGAGACCGACGTCGCGTTTCTTCGCTTCGTCCGCCGGGCGCGCGATCTCGGCTTTTCGGTCGAGGACGTGAGCCGGCTGTTGGCGCTCTATCGCGACCGCTCGCGGGCGAGCGCCGACGTGAAGTCGATCGCCTCGCGCCAGCTCGCGGCGGTCGAGCGCAAGATCGCGGCGCTCGAGACGATGGGCGCGACGCTACGCCATCTGATCGAGCGCTGCCACGGCGACGAGCGGCCCGAGTGCCCGATTCTCGACGACCTCGCCGGCGCTTCCGAAACCGACGCCCGCTCGTTCGACGATCAAGGGGACGACCGGGACGACGGCTCGCGCCGACGGCGGGCTTAGCAAGCCTTTGAATTTCCTTAAAAACGCGCTGGCGACCGAAAGCTCTTTTAGGAGGCTCGCGCCACTGGCGGGCGGGGCGCGAAACGGTTAGGGTCGAGATATTCCGGGCAAGGCCATGACAATCGCGGGACGATGAGCGAAAAGACCAAGCGCCAGGAGGACACGCGCCGAGAAGCCGGGCGCCGGGGCGCGAAGCCCGGGCGCGGCGGACTGCGCCGCGACGGGATGATCGCCGTGCTCGCGGCGGTCGTGGCGGTCGGCGGCGGCGTGGTGGGCCTGCGCCTCGGCGCCGAGCCGGGGCCGGACGCGGCGTCGCAACCCGCGATCCGGGCCGCGGCGATCCAGCCCGCGATCCAGACCGCGAGCGCGCGCGAAACCGCGACGGTCGACATCGGCCCGATCCCAAAGCCCGCGCCCGATCCCGCGCAAATCCTTCCATCGGCCGCCGCGCCCGAACTCCAAGCCGAACCCCGGGTCGAAGCCCGGGCCACGCCCCGGGCCGGCGCGATGCTTCCCGCCTTCGAGGAGGCGATCGCGACGCCGGCGGTGATCGAGGACGACGCGATCCCGAAGGCGGCCGCGCTCGGCGACGATTTCCGGCAAACGATCACCGAGGCGACCGCGCGGATCGCCCCGCCCGAGCCACCCTCGGCGACGTCCGAGCCGCCCGCCTGGCGGCGCTACGCGGTCGCGGTCGACCCGAGCGCGCTCGACGGCCGGCCGATGATCGCCATGGTGATCGACGACCTGGGCCCCCCGCACGCGCGCACCGAGCGGGTGATCGAGCTTCCCGGACCGCTCACGCTCGCCTTCCTGCCCTATGCCGAGCATCTCGCCGTCGATACCGCGCGCGCGCGGCGGAACGGCCACGAGCTTCTCGTCCATCTCCCGCTCGAGCCCTTGAGCGCCGAGGAGGACCCGGGCCCCGACGCGATCCTGGCCGGGCTGCGCGAGGACGAGCTTCGCGCCCGGCTGGCGCGCAACCTCGGACGCTTCGGCGGTTACGTCGGGGTCAACAACCACATGGGTAGCCGCTTCAGCCAGGATGCGGCGTCGATGGCGATCCTGCTCGCCGAGCTGCGCGACCGGGGGCTTCTGTATCTCGATTCGGTGACCGTCGCGGGCTCGTTCGGCCTGCCGATCGCGCGCGCGCTCGGCGTGCCGTCGGCGCGGCGCAACGTGTTCATCGACAACGAGATCGACGTCGAGGCGATCGCGGCGCGGCTCGCCGAGGTCGAGGCCCTGGCGCGCAAGCGCGGCTTCGCGGTCGCCATCGGCCACCCCCACGCCGCCACCATCGAGGCCCTGACCGCCTGGCTCCCGGGGCTCGAAGCGCGCGGCTTCGCGCTGGTGCCGATCAGCGCCATCGTCGCCCGCGAGGAAGGGGTCAAGATCGCGGTCCGCGAG
>CAZHDF010000001.1:40757-73284 GCA_964531525.1 uncultured Alphaproteobacteria bacterium | reverse complement strand
CCCCACCCAACCCTCCCCCTCGATGGGGGAGGGTTGGGTGGGGGTGCGAAGCGGGAGGCGCGAGATACGCCGATTCAATTCAAGGAAATTACGCGCCGACCTAAAATCATCCCGCCCTAGACCCGCGCGTCGCCGATCCGGGTTTCGATCTCCAGGATTTCCTGCTCCAGGGACTTGAGGCGCGACTCGTACTTGCGGTCGCCCGTGTTGTTGAGATCCGATTCGACCTTTCGCTTCTCGGCCCGCAGCCGGGCGAGATAGGCATCGAGCCCGTGGCCCTCGTCGCTTTCACTCATCGTCGTTCTCCTCGTGATCGCCGCGCTTCGAGAAACAGGATACCCCGGCGGCGGCGGGCGCGTCCCGCCCGCGATCGCCGACCACGAACAACCGGCCGAGGCGCGGCCCGCAGCGCCGGCAGTAGCAGTCGGCGAGACGACGGCGCGGCGCGCGCACGTAATGGAACCGCTCGCCGCATTGGGCGCAGCCCCAGACGACGATCGCATGGGCGCGCGGCGAAAGATAGGCGATGTCGTGGGAGACCCGCGCGGGCTCGCCCAGTAGATCCATGATCCTCCGCCAGCGTTCGTCGTGCCGGCAATAGGCCTGGTAGCGGATATCGGCGATGATATGGGCGCATTCGTGCAGGAAGGTCGCGTCTCGGTCGGCCTCGCGGCCGGGCAGCAGGAGACGGGCGTTGAGCATGATGCGCCGCTCGGCGGTATAGGCCTTGCCGGCGACGGTCTTGGCCCGACGGCTGACCTCGACCCGGCAGGCGAGGCATTCGTCGTAGCCGCGCCCGATCCGCCGCGCCGCGTCGAGACGCGCGCGCAAGCCCCAGGCCGCGGCCAGCGCGGCGACCGTTCCGATTTCCTTCGACACGGATCCTCCCCGCGCCCCCGCGACCGCCTCGCGCCGAGCATAGCGCATGTTCCATTCGAAATGAATCGACACCGGCCACTTGATGCATATCAATGCGCCGGGGCGCGGATACGCGTTCGATAGCCTTGCATCGCCAATCCAGACGAGAGGCCGGAAGATGCTCAAGAAAATCCTGGTTTCCACCGACGGTTCGGACCATGCCGGAAAAGCGGTGGCGCTCGCCAGCGACCTGGCCGCGAAATACGGCGCCGAGCTGACCATCCTTCACGTGCTCCTGCGCGGCCACCTGCCCGAGGAGCTGCGCCGGCTCGTCGAGGTCGAGGGATTGGTCAAGCATTCCGACAAGCCGCCCGTCACCGAGGTTCCCATGGCGATGGCGATGGCCCCGGCGCAGGTCGAGTCCGAAACCGCCTCGCTCCAGGTGCTCGACGCGGTCGGCCGCCAGATCGTCGAGAGCGCCGAGCATGTCGCCCGCGACCACGGCGTCGAGACGGTCCGCACGCTGGTCGAGGACGGCGACGCGGCCGAGCGCATCCTCGAGATCGCCGAGCGCGCGGGCGCCGACGCGATCGTCCTGGGTAGCCGGGGGTTGGGCACGCTCAAGGGCCTGTTGCTCGGCAGCGTCTCGACCAAGGTCGCCCAGCACGCGCACTGCACCTGCATTACGGTGAAGTAGTCCGCCCCCCGGCCCTTTCGTCGAAGCGGCGCCGGTCCGCTCCCCTCCCGAACCCCCGCGGCAGCCTCCCCGACGGGGGATGGGAGGGAAGCGGGGCGGCGCCGGTTTATTTCGAAAATCACATGCTCTAACCTCGCGGCCGGGACGGCCGGCAAGGCAACGGAGCATCCTCGTGGAGAAAGAAACCGAGACCCCCGCCGCGCTCGAAGCGGCGTACAACCCGCGCGTCGCGGTGCCCGACGCCGAGACATACCTCGCGGCCTACGCGGCGCGGGCCGAGGACGCGCGCGCGCGGCTCGACGGCCGGCTCGACATCGCCTACGGCGACGCGTCGGGCGAGCGGCTCGATATTTTTGCGCCGCCCGACGCCGAGGGCGCGCCGATCCAGGTCTTCATCCACGGCGGCTATTGGCGCGCGCTCGATAAATCAGACTTCAGCCACCTCGCCGAGCCGCTGGTCGACGCCGGCGCCTGCGCGGTGATGGTCGGCTATGACCTCTGCCCCGCGGTGACGCTCGACACGGTCGTGCGCGAGGTCCGAAACGCGATCCGCTGGGTGTACGAGAACGCGGCGTCGTTCGGAGGCGATGCGTCGCGACTGTTCGTCTCGGGCCACTCGGCGGGCGCCCATCTGGCGGTCATGGCGATGGCCCGGGACTGGGCCGCCGAGGGGCTTCCCGGCGACGTGATCAAGGGGGTGTTCGCGGTCAGCGGGGTCTACGAGCTACTGCCGGTGACGCGCATCTCGGTCAACGCCGAGATCGGGCTCGACGCCGACTGCGCGTTGCGCAACAGCCCGACGCTGCATCCGCCGGGGCCGGTCGCGCCGCTCGCGATCTCGGTCGGCGGCGACGAGCCTCGGGAATGGATCGCCCAATCGGAGGATCTATACGCCGCCTGCCGCAAGCGCGGGGTCGCTTGCGACTTCACCCGCGTGCCCGGGGTCCATCACTTCTCCATCGTCGACGAACTCGCCCGGGGCGAGAGCGCGCTGTTCCGCGCGCTGGCCGATCAGATGGGGCTCGACGCCCGGCGCTGACGGCGCAACGCCGCTCAGGCCCGCGCGAAACAGGGCGTCGCGCCGTCGATGACCTCGGCAAGCAGGCGGAAGGCGCGATCGAGCGCCTCGCGCGGATCGGCAAGGTGCGCTTCGTCGATATCGCGGCGACCGCCCGACCCGAGACCGGGGATCGACGGAATGGCGACCGCCTCGCCGGTATCGGCGGTGGGAGCGGTCGGCGGGGAGCGGTCGTCGTCCGAGCGCTCGGGGGGCGGATCGGAACGGGGCGCGCTGTCGGTGCGATTGGCGAATACGACGGTCATGGTCGGCCTCTCGTCAGTGCGAACGAATCCTCGAAGCGATTAACCACAACGCCGGACTTGACCATCCTCGGCGCTTAACTCGCGGACCGGGAGGCGAGATTTTCCGCCGTTCCCGGCGTTACGCGCCCAATTTCGATCCGGACCGGCAAGGCTAACGAAAGGTTTACGCGGGGTCAGTGCCGCCCGTCACAACCCGCATCCGCCGGCGGGTCCACTTGACCTGGATCAAGGTCAACCGGCGACGGCTCGATTAGCAAGACCCAAAAGGAACGATGAAAAAGGAAATGATGTCGGTCGCCGCCGCATCGCGGGAGCGCGGAACCGGGTCGGGCCGGAGGCGAGGTCAGGGGCTTGGGATCGCGATCGTGCTCGCCGTCGCCACGCTGGTCGTCTGGGGCAGCTTCGCGGCCGCGGATTGGTATGCGCGCAACGTCTCGCTGCCGCGCTACTGCGACGACCCCGCGGCCGCCGCCATGCGCGTGCGGGAGATCCTGACCGATTCCGTTTCCGCCACCGACCGGGCCGAACGACGGCCCTACATCATCGCCGCCAAGCTTCTGTTCCTGGTTCCGCGCGCGGACGGCGAGACGACCGACGCCTACGCCGCGCGCCTGCGCCGTCACATCGAGGTGACTTGCCGATGACCGCCGAGACCCCTCGCCGTCCATCCGAGACGCCCCCCGAAGCGCGGCGGTCGGGCATCGGCCCGCTGGTGTTCGCGATCACCCTGGCCGCCGTGCTGGTGTTCTTCTGGTGGCTGCTCATCTACGACCACGGCGTCGGCGGCGCGGGCTGAGGCGAAGGGACGATAAACACAACATGGCAGAGGAGTGCGAATTGCGATGAAAGCGCGGGTCGTCACGTTCGTCGTCGCGGTGGCGGCATGGCTTGTTTATTTCTATGCCGTCGACTGGCTGATCATGACCCGCCAGGGGCTTCCGGTCGCCTGGAACCTGCTGCCCGCGTCATGAACCCCGCCGGATCCATGCGCCGCGCCTGGACCGTGGTTCTCGTGGTCCTCGCGGCGACGGCGGCGGCGCTCGTCGCGCCCGACGTGCTCGCCCAGGCGGCGGACGCCGTGGCCCAGCCCGCGCCCACGCCGACGCGCGCCGATTACCCGGTGATCGGCGGGCTGCACGGCCGACCCGTGGTCTGGGGCCTCGCCCAGATGCATCTTTTCCTCGCCGCCTTCGTGCTCGCGGTGCCCCTGTTCGTGGTGGTGATCGAGCTTGCGGGCGTGTTCACCCGCGACGCGCGCTACGACGCCATGGCGCACGAGTTCATGAAGATCTCGATGGCGGCGTATTCGTTCACCGCGCTGACCGGCGGCGGGCTCGCGCTGGCCTTGTTCCTGTTCTACCCGGTGGTGATGGACTACCTGCTCAAGGTGTTCCGCGGCCAAGCGCTGATCTACGCCGTCTTGTTCGTGCTCGAGAGCGTGTTTCTCTACCTCTATTACTACTCCTGGGGCGCGCTGCGCCACGGCCAGCGCAAGTGGTTCCACCTCTCGCTCGGGCTGGTGTTGAACGCGGTCGGGCTGACCTTGATGTTCGTCGCCAACGCCTGGACGACCTTCATGATGTCGCCGGCGGGGGTCGACCCGACGACCGGCGCGGTCACGGGCACGGTCTGGGCGGCGACGCGCAACCCGCTTTGGAATCCGCTCAACCTCCACCGCTTCCTCGCCAACATCGCCTACGGCGGAGCGATCGTCGGAGCCTACGCCGCCTACCGTTTTCTCAGCGTGCAGGGCGCCAAGGAGCGCGCGCACTACGACTGGATGGGCTATACCGCCAACCTGATCGCGGTCGCGGGCTTCCTGCCGCTTCCCTTCGCGGGCTATTGGCTGATGGCCGAGATCTACGCCTACAGCCAGCAGATGGGCATCACCGCGATGGGCGGCGTGCTCGCCTGGCTGTTCATCATCCAGGCGCTGTTGATCGGGACCATCCTGCTCGCCGCCAACTACTACCTGTGGTGCGGGCTGGGACGGACCGACCGGGGCGCGCGCTACGCGCCCTACGTCAAATACATCGCGGTCGTGATCGTCGGCGGATTCCTGGTCTGGGTGACGCCGCACACGCTGATCCTGAGCCCCGAGGAGATCCGCGTCCTGGGCGGCACGACCCACAAGATTTTCGGTCCGCTCGGCATCATGCCGGCCAAGAACACGGCGGTGAACCTGATGCTCGTGTTCACCTTCATGTCGTTCCAACTGTTCTACCGATCGGGCCGCGTGCCGACGGTCTCCTGGGCCGGGACCGGCAACGCGGTGATCGTCGCGCTTTACGCGGTGGGCATCGTCAACATCGTCGGCGCGGGCATCTACGGCTACATCACGCCGACGGTTTACAAGGTCGGCGCCTCGGTGCCCCAAGTGGTGACCACGCTGACCATCATCGTGGTGTCGCTGGTAATCGATTCCTTCATGGCGCGGGGCGCCGAAAAGGCCGAGGTGCATTGGGGGCGCATGTCGACGCGCTCGCAGTACGCCTTGTTCGTGCTGCCCGTGGCCTTCACCTGGCTGATGGCGCTGATGGGCTATATCCGCTCGTCGGTGCGCACGCACTGGCACGTCTACACCATCATGAAGGATGCCTCGGCCGACGCCTATATTCCGACCATCGGCAGCGCCGGCAACATGATCACGGTGATCACCCTCGCCTTCATGGCGGTGATCGTGTTCGTGTTCTGGCTCAGCCAGCTCGGCGCGACGGTCCAGGAGGCGCCCGCGGGCGGGGAGGACCGTCCATGACCTTTCTTCGCGTCATGCTGTTCAGCATCGTGGTGCTGCTCGCCTACACGCTGTTCGCCAATATCCTGCCGCAGGTGCAGTCGGACCCGCCCAAGGAGGAGAAGATCGACCTCGGCTCGCTCGACGCGGCCGGACTCGCCGCCTGGGGCGAGCGCATCTTCAAGGGCCAGGGCACCTGCACGCTGTGCCACAACGAGCTCGGCCGCGCGCCCGATCTCCTGAAGCTCGACCTCGCCGCCGAGTTCGCCGAGCGCCTCAAAGATCCGCGCTACGACGGCGAGGCCAAGGGGCTCGACGGCGCGGCGGCGATCGAGGCTTACTTGCGCGAATCCATGCTCGACCCCTCGGCCTACGTGGTCGCGGGCTTCGGCAAGAAGGGCACCAACGACACGGTGAGTCCGATGCCCGCCGTCGACCGCCCGCCGATCGGCCTGTCGGAGGCCGAGATCGACGCGTTGATCGCCTTTCTCGAGGACCGCTCCGGGACCGAGATCACGGTCACCGCGCCGACCGGCGAGCAGGCCCAGGCCGCCGCCCAGGACGGCGGCGAGGAGGACACCGGTCCGGCCGAAACCGCCCAGGCGGTGATCGAGCGGCTCGGCTGCGCGGCGTGCCACGACCTCGAGGGGTCGGGGGCCGACGTCGGCCCGCGGCTCGACGGCATCGGCAAGCGCTATGACCGGGCGATGATCCGCCAGTCGATTCTCGATCCCAACGCCAAGATCGCCGATGGCTTCGAGCCCGACATCATGCCCCAGGACTACGCCGAGCAGCTCCGGGTGAGCGAGCTCGACCTGCTGCTCGACTATCTCGAGAACCTGCCCGCGAAGGAGGCCGCGCAATGAAGCGTTTCATTACGCATCCGCTGACCCTCGCGGTGATCGCGATCGGCGTGCTCTATGGGATCTTCGGGTATCTCATCAGCCCGCCGATGCCCAAGTCGCTGCTGATCCAGTACATGGTCATCGTCGTCATCGGCGTGCTGCTGGTTATGACCTTCGACGACAACTCCTGCCAGCGTCTGTTCGAGCCCTTTCATGCGTTGCTCGGCGCGCCCGGGCTCGCGCCCTGGCGGATGCTCGCGCTGGTGGTGGTGGTCGGCGGCAGCGCGGCGCTCGCCTATGCCGCCGTCAAGCCGAGCCGCGAGGCGCCGGTCGAGCTGCGCACCGTGCACCCGGCGCCGCCGTCGCAGCTTCGCGTCTACGGCCGCGACTTCAACCTGGTGAAGCTCCAGAACCCGCTGCGCGAGGAAGCCCCCAAGGGCAGCCAGGAATATCGCGACATGGTCGCCGAGGGGCGCGAGATCTATTACAAGAACTGCATCTTCTGCCACGGCGACAACCTCGACGGGCAGGGCTACGTGGGCCTCGGGCTCAACCCGCGCCCGGCCAACTTCCAGGACGTGGGCACCATCGCCCAGCTCCAGGAATCCTATCTGTTCTGGCGGATCACGACGGGCGGACCGGGGCTGCCGCGCGAGGGCGCGCCCTGGCTGTCGGCGATGCCCGTCTGGCAGGAGATGCTCAAGGAGGACGAGGTCTGGAAGGCCATCCTGTTCCTCTACGACTACACCGGCTACGCGCCGCGCTCCTGGGAGCTCGATCAGGGCGGCGGCGCGAAGAAGGCCGAGGCCGAAAAGACCGACGCCCAGACCGCCGAGAGCGAGGCGATCCAGGCGGTCTACGACAAGCGTTGCGCCCAGTGCCACGGCGCCGAGGGCGAGGGCGACGGCCCGGCGGCGGATTATCTCTACCCCCGCCCGCGCGACTTCTCGCTCGGCGTGTTCAAGTACAAGACGACCCACGCCGATTCCGAGTTCCCGACCGATGACGACCTGCGCAAGACGATCCGCGACGGTCTGCCCGGCACCGCCATGCCCGCCTGGGGCAAGGTGCTGACGGCCGCCCAGATCGACGGCCTGATCGGGATGATCAAGGAGTTCGGTGGCTGGGACGGCGAAACCCCCGAGGACCTCGGCATCAAGCCCATCGAGCTCGGCGAGAAGGTCGAAAGCTCGCCCGAATCGCTCGCCCGCGGCGCCAAGCTGTTCAAGAAGGCCTGCGTGCAGTGCCACGGCGAGAAGGGCCGAGGCAACGTCACCTCGGGCAAGAACCTCAAGGACGACTGGGGCTATCGCATCTGGCCGCGCAACCTGACCCGGCCCGAGACCTGGCGCTGGACCAAGACCGCGACCGACGTGTTCCAGCGCATCAGCGCCGGCATCCGCGGCACGCCGATGCCCGAGCACACGACGACGTTTTCGATACGCGACCGCTGGGACGTCGCCAACTACGCGATGACGCTCCGCGAGAACGCGGTCCAGCTTTCGACCGGCCAGACGGTCGTTCAGGGCACGCGGATCGAGGGCGCGCTGCCGACCGATCCCAATGATTCGGCCTGGGACAAGGCGCCGCCGATCACCTTCGCGCTGGTGCCCAACGTGGTCAAGGAGCCGCGCCTGTTCTACTCGCTCAACGACACGGTGACCGTGCGCGCGCTGTTCAACGACGAGGCGGTCGCGCTGCGGCTCGACGTCGACGACCGGACCTACTCGGTGCCCGGCTCGGACAAGGAGAAGCGCTATCGCGACACCGAGACCGAGCCGACCCGCGACGCGGTCGCGGTTCAGCTTCCGGCGACGATCCCGACCACCAGCGAGAAGCCCTGGTTCCGACACGGCGATCCCGGCCATCCGGTCAACATGTGGTTCTGGCGCGCGCCCTCGGTCGAGCCCGAGGCCGACGCCGAGGTCGCCGTGCTCGACGCCACCGGTCCCGACGCGCCGCCGGTTCCGCGCGATGATGCGGGCGCGCTCGAAGCCAAGGGAAGCTGGAGCGAGGGCCGCTGGCAGGTGGTGTTCACGCGTCCGCTCGCGACCGACGATTCGCGCGACCTCCAGTTCGAGCAGGGCCGCTATATCCCGATCGCCTTCGCCAACTGGGACGGCTGGGCGGGCCAAAAGGGCGGTCGGCATACGCTGACTACCTGGTACTGGCTGCTTCTCGAACCGGGCGAGCGGCCGGCGCTGGTCTGGGGCTCCACGGGAACGACCGGGCTGATCGCGGGACTCGTGTTCCTGGGACTCGCGCGGCGCGAGCGTCGCCGGTTCACCCGACGCGAGAATGACGCGCCGGAAACGCGCGCCTGACGGCGATCGCCGGGAGCATTTGACTTAGGTCAAGGCCTCCCGGCGAGCCAGTCATTAGGGTTTAGCCGGACGTCTGGATTCGAAAAAAATACCGTGTTTCGGCGCCACCATTCGGGCCGGATCGCGGAATCGCCTTACAGGGGCTGTCGAGCAGCAGGACTTCCAGTTGTTTTCGAATGCGTGATGCGCGGCCGACGCGAAGGACCGTCGCGCGAGGAGTCGTTCAACGGAGCGACGCAAACCGGAGGGTTTGGTTGATGAGAGGGACTTATCCGCTACGGATGATCAAGGGCCTCGCGGTCGCGGCGGCGTTCGCCGGCACGGCCGCGCTGGCGCCGGGCGCGAGCTTGGCCGCGGAAGACGGGATACCGTCGATCAAGGTCAACGCCGCCAAGGCCGAGCTTGGCAAGCGTCTGTTCTACGACGTCCGACTTTCGGGCGACGCCGCGATCAGTTGTTCGACCTGCCACAAGCCCGACAAGGGCTTTTCCGACGGGCTCGCGCTGTCGAAGGCCTATCCCGGGTCCGACGGCTTCCGCAACACGCCGACGCTGATCAACACCGCCTACAAGAAGGCATGGTTCCACGACGGCCGGTTGGGCACGAACCTCAACGACGTGACCCGCGAGATGATCACCGAGACCTACCTCATGAACATGGACATGAGGCTGATGCAGGAGCGTCTCAAGCAGGATCCGGTCTATGTCGAGATGTTCAAGAAGGCCGGGCTCGGCGAGCCTTCGAACGGCGGCGCGCGCAAGGCGATCCCCGAGTTCCTGAAGACCCTGACCTCGCGCGGCGCGCCGGTCGACACCGGCAAGATGACCCCGGCCCAGTACCGCGGGCGTCAGATTTTCAACGGCAAGGCCGGCTGCGCGCAATGCCATTCGGGACCGCGCTTCACCGACGACAAGGCGCATAACCTGGGTGTCCCCGAGAATCCCGAAATCTGGAACAACCCCCTGCGCCACGTCACCTTCGTGACCTTTGGCATGTTCATGGGCATCGAGAACTACATGAACATCCGGCGCGACCCGGGCGCCCATGTGGTGACCCACCGGGCCGACGGCACGGACATGGGCAAGTTCATGACGCCGACGCTGCGCGAGCTCAAGTACACGGCGCCGTACATGCACAACGGCATGCTCAAGACGCTCGCCGACGTGGTCGCGTTCTACAACGCGGGCGGCGGCGACGACGCCAACAAGGACCCCGCCCTTCGCCCGCTCGAGCTGACCCCGTCCGAGCAGAAGGACCTCGTCGCCTATCTCGAGGCGTTGTCGGGCGATCCGCTCACCGGACCCGAGTTCGTCTGGCAGGAGCCGATTCCGACCGACTACGTCACCATCGAGAACTGGCGCGAGACCAAGAACTAGGAGACCCGCGATGAACACCGCAATGCTTTCCAAACTTGCACTTGCCGCGCTCGTTGCGGGTGGCGCGGCGCTAGCCCTGCCGGCGACCGCGCGCGCCGAATCGGTCCCGCCGCTCGCGGCGCTGGGCGACCCGCCGATTCCGAGCGACAATCCGCAGACCCCGGCCAAGGTCGAGCTCGGCAAGATGCTGTTCTTCGATCCGCGCCTCGGCGGCGACGCCTCGACCGCGTGCTCGTCCTGCCACGAACCGAGCCAGGGCTGGGCGTTCTCCGACGATCTGTCGCGCGGCTATCCCGGCACGGTGCATTGGCGCAACAGCCAGACGATCGTCAACGCGGCCTATCTCGGCAAGCTGTTCTGGGCCGGCGCGGCCAAGTCGCTCGAGGCGCAGGCGCCCTCGGCGGCGCGCGGCGCGGTCGCCGGCAACGGCGAGAACGATATGATGGAGGCGCGGCTCGCCTTCATCCCCGAGTACCGCAAGCGCTTCAGCGAGGTGTTCGGCAGCGTCTGGCCCCATATCAACGACGCCTGGCGGGCGATCGCCGCCTTCGAGCGCACGCTGATCCAGAACGACACGCCGTTCGACCGCTACATGCGCGGCGACGAGACGGCGCTCAGCGAGCAGCAAAAGCGCGGGCTCGCCCTGTTCGAGGGCAAGGCCAAGTGCATCGCCTGCCACAACGGCGCCCTGCTGACGGACCAGAAGTACTATAACCTCGGCGTTCCCCCGGCCCCGCGCTGGGAGGAGGACGGTCTCTCCCAGATCACCTTCCGCTTCGAGCAGTACGCCAAGGGCGTGACCGAGGAGATGTACCGTTCGATCAAGGACGACGCCGGTCTCTACTACCGGACCAAGGAGAAGAGCGACAAGGGCAAGTTCCGGACGCCCCCGCTTCGCTACACGCTCTACACGGCGCCCTACATGCACAACGGCGCGTTCTGGGACCTTCAGGAAGTGGTCGAGTTCTACAATGCCGGCGGTGGCGAAAACGAGTTCGCCGCGAATAAGACCGACCTGATCAAGCCGCTCGGGCTCAGCGACGACGAAGTCGCCGATCTGGTCGCCTTTCTCGAATCGCTGAGCGGACCCGAGATCAAGATCAAACCGCCCAAGCTTCCCCCGTATGCGCCCCTGGCCGCCGAGTAGCCGGTCGGCAAGTGAACGAGGTAACACGATGAAGACCGAAACCACCCCAACCATCGCCGCGTCGCCGGAGACCCCGGCCGCGGTCCCGGCCGGCCACGCGGAGGACCATTCGGACCACGCGGCGGGCAAATGCGTCATGTCGCGACGGCAGTTCCTGCTCACCTCGGGCGTGACGACCTTCACGGTCATGGTGACGATCAACGCCGGCACCGCCTTCGCCGAAAAGGTGCCCGCCACGGTCGCCACCTACCCGCGCAAGCTGGTCGCCAAGCTGAGCTCGCTCAAGGTCGACGAGCCGGTCGAGTTCACCTACCCCGACGAGGGAGCGTACTCGTCCTCGATGCTGGTCAAGCTCGGCGTTCCCGCCGGCGGCGGCATAGGCCCCCAGCGCGACGTGGTCGCGTTCAACTACACCTGCACCCACCAGGGCGGGCCGCTCGAAGGCACCTACAAGCCCGCCGACAAGGCGCTCGGCCCCTGCCCGCTGCATCTTTCGACCTATGATCTGACGCGTTTCGGCATCCTGATCTCGGGCCAGGCCTACCAGAGCCTGCCGCAGGTGCTTCTCGAACTCGACGGCGACGACATCTACGCGGTCGGCGTGTTCGGACTGATCTTCGGTCGGTTCGACAACCTGCAAGGATAAGGAGGCCGGGACAATGGCGACACCGTACTACATTCCCGAAACCAAGATCCCGCTTCCCCCCAAGGACGCGGACGTCATCACGACCGCCTGCGACTATTGCATCGTCGCCTGCGGCTACAAGATTTATCGCTGGCCGGTCGCCGGCGGCAAGGAAGGCGGACCGAAGGCGAGCCAGAACGCCTTCGGCGCCGACTTCCCGGTCGAGGTCCTGGGCCCCTGGGTCGCGCCCAATCAGCACAACATCGTGCTGCATAACGGCGAGCCGCATCACGTGGTCATCATTCCCGACAAGGAGACGAAGTTCGTCAACAAGAATGGCGATTCGAGCATCCGCGGCGGGGCGATCGCCCAGAAGTGCTACAACCCGCAAAAGCCTACCCGCGACCGCCTGAAGACCCCGCTGCTGCGCATCTACGGCATTCTGATGCCGGTGTCGTGGGACTTCGCGCTCGATATCGCGGCCCGGGTGGGGCGCCACGTGCTCGAGAAGCACGGCGCCAACGCCTACGCGGTCAAGACCCATTCCTACCAGTACATCGAGAACACCTACGCGATCACGAAATACGCCCTGCGTCACATCAACACGGCGAACTTCACCTTCCACGACACGCCGTCGAACGTGACCTCGACGCCGGGCTTCCGCGACGCGGGCTTCGACAACTTCGCGCCCTCGTATCAGGACTGGCACGACGCCGAGACGCTGTTGATCTGCGGCACCGATCCGTACGAGACCAAGACCATCCTGTTCACCCAGTGGATCAAGCCGGCGATCGAGAACGGCCAGAAGACGATCATCATGATCCCGCGGCGAACGGCGGGAACCGCCTTCGTCGAAAAGAACGGCGGCATGTGGATCGACGTCACGCCGGGCACCGATCTGCTGGTCGTCAACGCGATCGCGCGGGTGATCGTCGAGAATGGCTGGCAAGACAGCGAGTGGATCGAGAAATGGGTCAACAACAAGTGGGAGTCCTCGTCGGGCTTCGGTCAGGGCACGCGTAACACGCCGTGGCAGTGGCGCACGACCTGGGGCAAGTTCCAGACCAAGGGCTTCGAGGACTGGAAGAAGTGGCTGCTCGCCCAGGATGAGTTCAAGGTCGAGAACGCCGCCCGCATCGCCGAGATCGATCCGGCCAAGATCCGCACGGCGGCCGAATGGATGGCCAAGCCGCGCGGCGGCAAGCGGCCCAAGACCTCGATCATGATCGAAAAGGGCTTCTACTGGTCGAACAACACCGGCAACACCGAGGCGATCGGCGCGCTCGGCATCATCGTCGGCGCCGGCGGCCGTCCCGGCCAGATGATCGCGCGGGCGGGCGGCCATCAGCGCGGTGGCGTCAAGGGCGGGAAGTATCCGCGCAACAAGTCGCCGATGAAGGTGCCGGGCCGTCGTCGCCGGGCGCTCAACACCGACACTTGGCTGATGTCGGGGCATACCCGGCTGGCGCATGCCATCGGCGTTACCTGGATCCAGTCGATGTGCGGCTCGCAGGCGATCGCCAAGCGCTTCCACGAGCTCACGCTCGCCAACCAGCATCAGGTGCGCAGCTTCGACAAGGACGAGATCGTCGAGACCCTGAAGGCGCGCGCCGATTCGGGCGGCATGGTGGTGTTCGATCAGGACATCTACCTGGTCGATCCGATCGGCAACCGTTACGCCGACATCGTCTTCCCGGTCGCGACCTGGGGCGAGGAAACCTTCATTCGCGCCAACGGCGAGCGCCGGCTCCGGGTCTACAACAAGTTCTACGACCCGCCCGGCGTGGCCAAGCCCGACTGGTGGATCGTCTCCCAGCTTTCCAAGCGCATGGGTTTCGACACCTCGGACTGGAAGGACTCCAACGAGGTCGCCGAGGAGGCATCGCGCTTTTCGCGGGGCAGCCGCAAGGACTTCCACATGATCAAGGTGGCGGCGCACCGCGAGGGCAAGACCCTGCACCAGAAGCTGTCGGAGTTCGGCACCAACGGCATCCAGGGTCCGGTGTTCATGAAGGACGACGGGACGCTCATGGGCACCAAGCGGCTCCATGACACGACCCGCAAGCTCGACGAGACCGGTCCGGCGAGCACCAACATGTACAATAAGAAATTGACGCACTTCAACAGCCAGACCGGCAAGTGCAACATCCAGAAGTCGCCCTGGTCGCTGTTCTCGGACTACTGGGAATGGATGAAGCCCAAGGGCGACGAGCTGTGGTGCACTTCGGGCCGCATCAACGAGCGTTGGCAGTCGGGCTTCGACGACCGGCGGCGGCCCTACATCGTTCAGCGCTGGCCCGAGAACTGGGTCGAGATTCATCCCGACGACGCCAAGGCCCGGGGCATCGAGAGCGGCGACTACGTGATGGCGTATTCCGACCGCGTCCCGAGCACGCGGGAGACGATCCTCGGCGTCGAGGGCGACGACTACCAGTTCAGCTCGCTGTTGCGCAACGGCCATATCGAGCTGTCCAAGGCCGCCGTCACCGCCGTCGCGATCGTCACGCCGGCGATCAAGAAGGGGGTCGCCTACATGGACTTCCTCCACACCCAGCAGCCCGCGAACGCCCTCGAGGGGCGCGTGGTTGACTGGATCAGCGGCAACTACAACTACAAGATCGGCGTCGCGCGGCTGAAGAAGATCGGCGAATCGCCCTACAAGCGGACGTTCCGCTCGATGTCGTTCGCGCGTCGCGATATCGCGTAACTCTCCACCCCCGTCCCGGGGACGGGTTGACCTAGGTCAAGGTGCCCCGCCCTCGGGCGGGGCATTTTTTCGCCACAGTCGAATCAATCGACAAGAACGACAGACCAGCCGGGGACCGAATGGCGACCACGACCGAAATCGGCGAGGCGCTCACGGGCGTGCTCAAGCGGGGGCGCGACGCGCACCGTTGCTTTGCGGCTCAGGCGTTGGGGCGAATCGGCCACGGGCCGGCCGTCGCGGCGCTGATCGAGCGCCTGGGCGACGAGGACGAGGATGTCCGCATCGACGCCGCCGAGGCCCTCGGCCGGCTCGGTGATCCGCGCGCGGGCGCGGCGTTGCTCGAAAGCCTGCTCGAAGACCCCTGCGGCGACGTCAAGACGAACGCGACCCGCGCGTTGGGCGCGCTCGGCTTCTCCGAGGCGGCGCCCGTGCTGCGTCGCCTGGCGCGCGAGCGCGGCGACGATATCGCCTGGGATATCGACGCCGAGGCCGACGGCTGGGACGACTGGCTCGACGTCCAGATCGCGGCGATCGAGGCGCTCGGCGCGCTCGGCGCGGTCGAGGCGGTGCCCGACATCGTCGCCGCCATCGACGACGAGATGGGCCAGGACCTGACCGCGGCCGCGCTGCCGGCGCTTTCCCGGCTCGGCGATTCGGGGGTCGCGGCGCTGACGCGCTTCCTCTCGGCGCGCGACGCGCGAACGCGGCGACGCGCGGTCCGCGCGCTGTCCGCATCCACGGCCGAAACCGCGACGACGGCGCTGCTCGCCGCGCTCGACGACGATTCGCCCGACGTGCGCAAGGCCGCGCTCGAGGGGCTCGCCGCGCGCGATCCGGCCGAACCGCGCCTCGTCCGCCTGCTCGACGATCCCGACGCCGGGGTGCGCGCCGCCGCCACGCGACTTTGCGGTCGCCACGCGCCCGAGCACCTCGCCGCCCTGCTCGACGACCATGCCGACGCGGTGCAGATCGCGGCCATCGACGCGTTCCTCGCCGCCCCCGAGACGCCGCGCCCCGACGATCTCGTCTTTCGCCTCCGGGTCAAGCTTCGCGGCCCCTCGCCCGCGGTTTCGCCGGCGGCGGCGCGCGCCCTGGTCGCGCTCGATCCCAAGGCCGCGCTCGACGACCTCCGCGAGCAGATCGCCGATGCGGCCTGCCCCGCCGAGGTCCGGCGCGCGGCCGCGAAAGGGCTCGGCGATCTCGGCGGCGAGGCGGCGGCGCATGCGCTGATCGCGGCTGTCGGCGACGACGACCGGGCCGTGCGGCTCGAGGCGCTCGGCGCGCTCGCGCGCCTCGCCAACGCCGACACGGCGCCGCAGCTCGCCCTCCAGGCCCTGTGCGCCGCGCTCGCCGGCGAGCTGCTCGGCGAGCCCGAGCCCGAAGAACCCGACGAGACGGAACCGGAGGCCGAGAACCCGACGGACCCGGCCGCCTCCCCGGAGACATCCGAGCCGGACGGCGACGCGGCCGAAACCGATGAGACCGACGAATCGGCGGCCGACGCCTGGCCGAGCTCGACGCTCGCCTCGGTGCTGGGCGACGAGGAAACCGCCGCCGAAATCATGACGCCGGCCGAGCCCATCACGCTCGACGCCGAGGACCTCGAATACCTCGCGCTGGCCCGCCACGCGCCGCGCAAGCGGCGCGTCTCGCCCGACGAGGCGCCGGCGGCGGCGGCCGACGTGCCGCGCGTCGCCGCCCGCGTGCTCGGCGACCTTTCGGATCCGACGGTGGCCGAGGCGCTCGCCGAGGCGCTCGGCGCGCGCGACGACGAGATCCGGCGCGCGGCGACCGATTCGCTCGCCCGCATGGCCACCCGGGGGGTTCCCCTGCCCGACGCGGCGATCGACGCGCTCGTCCGCGTCGCGGCCACCGACGGCGACCGCGACGCGCGGCTGTTCGCGGTGCGCGCGCTCGGCGCGAGCGGCGCGGTCGGAGACGAAACGATCGCCCCCCGCCTCGCCGACGACGACGATATCGTGCGCGCCGAGGCGGCGCTCGCCATGGCCGCGATTGGCGCGGTCGACGCGCGCGTCGCGGCGCTGCTCGACGACGCAAGCGCGGGCGTGCGGCTCGCCGCGGCCCGGGCGCTGGCGCGCGCCGGCGGCGCGGACGCGGTCGCGCGGCTCGTGGACTTCGCCTTCGCCGAGGAGGGCATGCATTGCCGCGACGCCGCGCGGCTGTTGCGCGATCTCGACCGCGACGCGGCCGCGCGGGCCTTCCTTCGCGTGCTCGATACGGCGGAAAAGGAGCGGGTCTGGCGGGTCGCCATCGACGCGCTCGAGGAAATGTACCGACCCGAAGCGTCCCCCGACGTCCGGCTGGTCGCGTGATTTCGATTATCTCGACATCATGAGCAAGGAGTAAATCGCCATGAACGGATTCTTGAAGGGGCTGACGCTCGCCGTCGCCGTCACCGCCCTGGCGGGCACGGCCCAGGCCGCGAAATACAAGGTCGTCGACGTCGCCAATGGCGGCACGATCACCGGCAAGGTCAGCGTGGACCCGGGCAAGGTCGAGGTCCAGACCTTCACTATCTCGAAGAATCCCGAGGTCTGCGGTTCGGGCACGCGCGAGGTCGCCTGGGTACGCGCCAACGGCGACGCGCTCATGGACGCGGTCGTCTATCTCGAGAAGGTGAAGGCCGGCAAGCCCTTCCCCAAGGAGATCTCCCAGGTCACCATCGACCAGAAGGGCTGCAAGTTCATCCCCTATCTCCAGATCCTCGCCAACGGTGGCAAGCTCAAGGTCGTCAACGACGATCCCGTGCTCCACAACATCCACACCTACGAAATCATCAAGAAGGCGCGGCGCACGGTGTTCAACGTGAGCCAGCCCAACCAGGGCAACACCTTCACCAAGACGGTCAAGCTGCGCAGGGGCGTGGCCATGAAGGTCGAGTGCGACGCCCACGACTTCATGCAGGGCTGGGTGTTCGTCGCCAAGACTCCCTATTTCGCGCTCGTCGGCCCCGACGGCACGTTCACGATCGACAACGTTCCGCCGGGTAAATACGTCGTCAAGTCATGGCACGGCCGGCTGGGCGTGAAGAAGGCCACCGTCAAGGTCGCCGCCGGCGGCTCGGCGGAGGTCAGCTTCGCCTATTGAGCGCGGTGACCCGCCCCGAAACTCCACCGGCCCGCCCGGGTCGCGGCGGGCGGACGTTTCATGCGTTCGTGATCGCGGGCGGGCTGGTCAACGCCGCCGTGGTGCTCGTGCTGCTCGCCTATTGGCTGATGCACTGAGCATCGACACCCGGGACGGGTGGGCGCGGGGACGAACGCGCCCGCTCCGCCCCCCAACCATTGACCGGAGACACAGGGAACAACGGAGACCCGTCCCATGACCAACGCGCCCTCGCCTCGCACCGCGGCCGCCGAAGCGCGGCCGGCGGGCGCGCCCCTGAACGACCTCGCGCCCCGAGACGGCGCGCCCGGAGAGACCGCGCCCGTCGCGCTCGATCGCATTCTCGTCGGGCTCGACGCCTCGGCCCACGCCGACCGCGCGCTCGCCGAGGCCGTGCGCCTCGCCGCCAGCGCCGGGGGCGCGGTCACCGGCATTCACGCCTATGCCGCGGCCATGCACGACCGCCGCTTTCGCCAGATGGAGGGCGGGCTGCCCGAGCAGTACCGCAAGGAGGCCGAGCTCGAGCGCCAGCGCGAGGTCCACGACGAGCTGATCACGCGCGGCCTCAACATCATCAGCGACAGCTATCACGACAGCGCCCGCGCGGTCTGCGAGGCGGCCGATCTGCCCTACCGGATGCTGAGCCCCGAGGGCAAGAACTACCGCCGCATCGTCGAGGCGGCGGCGAGCGGCGACTTCGACCTTCTGGTGCTGGGCGCGCTGGGGCTCGGCGTGGTGCCCGAAAGCACCGTCGGCACGGTCTGCGAGCGCGTCGCGCGGCGCACGGCGATCGATTTGCTCGTGATCCGCGACGCCGAGCGCGCGATCGGCGACGGCCCGATCGTCGCCGCGGTCGACGGCTCGCCGCGCTCCTACGGGGCGCTCAAGACGGCGCTCGACCTCGGGCGAAGGCTGGGCGCGCCGGTCCATGTGGTCGCCGCCTTCGACCCGTTCTTCCACTACGTCGCCTTCAACAAGATCGCGGGCGTGCTGTCGGACGAGGCCTCGCGGGTGTTCCGCTTCAAGGAGCAGGAGAAGCTCCACGAGGAGATCATCGACGCGGGGCTCGCCAAGATCTACCAGTCGCACCTCGACCTCGCCCGGCGGATCGCCGAGGACGAGGACGTCGAGGTCGTCTGCAAGCTTCTCGACGGCAAGCCCTATCAGGCGATCGCCCGCTACCTCAAGGAGGTCGGGGCGAGCCTGGTTCTCCTCGGCAAGACCGGCATCCACGCCGATCCCGATCTCGACATCGGCGGCAACGCCGAGAACCTGCTGCGCATCGCGCCCTGCCATGTCTGGCTCGGCCAGGTCACCTTCACCCCGGCGCTCGACGCGGTCGCCGACGAGACCATCGCCTGGTCGGAGGAGGCCGAGGAGGCGCTGTCCCGGGTGCCCGAGACGGCGCGGCGCATGGTCCGCATGGCGGTGCTGCGCTTCGCCCAGGAGAAGGGGCATACGGTCGTGACCTCGTCGATCATCGAGGAGGCGACCGAACGGTTCTGCCCGGCGCGCGGCGGCGTCGCCGAGCCCGCGCGCGACGAGATCGTCTGGTCGGCGGCGGCGAGCGACCGCCTCGCCCGGATCGCCGACACGGGGCTCGCCGCGAGCGTGCGCCTGCGCGCAGAGAAGCACGCCCGGCGCGAGGGCGCGGCGACCGTCGAGCCCGCGCATGTCGAGCCCTTCCTCGATCTCGACGCCGCGCCCCGGCCGCGCTGGAGCGCGGCGGCGCTCGCGCGGCTCGCCCGGGTGCCCGCCATGGTGCGCCCGGCCGTGCGCGCCCGGATCGAGGCCGAGGCCATGGACGCCGGCGAGGCGGACATCTCGCTCGACCGGGCCGAGGCCGCCATCGCGCGCTCGCGCGAGGCCATGGAAACGACCATGCGCGCGGGCGGCCACAAGCCGCGCGGCGGCGGCGACGCAAACTAGCCATGGCCGCCGCCGAGCCCCCGTTCCTGGTCGCGTTCAACCTGACGCGGCGCTGCAACCTGCGCTGCGCGCATTGCTATCTCGACGCCGGCACGCGGCGTGACGGGGGGCCCGACGAGCTGACGACCGGCGAGGTCGCGCAAATCCTCGACGAGATCGCGGCGCTCGGCGACGAGACCATGATCGTGCTGACCGGCGGCGAGCCGCTGCTGCGCCCCGACATCGAGGCGATCGCGCGTCACGCGAGCGGCCTCGGCCTGATGACCGTGATCGGCACCAACGGCCTGATGCTGACCGAGGCGCGGGTCGCGGCGCTCATGGACGCGGGCGTGCGGGCGGTCGGCATCAGCGTCGATTCGCTCGACCCCGCCCATCACGACGGCTTTCGCGGCGCGCCCGGCGCCTGGGCCAAGACGCTCGCCGGGATCGACGCCTGCCGGCGCGCCGGGCTGATGTTCCAGATCCATTTCTCGGTCACCGACGACAACGCCCACGAGCTCGACGCCATGATCGAGTTCGCGCGCACGTCCGGGGCGGCGGTGCTCAACGTCTTCTTCCTGGTCTGCACCGGCCGGGGCGAAAGCGTGACCAACGTCTCGCGCGACGTCTACGAGCGCGTTCTCCACCGCCTCGCCGTCGCCGCGCGCGAGGAGACCGAGCTTCTCGTCCGCCCGCGCTGCGCACCGCATTTCAAGCGCATGGCGATCGAGCTCGACCCGGCGATGCCGGTCACGCTGACCCATGGCTACGAGGCCGGCGGCTGTCTCGCGGGCACGCGCTATTGCCGGATCACGCCCGAGGGCGAGGTGACGCCCTGCCCCTATATGGAGGCGTCGGCGGGCTCGGCGCGCGGCGGCGGCTTCGCGGCGCTGTGGGAAACCGCGCCGCTGTTCGCGGCGCTTCGCGCGCCGCGTCTTACCGGGCGCTGCGGCGATTGCGAGTACGCCAAGCTCTGCGGCGGCTGCCGGGCGCGGCCGCTCGCGCGCTCGGGCGAGCTGATGGGCGAGGATTTCCTGTGCGGCTACCAGCCCGGCGGCGGCGGCGCGGTCATCGATCCGATGCCCGAGACCGGCCGGGCGCTTGCCTGGACCGCCGAGGCCGAGGCCCGGCTCGCCCGCGTGCCCGCCTTCGTCCGCCGCATGGTGCGCCGGCGCGCCGAGGCCCATGCCCGCGAATGCGGCGCCCCGGCGGTGACCGCCGAGCATCTCCGCGCGCTCGCCAAGCGCCGCTTCGGCGACGCCGGCCCGCCGGGCATCGCGCGCGCCCCCTTCCCCGGCAAGCGCGGCGCGCGGCCATGAGCTGCGACGTCGCGATCATCGGCGGCGGGGTCTCGGGGCTCGCCACCGCCTTCGGACTGATGCAAAGGGGGTACCGGGTCGCGGTGCTCGAACGCCAGGCGCGCCCCGGCGGCAGCGCGGTCTCGGAGCGCATCGGCGGCTTTCTCATGGAGCACGGGCCGAGCTCGGTCAACGCCGGCTCGGCCGAGGCGGCGGCGCTTTCCCGCGCCCTCGGGCTCGACGCCGGGCGCTGCGAGCTCGGCGACGGCGTGCGGTATCGCTATCTGGTGTCGGGCGACGGGCTCGCGCGGCTCGGCACCGGGCCGTTCTCGCTGCTCGCGAGCAACTACCTCTCGCCGCGCGCCCGGCTGCGCCTCGCGGCCGAGCCCTTCGTCCCCCGCGCCCCCGAGAACGCCCCCGACGAGACCGTGGCCGCCTTCTGGACCCGGCGCTTCGGGGCCGAGTTCGCCGCGCGCGTGATCGATCCGCTGGTCGGCGGCCTGTTCGCGGGACTGGCCGAGGAGACCTCGATGCGCGCGGTGTTCCCGAAGCTCGCCGCCATGGAGCGCGCGCGGGGCTCGGTCACCCGGGCGATGCTCGCGCACCGCCTGCGTGGCCGGCGCATGCCGGGGCGGCGGCTCTATTCCTGGCGCGAGGGCGTGGGCAGCCTGCCGCGCGCGCTCGCCGCCCGGCTCGGGCCGGCGCTGCGCACCGGGGTCGCGGTCAGGCGCATCCGCGCGAGCGGCGCGGGCTATCGGATCGAGGCCGGCGCGGCCGGGACGCTTGACGCTCGCGCGGTGGTTCTCGCGACCCAGCCCCATGTCGCCGCGTCACTCCTCGAGCCGCTCGACGCCGAGGCCGCCGGGGCCGTCGGCGGAATCGCCGCGCCGCCGCTCGCGGTCGTGTTCCTGGGCTACCCGCGCGAGCGCGTCGCCCACCCGCTCGACGGCGTCGGCTTTCTCGCCCCGCGCGGCGAGGGCCGGGGGCTGACCGGCGCGCAGTTCTGCTCGACCATGTTCCCGGGGCGCGCCGAGGCCGGGCATGTGGCGATCGCGGCCTATGTCGGCGGGGCGCGGGCGCCCGATCTCGCGCGTCTGCCGGCGGCGGATCTCGTGGCGCTCGCGCGCGAGGCGCTCGGCGACCTGCTCGGCGCGCGCGGCGAACCGACGATCGCGCGGGTTCGGCAATGGCCGCTCGGCCTGCCGCAATACGCCCCCGGCCACGACCGGCGGATCGCGGCGCTCGATGCGGCCGCCCGCGCGCGGCCGGGCCTGTTCTTCGCCGGAAACTACTTCCGCGGCCCCTCGATCGCCGCCTGCCTCGCCCAAGCCGAGGAGACCGGCGTCCGCGTCCATGATTTCCTCGCCGCCGGCGCCGATTTGACCGAAGATGCCCCGTCAACAATGTCATTCCGGCACCGCCATTCGTAGCCATCGAGGAGATCGGGCATGGCCCAGAACAGGGAAAAACTGCCGTCGCGAGCGGGACGGCTCGCCAACGATCAGCCGGCCATGTGGCGCGCCTATCAGGAGTACGGCAAGGCCTGCGCCGAGGCCGGGCCGCTCGATGCCCGCGCCCAGCGGCTGGTCAAGCTCGCGCTCGCGGTGGCCGCGCGCACCGAGGGCGCGGTGCATTCGCATGTGCGCCGCGCGCGCGCCGAGGGGATTTCGGCCGACGAGCTGCGCCATGTCGCGTATCTCGCCGCGCCGACGATCGGCTTCGCGGCCGCGGTCGCGGCGCTCACCTGGATCGACGATCTGGCCGACAAGGCCTGAGCGGCGGCCGCTACCCCCGTCCCCGGGCTCGTGATAGCCTCCCCCGCGATTCAAGCGGCAGCAATCGCCGGGGACGACGTGACGACCGACGCAACCCAGGACAGCGCCACCGTTCATGTGGTCGGCGCGGGCCTCGCCGGGCTCGCCGCCGCGATCGCGCTGGTTTCGCGCGGCCGCGCGGTCGCGCTCTACGACGCCGCGCCCCAGGCGGGCGGGCGCTGCCGATCGCTTTACGAGCCGACGCTCAAGCGCCGGATCGACAACGGCAATCACCTGATCCTGGGCGGCAACGCGCGCTGCATGGCGTATCTCGATACGATCGGCGCGCGCGACCGCCTGGCTGGCGCGGCCCGGCCCGCCTTCCCGTTCCTCGACCTCGCGAGCGGCGCGCGCTGGACCCTGCGCCCGGGGCGCGGCCCCTTGCCGCTGTGGCTTCTCGACCCGAGGCGGCGGGCGCCGGGAACCCGACCGCGCGACTACCTCGCCACCCTGCGCCGGCTCGCGCGCGCCGAGACCACGGCGACGGTCGCCGAGGTGCTCGGCGGCGTCGAGCCCCTGTTCACGCGCTTCTGGGAGCCGCTCGCCGTCGCCGTCCTCAACACGGCCGCCGAGGAAGGCGCGGCCGCGCTTCTCAGGCCGGTGATCACGCGTGTCTTCGGCGGCGGGGCCAAGGCGGCGCAAGCCTTCGTCGCCCGCGAGGGACTGTCCGAATGCTTCATCGACCCGGCGCTCGCCTGGCTCGCGGCGCGCGGCTGCGCGCCCCGGCTCGGCGCCCGGCTGCGCGCGATCGAGCGTGGCGATGGGCGCGTCCGCCGCCTCGACTTCGGCGACGGCGAGAGCCTCGCGCTCGCGCCCCATGATGCGGTGATCCTCGCCGTGCCGCCGGCCAACCTCGCGCGCCTATTGCCGGAGGTCGTCGTCCCGCGCGAGAGCCGCGCCATCGTCAATGCCCATTTCCGGCTCGGCCGGCCGCCGGCCGAACTCCCCGAGGGCGCCCCCTTCATGGGTCTGATCGGCGGCGCGGCTCAATGGCTGTTTCTGCGCGACGACGTGGCCTCGGTGACCGTCAGCGCCGCCGACGCGCTCGCCGATCGCCCGGCCGACGAGATCGCCGCGCGCCTGTGGCGCGACGTCGCGCGGGCGCTCGCCCTCGACGCCGCCCCGCCGCCCTACCGCATCGTCAAGGAACGCCGCGCGACCTTCGCCCAGACCCCGGCCGAGGTCGCGCGCCGCGCGTCCGCGCGCACCGAGATCGACAACCTGTTCCTCGCCGGCGACTGGACCGATACCGGCCTGCCGGCGACGATCGAGGGCGCGATCGTCTCGGGCGAGACGGCGGCCGAGCTCGCGCTCGGCGGACAGGGCGCGGTTTCTTTGGACTAGAGTCTTTTCCGCTTCCGTGGAATCGCACCGGCCCGGTGCCGTCAAAACATGAAACGCTCTAAATCGGCATCGGCCCCTTGCCGAGCGCCCCGCAACCCTCGTAACCTATGACAAAATGCGGGGGAAGCGGCTCCAACGCGCCCGGGACACGCGCCCGGGCGTCGCGGCCGTCCACAATCTCCCGCCGTTCGGCGCGAACGCGTAGGGAGGACTTCGTCATGTGCCAGCTTTATTCGGGCCAAAGCCCCGAGAATTACCAGTACGTCACCCGCTCGATCCGGATGAACGGCTTCACCACCAGCGTGCGGCTCGAATCCCGGTTCTGGGAAATTCTCGACGAGATCGCCGCCGGCGAGGGCACGACCACGCCGCGTTTCCTCTCGATGATCCACGACGAGGTCATCGAACGCCGCGGCGAGATCGGCAACTTCGCCTCGATCCTGCGGGTCGCCTGCATCGTCTATTTGCAGCGCGGTGAACGCGAGGCCACCGCCTCGGCCGCGTAAGCCCGGCGGGCCGAACGCCGATCGAATAAAACCAGCGATCGCGCGACGGCGCGTGTAACAGAGGACTACCACCACCCCCGCCGCGCGCGCTGCTAGACTTTTCTCCGCCGGTTGCAATGAAGGCGGGGTGCAAGATGGCCAAGGCTATCCACAGCATGATCCGGGTCCTCGACCTGGACCGGTCGCTCCGGTTCTATGCCGACGCGTTCGGGCTGGAGGTTGCCGACCGCTTCGACTTCGAAGGCTTCACGCTCGCGTACTTGCGCAACGACGAGGCCGACTTCGAGCTCGAGCTGACCCATAATCACGGCCAAACCGAGCCCTACACCCATGGCACCGGATACGGTCATCTCGCGGTCGCGGTCGACGACCTCGACGCGACTCGCGAGCGGCTCGAGGGCCTCGGACTCGCGCCGCGGCCGATCAAGGAATTCCACCGCGACGGCGCGTTGATGGCGCGCTTCTTTTTCATCACCGACCCGGACGGCTACCAGATCGAGGTGCTGCAAAAGCACGGCCGCTACCGGTGAACGATGCGCCGCGAAAGGGCGGGAAGGAAACGCCTCGGCGCGACTGTACAGGGAGACAAGGATGAGCAACAAAGGCATGGATCGCCGCCAGTTTCTGCGGTCGAGCGGGCTGAGCATCGCCGGCGCGGCCGCGATCGGCGGCGTGTCGATGATCGTCGACCCCAAGGGCGCCTGGGCGCTCACGCTCGAGACGCTCGACCGGCACACGGCCGAGACGCTGGTCGGGGTCAGTCGGCAAATGTACCCCCATGATGCGATCGGCGACGTCTACTACGCCCGCGTGGTCGAGGCGCTCGACCAGAAGGCGGCCGCCGACGCCGGTCTCGCCAAGACCCTCAAGGACGGCGTCGCCGCGCTCGACAAGGTTTACGGCATCCGCTGGATCGATCTTTCCGACGGGTATCGGCTCAAGGCGCTCGAGACCATGGAAAGCACGGGCTTCTTCCAAACCGTGCGGGGCACGACCGTCACCACCCTCTACAACGACGAGCAGGTCTGGCGGTTCTTCGGCTACGAGGGATCGGCATTCGAATACGGCGGCTACATCGACCGGGGCTTCAACGATCTCGGCTGGCTGCCGGACATCGGTTGAGGGGAGGAAAGAACAATGGCGACATTCGATCTCAACGACGACGGCGTCGTCGTCATCATCGGTTCGGGCGCGGGCGGCGGCACGCTCTCCAACGAGCTCTGTCAGAAGGGCGTCAAGGTGGTCTGCCTCGAGGCCGGCAAGCATTATTCGATCGACGACTTCGTCAACAACGAGTGGGAGATGTTCGGCAAGATCTCCTGGCTCGACAAGCGCACCACTTCGGGCAGTTGGCGCATCGCCAAGGACTTTTCCGGCCTGCCGGCCTGGATCGTCAAGTCCGTCGGCGGCACGACCATTCACTGGGCCGGCGCCTCGTTGCGCATCCAGGAACACGAGTTCAAGACGCGCACGACCTATGGCGAGATCGCCGGCGCCAACCTGCTCGACTGGCCGCTGACGCTGGCCGAGCTCGAGCCCTATTACGAGCGCGCCGAAAACAACATGGGCGTGACCGGCACCCACGGGATCCCGCGGCTCCCGGCCAACAACAACTACAGCGTTTTCGCGAACGGCGCCCAGCGCGTCGGCTACAAGGAGTTCCACACCGGCAACATGGCGATCAACCCGGTGCCGCGCGATGGCCGGGGCGCGTGCATCCAGGGGGGCTTCTGCTTCCAGGGCTGCAAGACCGCCGCCAAATGGTCGACGCTGTACTCCGAGATCCCCAAGGCGGAAGCGACCGGCAAGTTCGACCTCCGCCCCGAGAGCCACGTGCTGCGCATCGAGCACGACGCGAGCGGCAAGGTCACGGGCGTCGTCTACGTCGACAAGGACGGCAACCAGCAAAGGCAGAAGGCACGCATCGTTTGCGTCGCCGGCAACTCGATCGAAAGCCCGCGTCTGCTGCTCAACTCCGAATCCAGCATGTTCCCCGACGGTCTCGCGAACTCGTCGGGCCAGGTCGGGCGCAACTACATGCGCCACACCACGGCGTCGGTCTACGCGATCTTCGACGACCCGGTGAACATGTATCGCGGCGTCACCATGGCGGGCATCATCAAGGACGAATCGCGCCACGACACCTCGCGCGGGTTCGCCGGCGGCTACGAGCTGGAGACCCTGTCGCTGGGCCTGCCGTTCATGGCCGCCTTCCTCGATCCCGGCGCCTGGGGACGCGACTTCGCGAGCGCCATGGAGGGCTACGATCACATGGCCGGCATGTGGATCGTGGGCGAGGACATGCCGCAGGAGAGCAACCGGATCACCCTGCATCCGACCGAGAAGGACCAGTACGGGATGCCGATCCCCAACGTCCATTACGACGACCACCACAACGACCTCGCGATGCGCAGCCACGCCTTCAAGGCGGGCGGCGCGGTCTACGAGGCGGTGGGCGCCAGACGGGTGATCGAAACCCCGCCTTACCCCTCGACCCACAACCTCGGCACCAACCGCATGAGCGCGAAGGCGTCCGACGGCGTGGTCAACAAATGGGGCCAGTCCCACGATATCAAGAACCTGTTCGTTTCCGACGGCAGCCAGTTCACCACCGGCGCCGCCGAAAACCCGACCTTGACCATCGTCACGCTCGCCATCCGGCAGGCGGAGTACATCGCCGAGCAGATGGGCAAGGGCGAAATCTGACGAAGTTACCCACCGGGCGGGACAATCCGCCCGGGTTCTCCCTGACGCTTCGTTCCGTCCCACTCGCCCCGGCATTCGCCGGGGCGCTTTTTTTCGCGCTTACCCCTCCTCGGGGGCGAGAACCTCGTGGCGTTGTTCGCCGAGGCCGTCGATGCCGAGCGTCATCACGTCGCCCGGGCGTAGGAAGCGTTGCGGCCGCCGCCCCATGCCGACCCCCGGGGGCGTGCCGGTCGGGATCACGTCGCCCGGCATGAGGGTCATGAAGCGGCTGATGTAGCTGACCAGATGCGCGACCGGGAAGATCATCCGCGCGGTCGAGCTGTCCTGCATGCGCTCGCCGTTGATGTCGTGCCAGATATGGAGCGACTGCGGATCGGGCAGCTCGTCGGCGGTCACCAGCCAGGGGCCGAGCGGGCCGAAGCCGTCGCAGCTCTTGCCCTTGATCCACTGGCCGCCGCGCTCGGTCTGGAAGGCGCGTTCGGAAATGTCGTCGAACAGGCAATAGCCGGCGACGTGATCGAGCGCGTCGGCCTCGGCGACATGGCGCGCGGTCCGGCCGATGACGATCGCGAGCTCGACCTCCCAGTCGGGCTTGGTGTAGCCGCGCGGCAGCACCACCGGATCGAAGGGCCCGGCGAGCGCGCTGGTCGCCTTGCCGAACAGCACCGGCTCGCTCGGGATCGCCGCCCCCGCCTCGGCCGCGTGGTCGGCGTAGTTGAGCCCCACCGCGATCAGCTTGCCGATGCCTACGAGCGGAATGCCGAGCCGTGGGGTCCCCGGAACCACCGGAAGCGCATTCGGATCGATCGCGCGCAGCCGGTCGAGCGCCGCCGGCGCGAGCGCGGCCGCGTCGATCTCGGCGATCGCGCCCGAAAGGTCGCGCAGATTTCCGTCGCCGTCGATCAGTCCGGGCCGCTCGGCTCCGGCGGCGCCGTAACGGACAAGTTTCATCGTCGATCCCCTGTTGTAACCCGGGCGCCGCGAGACTAGATCAAAGACTAACCTCTTGTCCGGAATTTCGTAAGGCGGCTCCCATGAATGCGAACGACGTCTCTCCCCACGACGACCCCGAGGCGCTCAAGGCCACGGTCCGCGAAGGCTGGACCGTGAAGAGCGACGCCTGGAACCGCTGGGCCGAGCAACTCGCCGAGCTTGCCGCCCGGCTCAACGAGCCGCTGATCGCCGCGGCCGAGGTCGCCCCCGGCCACGAGGTGCTCGATCTCGCCTCGGGGATCGGCGAGCCCGCGCTCACGACCGCCCGGCGGGTCGCGCCCGGCGGCCGCGTCACCGCGAGCGACCTGGTGCCCGAGATGCTCGCCGGCGCCAAGCGCCGCGCGGCCGAGGCCGGAATCGACAACATGCGTTTCGAGATCGCCGACATGGAGGCGTTGCCGTTCGACGACGCCTCCTTCGACCGGGTCATGTGCCGCTTCGGAATCATGTTCTGTCCCCGCGCCGAACGGGCGCTGGCCGAGGCGCGGCGCGTGCTGCGCCCGGGCGGACGCGCGGCATTCATGGTCTGGGGACCGCGCGAGGACAACACCATGTTCGACGTGGTTCAGACGGTGGCGCCCGATTTCGTGTCCGCGCCGCCGTTCGCGGGCGAGCTCACGCCGTTTCGCTTCGGCACCGCCGGAAGCCTCGCCGAGGCGCTGCGCGCCGCCGGCTTCGCCGAAGTCGAGGAGCACGAGCTTCGCTTCGCGCCGACGCCCCCCGCGGGCGGTCCGTTCTGGCAACAGAATCTCGAGATGTCGTTCGGCACCCTGCTGGACGCGCTTTCGACCGACGAGCGCGCGGCGCTCGACGCGGCGCTCGAGCGGGCCTTCGCGCCCTACCTCGACGGCGACGTCTACCGCCTCGAGGCGCATACCCGCATCGGCACCGGCAGGGCCGTCTGAACCGACGCGCCCGGGCCGCGGATCACTCGACGGGAATCTCCTCGTCGCCGCTGTCGGCGTCGGCCTCGGCGGCCTGCGCGCGCAGCCGTCGGCAGGCGCGGATGCTGAAGGGGATCGTGGCGAGATAGCCGGCCCCGATCGCCGGAATCACGTACCAGGGGTAACCGACGATCAGCGCGAACAAGAGCCCCACGAGCAGTAGCACCGGCAGCACGTGATCGGGGCGCACGCGAATTCCCTTGCCCGCGTACATGGGGATGGTGCTGACCATCAACAGCGCCACGAAAACGACGTGAAACGCGACCAGCACCGGCTGGCGCAGAACCGTGTCGCCGAACTCGAACGACAGCATCATCGGGATGAGGACCACGCCGCTCGCCGCCGGAGCCGGCAGGCCGGTGAAGAACTTCGACGTCCAGGCCGGCCGCTCGGGGTTGGCGAGCCCGGCGTTGAAGCGCGCAAGCCTGAGCGCCATGCAAACGCTGTAGAGCAGCGCCACCGCCCAGCCCGCCGCGCGGCCTTCCTGAAGGGTCCAGAGGTAGAGCATCAGCGCCGGCGCGACGCCGAAGCACAGGAAGTCGGAGAGCGAATCGAGCTGCGCGCCGAAGGCTGTCGACGCCTTGAGGATGCGCGCGACGCGCCCATCGAGGCCGTCGACGATGCCGGCGGCGATGATGGCGGCGACGGCGACTTCCCAACGATCGAGAAGCGCGAGGCGAATCGCGGTCAGCCCGAGGCTGAGACCGAGGACCGTGAGCGCGTTGGGGATCAGCGCATTGACCGGAATATCCCGAAACCGGCGGTGGCGTCGCCTGCGCATCAGCGCAACTCCCCGCGGCGCGGCGCGGCGTTCTCGCCCGGAGCGAGACCGCGGGCGATGACCGTCTCGCCGGCGATCGCGCGCTGGCCCACGCAGACCAGCGGGACCATGCCTTCGTCGAGATAGACGTCGACGCGGCTGCCGAAGCGGATCATCCCGAAGCG
Source organism: uncultured Alphaproteobacteria bacterium (assembly GCA_964531525.1). Classification (GTDB taxonomy): domain Bacteria; phylum Pseudomonadota; class Alphaproteobacteria; order JAAXGF01; family JAAXGF01; genus CAYYWV01. The sequence goes on along the minus strand of CAZHDF010000001.1, from coordinate 43,064 downwards.
CTCGCCGGCGCGCAGCGCGTCGCCCTCCGCGAGCCGGCACAGAATGCGCCGCGCGACCAGCCCGGCGATCTGGACGAAGGCGATGTCCTTGCCCTCGGTCGTCGTCATGCGCAGCGCCTGGCGCTCGTTGTGCTCGCTCGCCTTGTCGAGCGAGGCGTTGAAGAAGCGACCCGGCCGATAGGCGACCTTGGTGATCGTTCCGTCGGCGGGCGAGCGGTTCACATGCACGTCGAACACGTTCATGAAGACGCTGATGCGCGGCCGGGGCGCGGGTCCCATGTCAAGCTCGGCCGGCGGCACCGCGGGCTCGATCGCCTGGATCACCCCGTCGGCGGGGCTGATCACCAGCCCGGCCTCGACCGGCGTGATCCGATCGGGATCGCGAAAGAAATAGACGCACCACAACGTCAGCACCACGCCCAGCCAGCCGAGCGGCGTGGCAAGCGTGAACAGAAGCAGGCTCACGAGCGCGAAAACGGCGATGAAACGCCACCCCTCGCGATGGATGGGGACAAGGACGCCGGCGATCAGGTCACGGTTCATGGGCTCGGACATATTGGTGAAGGAGAATATTTAGGCTCTCCGCGCCCTTGCGTCCAGCCGCCCGTGCCCAAGGCTCGGGCGGCGGTAGCGCCGGTGGCGAGAGAGTTCTCCTCCAAGTCGTTGATTTGACTAAAAACCGTTTTAACGAATCGTTATGAAGCCGCTGTTGTACTGGAGACGACAAGGGAAACTCCGGACCACGGGAATGAGCGCGCAAACAGGCGACAAACCGCTTGCGACCGATCGCGTCGATCGCGCGGCCGCCTCGATCGCCGAGGCGCGGCCGATCGACATCGACGCGGCCGTGGGCGGCGCCTATGGCGCGCTGACGCGGCGCGCCGACAAGGCGCCGCTCGTGTTCGGCTTCTCCTGGCGCGGGATCGATTTCCACGGCCGGATCGAGGCGCCGCAAGGCCGGCTTCGGCTCACGCTCGCCAGCGAGATCGCGAGCCTTCCCTTCTCGATCGAGGACCCGGCGGCGCGCAAGTCGGCGATCGCCGTGGTCGAGGCCGCGAGCCGCGACGACGGCGGCATTCGCGTGGTCCACGGTCACAAGGTCGTGGTCGAAAGCCAGATGGACATCGCCGACCGGCGCATCGACACGATCAACGGCCTAGTCTCTCTGCTGACGGTCTTGGTGCTGCGCACCGCGCCCTATCTCGATTTCCTCGCCGGACGCGGCGCCGCCACCGACTAGGGCTGCGCCGTCGCCTGCCCGGAGATCTTGCCGGGCAGGACGAATATCTGGCCCGGGTAGATCAGGTCGGGGTCGCGGATCTGATCGCGGTTCGCCTCGAAAATCACGACGTACCGGAGCCCGCCGCCGTAGACCCGGCGCGCGATCCGCCACAGGCTGTTGCCGGGTTGGACGACGACCAGCGGCTCGTCCGCGCGCGGCGCGCGGAATCCCGACCGAGAGAACGGCGTCTCGACGCGGGCGATGACCTTGCCCGACGGCTCGACCTGATCGACGCGCAGGCGATGGACTCCCTCGGCGACCCCGGTATCGGGCTTGAGGCGCCAGGCGCCCGCGGCATCGACCTCGGCGCGACCCACGGGCTTGCCGTCGATATAGGCGCGCACCTCGCCGCCCGGCCGCCCGCGCCCGCCGAGGGCGATATTGCCCCGTTCGTCGTATTCGATGGTATCGAGCGAGAGATCGGCGCCACCCTTGAGCCCGACGTCGCCCTTGGGTGCCTGCATGACCTGGCTGCCGGACCCCTCGCGCGGAACCAGGACCGCGAGCACCTCGGGCTCGGGAGCCGTTTCGGCTGCGGGTTGGAGCGCCGAGCCGGCCGTCCCGCCGGATGGGGCTTCCTCCGTCGCCGCCGGCGGCGCGGGTTGGGGCGGCGTCTTCTCCGGAATGGCGAGAACCACCACCGAATCCGATTCGGTCGTTTTCCCGCTCTCGGTCTTCTCGACGAGCGATAACTCGCGGGTACCGGGCTCGATCGGCTTCTCGGGAATCGCGACCCATTCGCCGCGCGTGTCCGCCCGGGTCTTGGCGATGACCTCGCCGCCCTCGACGATCTCGACCGTCGCGCCCGGCTCCGCCCGCCCGGCGATCACCGCCTCCCCCTCGGGGGTTACGCGCACCACGTCGAAGCTCGGCGGCGTCTGGCTCTCCGCCGCCGGCGCGGGGGCTTCCGCCTTGGAGGGTTCGACCTTGGGAGCTTCGACCTTGGAGGTCTCGATCTTGGAGGTCTCGACCTTGGGCGTTTCGGCCTTAGAGACGTTTGCCTCGGGGCTTTTCGTTTCGGGCGT
>CAZHDF010000001.1:3968-40657 GCA_964531525.1 uncultured Alphaproteobacteria bacterium | reverse complement strand
CCTTGGGCGTTTCGGCCTTAGAGACGTTTGCCTCGGGGCTTTTCGTTTCGGGCGTCTCGGAAATTCCGCCCGCGACCGGAGCCGCTTCGGGCGGCGAGCTTTCCGAAGACGCGGACGGCGACACGGACGGCGCGGGCGTTTCCTCGGTCGCCGGCTGGGTGGGTTCGGTCAACGCGACGCGCGCACCTTGCTCGTCGGGACGGGAGCGATCCCAGATCAGAAATCCGGCGACGGCGACAATGACGATAAGAACGGCGGCGACGAGAGCGCGCACGGCCCCTCACTTTGCAATCGGAACGGCGCCGCTGGGCGCGGGATTCATACTATACGGTTTCACGATGATGCTTCAAACGACGCTTTCGTCCGTCCCTGGACAAAAGGGACGCGCGCGACCCCCGGCAAGGGACGTTGATGGAGTCGCGTCCAACATCACTCCCAACGCCGAAACCGGAATCGGCGACTGGTCGCGGGGCGATCTCGCGGCCCTTCTCAAGACCGGGCGCAAGCCCGACTTCGACGATGTCCAGGGCCTGATGGCCGAATCTGCGCGACGACGACATCGCGGCGAGCGCCGCGTAACTCGCGAGCCTGCCGCCGGTCCGCAACGACGTTCGTCCGCCCGGCGCGGCCTCGGCCTTCGATTGAGCGAACCGGGCCGGGCCGCTCACTCGGGCAGCGCGACCTCCATCTCGCGGCCGCCGTATTTGTGGACGCTGTCATGGGCGCGGATTCGCACGCGGTCGATCCCCGCCGGCACCTTGACGCCACCGAGGCTTCGGGTGAAGGGCTGCTCGTTCACATGGGGGTGCACCAGCACCCGCCGGCCGAGGACCGCGCCGTCGGGGCCCAGCACCTCCCAGGCGTCGGCGTAATGGTCCCAACCGGTATCCGCGTGGCGCAGCGTCACGTCGAAGCGGTAGCCCTGATCGCGCGTGCCCGAGACCGCGACCGCGACCACATCGGCCTCGCCGGCGAAGGCGCCGGCGCTGTACAGAAGCGCGAGCGCCGCCGATACTGCGAACCTCGCTCTTCGAAGGGGTGATGCCATGGCCAAGCTCTCCTCGCTCTGCGTCTATTGCGGCGCGTCGCCGGGCAACGACCCGGCCCATCGCGACGCGGCCCGGCGACTCGGCCGGTCGCTCGCCGAGCGCGGCGTGCGCCTCGTCTATGGCGGCGGCCGCGTCGGGCTGATGGGCGTGATCGCCGACGCCGTGATCGGCGCGGGCGGCAGTGTAACCGGAATAATCCCCCGTCATCTATACCGCCGCGAGGTCGCCCACGGCGCGGTGGGCGAGTTGGTGATCGTCGACAGCATGCACGCGCGCAAGCGGCGCATGTTCGAGCTCGCCGACGCCTTCGCCGTGCTGCCCGGCGGGCTCGGCACCCTCGACGAAACCATCGAGATCATCACCTGGCGCCAGCTCGGCCTGCACGACAAGCCGATCGTGGTGATCGACGCCGAGGGCTACTGGCGGCCGCTGGTGGCGCTGGTCGAGCACGCGATCGGCGCCGGGTTTGCCCGCGCCGAGGTACTGCGGCTGTTCTCGCTGGTCTCCCGCATCGAGGCCCTGTTCGACGTGGTCGCGGCCGCGCCCGAACCGCGCGTGACCGCCGACGAACGGCGGCTTTGACCCCCTTTCGCCGCCACCCCGCGCCGCCGTCCGAGGGCATCTTTTCACCCGGGCGACGGAATGGTATTGTGCGCCGCACAAAACGCCTGGGCCGCGCAGGACTGGTCAACAAGGAGACCCGCCGATGACAAAAATCAAGGTTGCGAACCCGATCGTCGAGATGGACGGGGACGAGATGACCCGCATCATCTGGGCGTTCATCAAGGAGCGCCTCATCCTGCCCTATCTCGACGTCGATCTTCGCTACTACGACCTCGGCATCGAGAACCGCGATGCGACCGACGACCAGGTGACGATCGACGCCGCGAACGCGGTCAAGGAATTCGGCGTCGGCGTGAAATGCGCGACGATCACGCCCGACGAGGCGCGCGTCGAGGAGTTCAACCTCAAGAAGATGTGGCGCTCGCCCAACGGCACGATCCGCAACATCCTGGGCGGCACCGTGTTCCGCGAGCCGATCGTCTGCCGCAACGTCCCGCGCCTGGTGCCCGGCTGGACCGAGGCGATCGTCATCGCGCGCCACGCCTATGGCGACCAGTACCGCGCGACCGACTTCGTGACGCCCGGGGCGGGCCGGCTGACCATGCGCTTCGAGCCCGCGGACGGCGGCGAGCCGATCGAGCGCGAGGTGTTCGACTTCCCGGGCGGCGGCGTCGCGATGGGCATGTACAATCTCGACGAATCGATCCGCGGTTTCGCGCGCGCGAGCTTCAACTACGCGCTCGACCGGGGCTGGCCGGTCTATCTGTCGACCAAGAACACGATCCTCAAGGCCTATGACGGGCGCTTCAAGGACCTGTTCCAGGAGGTCTTCGACGCCGAGTTCGCCGAGCGCTTCGCCGAGAAGGGCATCACCTACGAGCACCGGCTGATCGACGACATGGTCGCCTGCGCGCTCAAGTGGAACGGCGGCTTCATCTGGTCGTGCAAGAATTACGATGGCGACGTCCAATCCGACATCGTCGCCCAGGGCTTCGGCTCGCTCGGGCTGATGACCTCGGTGCTGATGACCCCCGACGGGCGCACGGTCGAGGCCGAGGCCGCCCACGGCACGGTGACCCGGCACTACCGCGAGCACCAGAAGGGCAACGAGACCTCGACCAACCCGATCGCCTCGATCTTCGCCTGGACGCGCGGCCTGATCCACCGCGCCAAGCTCGACGGCACGCCCGAGGTCGCGCGCTTCGCCGAAACCCTCGAGCGGGTCTGCGTCGAAACCGTCGAAGCGGGCTACATGACCAAGGACCTCGCGCTTCTCATCGGCAAGGACCAGAAGTGGCTGACGACGCGCGAGTTCCTCGACAAGCTCGACGAGGGCCTCAAGGCCGCCATGGGCTGAGCCGGCCGCCGAACGGGCCGCATCAAGGGGCCGCAAAAAGGAGCGTCGCGGTCGCGGCGCTCCTTTTATTTCGCTTTCAGGCCGCGAGCGCCTCGGCGATGGCGTCGAGCGCGGCGTCGGCCCGGGCGCCGTCGGGCCCGCCCGCCTGGGCCATGTCGGGCCGCCCGCCGCCGCCCTTGCCGCCGAGCGCGGCGGCGCCCAGGCGGACGAGATCGACGGCGCTGAAACGGTCGGTCAAATCGTCGGTGACGCCGACCACGATCGCCGCCTTGCCCTCGTTGACCGCGACCAGCGCGACCACGCCCGAGCCGAGCTTGCGCTTGAGATCGTCGGCGAGCCCGCGAAGCTCGTTGGGCGGCGTGCCGTCGAGCCGCTTGGCGGCGAGCTTGACGTCGCCGACCTCGCGCAGGCTTTCTCCGCCCCCGCCGGTGGCGAGCGCGCGGCGCATCTTGGCGAGCTCGTTCTCGAGCTTGCGGCGCTGGGCGAGCAGCGCCTCGACGCGCGCGGGCAGCTCGCGGGGCGTCGCCTTGAGCGCCGATGCGGCGGCGAACAGCCACGCCTCCTCCTCGTTCAGATGGTCGAGCGCCGCCTGGCCGGTCAACGCCTCGATCCGGCGCACCCCGGCGGCGATCGCCGTCTCGGCGACGATCTTGAACAGCCCGATCTCGCCGGTGCGCCGGACATGGGTGCCGCCGCAGAGCTCGAGCGAATAGGGCCCGGGCGTCTCGCCGCCCGCGTCGGCGGGGTCATCGACGCCCATGGCGAGCACCCGCACCTCGTCGCCGTAGTTCTCGCCGAACAGCGCCATCGCGCCCTGGGCGACCGCCTCGTCGGGGCTCATGAGCGTGGTGCGCACCGCGCTATCGAGGCGGATCTGGCGGTTGACGTCGGCCTCGACCGCGGCGATGTCCTCGGCCGAGAGCGGCTTGGGGTGGCTGAAGTCGAAGCGCAGCCTCTCGGGGGCCACGAGCGAGCCCTTTTGGGTGACGTGATCGCCGAGCCGGCGGCGCAACGCCGCGTGCAGCAGATGGGTCGCCGAATGGTTGGCGCGGATGCGCGCGCGCCGTTCGGCGTCGATCCGCAGCTCGACCGCGTCGCCGACGGCGAGCGGCCCGCCCTCGAGCCGCCCCAGATGCACATGAAGATCGCCGAGCTTCTTCTGGGTGTCGGCGACGACGACCCGCGCGCCGTCGGCGCCCGCGATGATCCCGGTATCGCCCATCTGGCCGCCCGATTCGCCGTAGAAGGGGGTCTGGTTGACGATCACCGCGACCTCGACGCCGGGTTCGGCGCGCGCGACGGCCTTGCCGTCGACCACCAGGGCGAGCACCTTCGCCTCGGACCAGTCGACCGCATAGCCCAGGAACTCGGTCGCGCCGGTCTCCTCGCGGATTTCGAACCAGACCCGCTCGGTCGCGGTTTCGCCCGAACCCGCCCAGGCCTTGCGCGCCTCGGCGCGCTGGCGCGCCATCGCCGCGTCGAACCCGGCGCGATCGACCGTCCGGCCCTGGCCGCGCAGCACGTCCTCGGTGAGGTCGAGCGGGAAGCCGTAGGTGTCGTAGAGCTTGAACGCGACCTCGCCGGGAAGCGGCTCGCCCGCGCCGAGCCGGCCGGTCGCCTCGTCGAGGAGCCTCAGGCCCCGGTCGAGCGTGCGCTTGAAGCGCGTCTCCTCGAGCTTGAGCGTCTCGGTGATCAGCGACTGGGCGCGCAGAAGCTCGGGGAAGGCCTGACCCATCTGCGCCGCGAGCGCCGGCACCAAGCGCCACATCAGCGGCTCGACGCAGCCCATCATATGGGCGTGGCGCATGGCGCGCCGCATGATCCGGCGGAGCACGTAGCCGCGCCCCTCGTTCGACGGCATGACCCCGTCGGCGATCAGGAAGCTGGCGGCGCGGAGATGGTCGGCGATCACCTTATGCGCGGCGCGGTGGGGGCCGTCGATGGGCACGCCGGTCGCCTCGGCCGTCGCCTCCATGATGTGGCGCATGAGGTCGATGTCGTAGTTGTCGTGCACCCCCTGAAGGACCGCGGCGGTCCGCTCGAGCCCCATGCCGGTGTCGATCGACGGCTTGGGCAGCGCCACGCGCTCGCCGGGCGCGATCTGCTCGTACTGCATGAAGACGAGGTTCCAGATCTCGACGAAGCGGTCGCCGTCTTCGTCCGGGCTGCCGGGCGGGCCGCCCGGGATATGCTCGCCGTGATCGTAGAAGATCTCGGAGCACGGCCCGCATGGCCCCGTGTCGCCCATGGCCCAGAAGTTGTCCGAGCCCGCGATCCGGATCACCCGGTCCTCGGGCAGCCCGGCGATCTTGCGCCACAGATCGAACGCCTCGTCGTCGTCGATGTAGACCGTCGCGAGCAGGCGCGCAGGATCGAGCCCGAACTCCTTGGTTACCAGGTTCCAGGCGAGCTCGATCGCGACGTCCTTGAAATAGTCGCCGAACGAGAAGTTGCCGAGCATCTCGAAAAACGTGTGATGGCGCGCGGTATAGCCGACGTTGTCGAGGTCGTTGTGCTTGCCGCCCGCGCGGACGCATTTCTGCGACGTGACCGCGCGCTTGTACGGCCGCGTCTCGGCGCCGGTGAACACGTTCTTGAACTGCACCATGCCCGCGTTGGTGAACATGAGCGTCGGATCGTTGTGCGGCACCAATGGGCTCGACGGCACGATCCGGTGATCGTAACGCGCGAAATAGTCAAGAAAGGCGGTGCGAATATCGTTCGTGGTCTGCATGTCTGGTCCGTTCGGCGGATGAGGGCGGCGGCCGCGCGCCGCCCCGGAGAAGATCTCCGGCATGGGTATTTAATGCCGCCGCTCGGGCCTGTCCAGCCATGCCCCCGAAAAGCGAAAGCCCCGCCCGGGGCCGATTTGTCCCGGGCGGGGCCGTTCGCGTCGGCCGGCAAGCGGCGGGATCAGCCCCCGGCGGCGAGCGACCCCTCGTCGGGAGCGGCCGGAGTCTCGTCGGCGAGGAGGCCCGCGTCCATGCGGATCCGGGTTTCGATCGCCTCGGCGATATCGGGGTTCTCCTTGAGGAACTGCTTGGCGTTCTCGCGGCCCTGGCCGATGCGCTGGCTGTCGTAGGAAAACCAGGAGCCCGACTTCTCGACCACGCCCGCCTTGACGCCGAGATCGAGAATCTCGCCCATCTTCGAGATGCCGACGCCGTACATGATGTCGAACTCGACCACCTTGAAGGGCGGCGCCATCTTGTTCTTGACCACCTTGACGCGGGTCTGGTTGCCGACGATCTCGTCGCGGTCCTTGATCGCGCCGATGCGGCGGATGTCGAGGCGCACCGAGGCGTAGAACTTGAGCGCGTTGCCGCCGGTCGTGGTCTCGGGATTGCCGAACATCACGCCGATCTTCATGCGGATCTGATTGATGAAGATCACCAGGCAGCGCGAGCGCGAGATCGACGAGGTCAGCTTGCGCAGCGCCTGGCTCATCAGCCGCGCCTGGAGCCCGACATGGGTGTCACCCATCTCGCCCTCGAGCTCGGCGCGCGGCACGAGCGCGGCGACGCTGTCGATGACCAGCACGTCGATCGCGCCGGACCGCACCAGGGTATCGGTGATCTCGAGCGCCTGCTCGCCGGTATCGGGCTGGGAGATCAGAAGCTCGCCCACGTCGCAGCCGATCTTTTCGGCGTAGGCGGGATCGAGCGCGTGCTCGGCGTCGACGAAGGCGCAGGTGCCGCCCAGGCGCTGGGCCTCGGCGACCGCATGCAACGCGAGCGTCGTCTTGCCCGAGCTTTCGGGGCCGTAGATCTCGACGACCCGCCCGCGCGGCAGACCGCCGATGCCGAGCGCGATGTCGAGCCCCAGCGAGCCGGTCGAGATGGACTCCGCCTCGACCACGCTCTCGCGCTGGCCGAGCTTCATCACGGAGCCCTTACCGAAAGCGCGCTCAATCTGGCCGAGCGCGGCGTCGAGTGCCTTTTGCTTGTCCATATCCCTCTTTTCGACCAGGCGAAGCGGTGCGTCCGACATGACCAACCTCCCTTATCCCATAGCCCATCCGGCAAAGCAACGAAACCCAAATGTACATGATTTGTTCCGAAATGCAAGCCCTCTTTATCTCATTGAGATGAAAATGGAAACCGCGATTCGTTCCAGAGACGTTCACGCTCTCGGAGCGCGGCCCGCCCCCCCGGGCGGCGCTCAGCCGGCGCCGGTCTCGAGGGTCTCCTTCACCTTGCCGGCGAGCTGGGCGAGGCTGAAGGGCTTGGGCAGGAAGGCCACGTCGTCGTCGCCGTCGAGCCGGGCGCCGAAGCTTTCCTCGGCGTAACCCGAGATGAAGATGACCTTGAGGTCGGGGCGCGCCGCGCGCACCCGCTCGACGAGCTGGGGGCCGTCCATCTGCGGCATGACCACGTCGGTGATCAACAGGTCGATCCCGCCGTCGTGGGCGCCGAGCACGTCGAGCGCCGCCTCGCCCGAATCGGCCTCGAGCACCGTATAGCCCTTGCCGCGCAGCGCCCGGGCGCCGAACACGCGCACGCTGTCCTCGTCCTCGACAAGCAGGATGGTGCCCTTGCCGGTGAGGTCGCGGGCCGGCGGGCGCTGGGCCTTCTTGCCGGCCTCGACCTCGCCGGCGGTCGGGCGGTAGCGCGGCAGGAAGATGCTGAACCGCGCCCCCCGGCCGGGCTCGCTGTCGACGAAGATATGACCGTCGGTCTGCTTGACGATGCCGTAGACGGTCGAGAGGCCGAGCCCGGTGCCGGCCCCCACTTCCTTGGTGGTGAAGAAGGGATCGAAGATCTTGCCGAGGTTCTCCTCGGCGATCCCGGTGCCCGAATCGGCGACCTCGATCAGCACGTACTCGCCGGGCGGCAGCAGATCGGGACCGAAGGCGGTGGCCTCCGACGCGGTCACGTTGGCGGTGCGGATGGTGAGCGTGCCGCCGTCCGCCATGGCGTCGCGCGCGTTGACCGCGAGGTTGATGATGACCTGCTCGATCTGGCCCTGGTCGGCCTTGATGCTGCCGAGGTCGCGGGCATGGACCAGCTTGAGTTCGATATTGGCGCCGATCAGCCGGCGCAGGAGATTGGAAAGCTCGGCCAGCACGTCGGTCAGCACCAGCACCTTGGGCTGGAGCGTCTGGCGGCGCGAGAAGGCGAGGAGCTGGCGCACCAGCCCGGCGGCGCGGTTGACGTTCTGCTTGATCTGCATGACGTCGCCGAACGAGGGATCGCCCGCCTGGTGGCGCATCAGGAGAAGGTCGCAGAACCCCATCATCGCGGTCAGCAGGTTGTTGAAGTCATGGGCGATGCCGCCCGCGAGCTGGCCCACCGCCTGCATTTTCTGCGACTGGAAGAACTGGGTCTCGAGACTCTTCTGGTCGGTCACGTCGATCAGATGGATGATCACCCCGGCGGCCACGTCGTCGTCGCCTTCGAGCGGATGGGTGTAGAGCATCGCGATCGCCTCGCGCGGCTGGTCGAGGCGGACCTCGATCGGCGCGGCGGCGGCCGGGGCGTCGCGCGGGGTCGCGGCGAGCCGCTCGACGAGCGCGTCGCGGTCGCGCGGGGCGACCAGATCGACCAGCGCCTGCCCCGCCGGACCGCCCCCCGACGCGCCGACCATGGCGCGGAAGCTCCGGTTGCACTCGACGATCGTACCGTCGAGGTCGACCAGCGCGATGCCGATGGGCGAGGCGTCGAAATAATGCGCCGCGCGCGGCGCCTCGGCCGAGGCGGCGGCGTTCCGCGCCCCGTCGACGACGACCGTGCGGGTGAACGGCGCGCCGTCGGCGCCCTTGCCGTGGGTCTGGCTGATCACGCGGGCGAGGCGCTCGCCGTCCCGGCTGCAGAGCGCCACCGGCACGGCCGTAAGATCGGCCCGCGCGTCGAACGCCGGCGCGGCCGCGCCGTCGGGCGCGGACTCGGCACCGGCGGCCTCGGGGTCGAGAAAATCGTCGATCCGCGCGCCGCCGTCGGCCAGCGCGTCGCGCTCGACGCCGAGCCAGCGGGCGAGAACTCGGTTGGCGTAACGGAAGCGCCCCTCGGCGTCGAGCGAGCAGACCCCGGCGGGCAACCCGTCGACGAGATCGGCGAGGCGGTCGCGCTGGGCGCGCACGGCCTCGGCGGCCTTGACCGCCTGGGCGGCGCGGATCTCGGCCTCGCGCCGCGCCCGGTCGGCGCGCCGGGCGCGCAGGTCCAGGCGGTGAAAGGCCGCGACCGACACCATGCCGGCGAGCACCATGACGAGCGCGACGGGCATCGCCAGCGCCTCGGCTCCGTTGGCGCGAAGCGCGAAGAACACCGCGAGCGCGCCGACCGCGAACGCCACGCCCGGCACCCAGGCGAGCCCGCGCCCCCGCATCGCGCGCGGGGCGGGCTTGTCCGTGAGCTCGATCGGGGAATCCATCTCGATCGGGGAGTCCTTGAGGGTCCGTGACGAAGGGATGAACGCGAAGAGTCCGCTCCCGCTCCTTACCGAGCGCGCCGCCGGGGCATCTTGTGCTTCAGCTTCCAGACGTAGCTTATCACCTCGGCCACGACCTTGTAATGAGCCTCGGGAATCTCCTGGTCGATCTCCACGCCGGCGTAAAGCGCGCGGGCAAGCGGCGGATTCTCGACGATGGGCACCTCGTTTTCCTCGGCGACCGCGCGAATGCGCAGCGCGATCGCGTCGATGCCCTTGGCGACCAGGCGCGGGGCCTCCATTTTTTCCGAATCGTACTTCAGCGCGGTGGCGTAGTGCGTCGGGTTGGTGATCACCACGTCGGCGTCGGGCACCGCGGCCATCATGCGCTTGCGCGCGCGCTCCATGCGGAGCTGGCGCAGGCGCGCCTTGATCATCGGATCGCCCTCGGACTGCTTGAGCTCGTCCTTGATCTCCTGCTTGGACATGCGCATCTGCTTGCGGAACTCGAAGATCTGATAGAGGAAATCGAGCCCCGCGATCACCGTGACGATGGCGACCACGCCGCCGAGCATGCGCAGCATGAGCCGCCACATGAGGTCGAGCGCCTGCATGGGCTCGAGCGCGGCCGAGTTCGAGATCCGGCCGATCTCGGGCGCGATCATGAGGACGGCGACCACGGCGACGATCGCGAACTTGAGAATGCCCTTGGTGAACTCGACCAGCGAGCGTACCGAGAACAGGCGCTCGAAGCCCTTGATGAGCGAGATGTTCTCGAGCTTGGGCTTGAGCTTGTCGAACGAGGCGACCGGACCGTGCTGCACCAGCGACGAGGCCACCGCGGCGATCGCGAGAAGAACCGCGGCCGGCAGTAGCGCCATGCCGACCCGCGAAAGCGTCGAGACCGCCATCGCGCCCAGCGCGGGCGTGCCCGCGCGCGTGGTCGCGAGACGCTCGAAGACATCGGCGAGCGCGACCGCGATCTCGCGCGCGATCGACGGGCCGATGGACAGCAGAATGATGGTCCCGGCGAGCAACATGAACCAGTGGTCGATCTCGCGCGAGGAGACGACCTGCCCCTTCTCGCGCGCGTCGCGCAGGCGCTTTTGTGTCGGCTCTTCTGTTTTTTGTGAGCGGTCCTCGCCCTCGGCCACGGCCTAGCCTCCGCCCGGAAGTCGCGCCACGCCGGCCTCGAAGTAGTCGACGTACCAGAACATCATGGCCGAGAACGAGATCATCAGAACCCAGAAGCCGAGCATGATCTGGAGCGGCATGGCGATGAAGAACACCTGGATCTGCGGCATCAGACGCCCCAGAAGGCCAAGCCCGAGGGTGAACAGCAGGCCGATCAGCAATACCGGCATGGCGACCTGAAGCGCGACCACGAAGGCGCCGGCGACCACGTCGAGCGCCTGGGCGGCGAAATCGCCGGCCGGCGGCAGCCCGCCCGGCGGCAACGCGCCGTACGACCCGACCAGCGCCCGGATCAGGAGATGATCGAGATTGGTCACGAACAGCAACGTCAATCCGCCGAGCGTGAAGAATTGACTGAGCATGACGCCCTGATCGCTCTGGGCCGGGGCGAAGGCGACCGCGGCGCCGAGTCCGGTCTGGTAGGCGACCGCGAAGCTCGCGAGATGCAGCACCGTCAGCATCAGGCGCGAAAGTCCGCCGATGAACAGCCCCACCGCGATCTCGCCGCCGAGAATGATGGCGAGCGCCAGCGGGCTCGCCGGCTCGGGCGGCAACAGGGGCGCGGCGATCGGCGTGACCAAAAAGCTGAGCGCGAGCGCCAGCGCCAGCCGCGCGCGGCGCAGTACGAACACGTCGCCGAACGGCGGCAGCAGCATCATCGCCGCGCCGAGGCGGGCGAAGACGACGAGAAAGGCGAAAAGATTCGCGTTGAGAATCTCGGCGAGCATGACGCTAGGACGTCATCGGTTCATGCGGCGCCGGCCCTCTCCCCCGCCCGGCCCCCCATATCCTACGATCCCGTGGGTGGCCGGGCGGGGGAGAGGGCCGGCGCCGAGACAACGAATCATGCGGCTAGCCGATGCCGGCGACGCGGTCGAAGATCTGTTGGCCGAAGCTGATCATCGTCGCCATCATGAAGGGCAGGAACAAAACCAGCGCCAAGGCCGTGGTGATGATCTTGGGCACGAAGGACAGCGTCTGCTCCTGCATCTGCGTCAGCGCCTGGAACAGGGCGATCACGAGACCCGACAGAAGCGCGACGCCGAGAACCGGGCCGCCGACCTTGAGCAGGGTAAAGATCGCCTCGCTGCCGAGTTCGGTAACGTCGGCGGGGGTCATGATGATAAATCCGTTCGCGGGGCGCCGTCAGATCGGCATCCGCATGATGTCCTGATAGGCCTGGATCACCCGATCGCGAACCGCCACCACGGTCTGCAACGTCACCTCGGCGTTGGTCACCGCCGTCACGATCTGGTTGAGGTCGGCCTGGTTGGCGACCGCCTGAAGGGCGACGCCCTCGCTGGCGCGCCCCGCGGCGACCGCGTCGCCGAGCGCGTTCTTGACGAGATCGGCGAAGGCCTGGCCGCCCTGACCGGCGGTCGAGGCGACGTCGGTCCCGGCGCCGGCGGCGGCGTTGCGATAGGCGGAGATGGCGCTGGCGAAGTTGACGCTCATGGTGCACTCCCTTGGACGATGGTTCGGGCGGCGCGCGCGGGCGCCGCGTCATTCGGGTTCCGGCGCGCGATCAACGTTCGAGCAGCGCGATCGTCTGTTGAACGATCGACCGCGACGCCTCGATCACGCTCAGGTTCGCCTCGTAGCTGCGCAGCGCATCGCGCATGTCGGTCATTTCGACCAGCCCGTTGACGTTGGGCAACTGGACGTAGCCGTCGCCGTCGGCGGCCGGATGTCCGGGGTCGTAGCGCTTGCCGAACGGCGAGGAGTCGGTGCGCACCCCCGCGACCTCGACCTTGCGAATCCCGAGATCGCGGTCGAGCACGTTGGCGAAGGTCACGACCTTGCGGCGGTACGGCGTGCCGCCGGGCACCTGCGGGGTGGTGCCCGCGTTGGCGAGGTTCTCGGCGATCACGCGCAGCCGCGTGCTCTGGGCGCGCAGCCCGGCGGCGGAAATCTGAAACGTCTTGACCAAGTCCATCCGGCACTCCTTGCGGCTTTATCCCGCCGCGCGTTCGACCCTCGCCGCCGTCAGGCGCCGGGGCGGCCGAGCGCGGTCTTTATCATGCTCACGTGCTTGCGGTAGAGATCGGCCATCAGCCGATAGTCCATGACGGTCTTGGAGACCTTCATGAGCTGTTCCTCGAGGACCACCGCGTTCCCGGTCGGCGTGGATTCGTAGACGCCGCGCTCCTTCTCGGCGACGAAACGCGGCTCGGGCGCGGCGGCGGCGGATATATGGGCGACGTTGGTCACGCGCATGGCGAGCTTGCCGTCCGCCTCGCTCATCGCGCGGCGGAAGTCGAGCGGCTTGAGGTCGCGCGGCGTGTAGCCCGGCGTGTTGGCGTTGGCGATGTTCTGGGCGAGCACCTGTTGGCGCTGTCCCAGCCATGCCATGCGCCGGGTCAACATCGAAAAGATCTGGAACTTTCCGAGGTCCATTTTCCTCGCGGTCGTTGATAGCCGTCCTGGCCAACCGCGGCGCTTCCTGCGCGGGGTCATGGTCGCCGACGGCGGTAAAGAATGCGTAAAGGAATCATCTCGCCCCCCCCGCCCGGCTCGGATGGCATATGGCGGGCGGGGCGATTTTCGTCGCACGGGTTGATAGCTGTTAAGTGATAGGTTACATTCTGAAGATGATCGCCGGCTTTCGCCACAAGGGCCTCAAGCGCCTTTACGAGAAAGGAGATCGGCGACAGGTTCCGCCGGAATATGTCGATAAGATCACGCGCATCCTGGCCCGCCTCGACGAGACGACCGAGGCCGCCAACATGGATCTCCCGGGCTTTCGGCTCCATCCCTTGAAGGGCGATCTCGCGGGCTGTTGGTCGGTCGTCGTTTCCGGCAACCGGCGTCTCATCTTTCGCTTCGAAGGGGTGAACGCCTGCGATGTGGACCTGATCGACTACCATTAGGAGGACCGAGACATGCCGATGAAGAACCCACCCCATCCGGGCTTGTCCGTCCGCCATGATTGCCTGGAGCCGCTGGGGCTCAGCGTAACGGAGGCGGCGAGGAAACTCGGCGTCAGCCGCAAGCAACTGTCCGACATCGTGAACGGTCATTCGGGCATCTCGCCCGAGATGGCGATCCGCCTCGACAAGGCATTCGGCGGCGGCGCGGACACGTGGTTTCGCCTCCAGGCGGCCTATGATCTCGCCCAGGCTATGAAGAAGGCGGACCGTATCAAGGTCGAACGGCTAACCCCGACGGCGTGACGCGACTTGCGCGCTCCCGGCGGGCGCGGCGATTTTTTCTGTCACGCCCGAGACGGCTGCGTTACCTTGGTTAACGAGTCAACAGGGCCAGGAAGGGCCACGACATGCTTTACCTCACGCGGAAAGTCGGCGAATCGGTCATCATCAACAACACGATCGAGCTCACCGTCATCGAGGTGCGCGGCAAGTCGGCCAAGCTCGGCTTCACCTTTCCCGCCGACGCCTCGGTGCTGCGCAAGGAGCTGTTCGAGCGGATCCGCCAGGAGAACATCGCCGCGGCGGCCGGCGAGGGCGAGATCACCGAAATCCCGGGCGCGGACGGCGACTAGGGGATATTTCTCCGGATCGCGGCCGCTCGCTCCCACGCTTCATCCTTTCCTAACCCATTGTAAACGTTTCACTCTCCGTTAAAGCTTTCTTAAGCATACGGCGGCGACACTGGCCGGGCGTCGGCGCGTTCCTTGCCGGCGCCAAGAATGGAGCACCCCATGACCGAGGCCTTCGACGCGCCCAGCCTTTCCCAGGTCGCCGTCGCCCTCAGCCGCAAGCCGAACAGTGACGAGGCACCGCGCATCACCGCCACCGGGCGCGGCGCGGTGGCCGAGCAGATTCTCGCCATCGCCTTCGAGCACGGCGTCAAGGTGCGCGCCGACGCCGATCTGGCCGAGGTTCTCGCGACCATCGAGCTCGATTCGCCGGTGCCGCCGGCGGTGTTCGCGACCGTCGCCGAGATCCTGGCCTACGTCTATCGCGTCAACGCGCGCGCCCAGGAGGACCCGGCATCCCGAACGGACGGAGGCGCGCGATGACCGAAGCCGATATCAACCGTCGTCTCGACGAGGCCGCCGCGATCGTTCGCGCGGCGCGCGAGACCCTGGCCGCCGGACGACCGGTCTCGCTCGAGCGACTGGCCGAGGTGGTCGACGGCGCCTGCGCGGCGCTGTCCCGCCTGCCCGCCGACAAGGCCAAGACCTTCAAGGAACGGCTGATTGCGCTTTACGACGATCTCGACACGCTCGCCGTCGCGACCGCGCGCGAGTACGAGCAGCTCAAGGAGTCGCTCGGCGATCTCGGCGCCCATGACCGCGCGCGCGCGGCCTACGGCAAGAACCGACGCGACGGCGGCTGAGTTCCGGAGCCCCGGATGGACCTTCTGAGCTATCTGCGCTTTCTCGCCGCGCTCGCGCTGGTGCTCGGGCTGATCGGGCTCGCCGCCTGGGCGGTGCGCCGGTTCGGGCTCGCCGGAAAGCTGCCCGCCACGCGCGGCAAGAGCCGGCGCTTGCGCGTGATCGAGATCAGCGCCGTCGACCCCAAGCGCCGGCTGGTGCTGGTCGAGCGCGACCGGACCCAGCATCTCCTTCTTCTCGCCCCCGGCGGCGATCTGGTGATCGAGCGCGATATCGCCGCGCCCCCGCCGACCGAGCCCGCCGAGCTTCCGGCGGCCGGCGACGAGGCCGCGTCGTGATCCGGGCGGCAAGCCGCGCGCGCGCCGCCCTGATCGTCGGTGGCTTGACGCTCGCCGCCTCGCCCGCGCTCGGCCAGACCCTGAGCCTCGATCTCGGCGAGGGCGCCGGCTTCACCGGCCGGATCATGCAGCTCATCGCGCTGATCACGGTGTTGAGCCTCGCGCCCTCGATCCTGGTCGTCGTGACGTCGTTCACGCGCATCGTCGTGGTGCTCGCGATCATCCGCAGCGCGCTCGGCATGCAGCAAACGCCACCCAACGCGGTGCTGATCAGCCTGGCGCTGTTCCTCACCGCCTTCATCATGGCGCCGACCTTCGAGCGCGCCTACGCCGACGGCATCCAACCGCTGATCGAGGACCAAATCGACGAAACCCAGGCGGTCGACCGCACGATCGCGCCGCTGCACGACTTCATGATGGGGCAAGTGCGCAAGGACGACCTCGCCATGTTCATGGACATCGCGAACATCGAGGCGGTCGACAGCCCCGAGGCGGTGCCTTTGCGCACCCTGGTGCCGGCGTTCATCATCTCCGAGCTGCGCCGCGCCTTCGAGATCGGTTTCCTGATCTTCATTCCCTTCGTCATCATCGACATGGTGGTCGCCTCGATCCTGATGTCGATGGGCATGCTGATGCTGCCCCCGGTGATGATCTCGCTGCCGTTCAAGCTGATCTTCTTCGTCCTCGTCGACGGCTGGCACATGATCGCCGGCAGCCTGATCCAGAGCTTCCAGACCTAGAGCGGGACGATTTTGGGCTGGCGCGTGATTTCCTTGAATCGAATCGGCGCTTCTCGCGCCTCCGACCCGTAATTTTCACCCCCACCCAACCCTCCCCCATCGAGAGGGGGAGGGCTTTCGCCCCGAGGCCGCACCGCGATCTCTCCTCCCGTCAAGGGAGGCGGGAAAGCATGGGCGCGCTCGGTTGACCGAGCCCTCCCCCTCGATGGGGGAGGGTTGGGTGGGGGTGGGGACAGGAGCGCAGACCGGGGATACGAGAGGCGCCTATTCCATCAAAAGACGTCCGGTTCCAGGGCGGCTTCGGGTCAATCGGTGCGGAACGATCGAAAGCGAACGGCGGCTCGAGAGGCCGCCGTTTCCTCGTTCGCGATCCGCCGGTCGGCGATCAGTTGATGACGCTCGGCGACTTTCTTTTCAGGCTTTCCCGCATATCGGCCATGAAGGCCTCGAAGCCGTCGACCTGGGCGATCGCGGCGGGCAGCTCGCGCAGGCTGAACTGCGAGCGGTCGACGTCGGCGGTAATGACGTCGAAGGTATTGCGGTTGGGATCGCCGACCATCGCCGCGGCGAAGCGCTTGCGCAGCCGGGCGAGCGCCTTCTGATCGGGGATCAGCGCGTAGGCCACGGCGAGTCGCAGGATCTGGCTACTGATCCGGGGGTCGAGCGGCGCGGCCGTCGGCGCCGAGGCGAGCAGCGCGGAAAGCGTGCGCGCGACCCGCGGCCAGTCGTTCGCCCGCCAGAAGATATCGGCGCGCAGAAGATTCGCCTCCTGGCTCTTGTCCTTCTTGAGGAGTTCGAGCGCTTCCTCGTCGCGGTCGAGCTGGACCAGCGCCTGGGCGCGCAGATGCCGTCGCCGCTCGATCAGGATATTCGGCATCCGGGCGACCTGCGATTCGGCGAGCGCCGCGAGCGCCTTCTTCGCCTTGCGGTCCATGAGCCGGATCACGGCGAGCTGGGCGCCGGCGCGGGCGCGCTCGACCCCTTCGAGACGATAGGTCACCTGGTGCTCGAGCAGTTCGCCCGCCTGGGAAAGCAGATCCACGTCGACCAGTCGATCGACCAGCGCCTGAATCACCCGGTCGCCGCTATTGCCGGCGGGCATCAGCTCGCGAAAGCCGTAGAACAGGGTCAGCACCCTGCGCGGCGGCAAGTCGTCGACGGTCCCGTTGAGGAACAGATCGGCGAACATGGCGTTCATCCGTCCCGCGATCCCGGCGGCGGCCGGATTGTCGGCGAAATGGGTCACAGCCTCCTTCATGGTGAACAGCCCGCGCTCGTATTTCTTGTCGGCGAAATAGAGCGCGGCGAGCTTTTGCAGGACCGAGAGCTCGAAATCGTCGCCGCGCCAGACGAAGCGCAGCCGCTCGAGGGTGTCGATCGCCTTGGCGTTGTCGATTTCCTTGGCGTCGAGCGCGACCATCGTACGCCGGAACTCGGCGCGCGCGCGGGTATAGCGGTCGGGGCTGTCGACGATCTTGTCCCAGGTGGCGATCGCCTCGGTCTCGTTGCCGCTGGCCTGCTCGATCCGGCCGGCGAGATAGGTCGCGCGGTCGCGGACGACGGCGTTCGGGTTGTCGCCCCGCACGGCGTCGAGATAGGTGTTGGCGAGCGCCAGACTGCCCGCGTCGATCGCCGCCTCGGCGGCGATCAGACCGACTTCCTCGCGGGTCGGCGAGGGCAGATCGCGCCACAGATCGCCCGCGCGCAGGAACTGGACCAAGGCTCCCGACGGGTCGCCCTGGCGGCTCGCGAGCACGCCACGCCACAGGGCGACATCGTCGAAGCGGTCGAGCGAGCGATGCAGGAGATCGCCCTTGGCCTCCCTGATGCGCCCGAGCATGAGGCGCGCGGCCCCGCGGATCGCCCGCAGCGTCGGATCCCTGGCGACCTTGGAGTCGTCGCGTAGGATCAGCCGGACCATGCCCAACGTCTCGGGATAAAGGCCGTTGGCGAACAGGAAGCGGGCATAGGCCATGCGCGCGCGCGTGCGCTGCACGGTGGGCGCGATGGCGACGGCGCGCTGCATTTCCTGGGAGGCGCGGTAAAGCTCCGCGTCGGGTCGCTTGAGAGAGACGAGATCGAGAAGCGTCACCGGATCGCGTCCGCTGCGCGACACCCGCGTGGCGTCGGCGACGGCGATTTCCTGCTTGGCGCGGGCGGCGTCGTAGACGACCTCGACGCCGGCGAGCGAGGCGTGGATGCCGAGCCCCGATACCTTGGAAAGGATCGCGATCCCCTGGACCGTCGGCAACAGCTCGAAGGCGTCGTAGGGGACGGCGCGCGCGATGCCCGCGCCCGAGATCCGCACCGGCACGATGACGAGGTTGGCGTCGTCCGAGGGATCGACCATTTCGATCTGTCCCGCGACGTCGGCAACCTCGATCCGAACGCCACGACTGTTCGCGCCGTCGTCGATCTCGCTCACCTTAAGCGCCGCCGGCAGGCTGGCGTCGCGGGTGAAGGTCGCGACCCAGGCCTGCTCGCGCCGCCGGAAGCGGACGCCGATCCCCGGCCGCAGCCGGAAGCGCAACACGCTTGCCGTCGGGTTGGGAAGCGTGGCGAAGGAATCATAGGCCGGCGTCTCGATCGCATCGACGCGCGCGGCGTCGATCGCGAAGATGCGCGGGAACACGACCCAGAACACGCCGTTGCGCACGAAGGCCGTGGCGGCGAGCCGCGAGCCGCCGAGAAAGGCGACCTCGGTTTCCCCCGCCCCGGCATGAACCGAGATACCCAGCTTGGGCGGGCCGAGCGAAAGCTGGGCGGCGGTCGCGCTCAAGACCCGGGCATTGACCACTTCGGCGGCGGGCGCGGGTCCTTCCGAAGGCGCCGACGCGGCCGAGGGCGCGGCGGACGCGGACGTCTCGGCCTTGACCGTCTCGATCTTGGGCGCTTCGGCCTTGGGCGCGGCGGGCGGCGGGGCGGCCGTTTGCTCCTTCGTCGCGGCGGCGGTTTCGGCGGCGGGCGCCTCGGGAATGGCGGCGCGCTCGACCGGCGCGGGCGGGGTCGGCGCGATTTCGGGCGCCGCGGGAAGCGGCGCGGGCGCGTCGACCTTGGGCGCGGCCTCCTTGGGGGCTTCGGCCTTGGGCGCGGCCGATTTCTCGGGCGCCTTCTCGGCCTTGGGCTTTTCCGTCTTGTCGGTCTCGGGCGCGGGATCGAGAAGATCGACCACCACCCGGCTGCCCGAACGGAAATGGCGCAGGCGCACGCCGGGGGCGAGCGAAAGCGTAACCAGCGTGCGCTTGCCCTCGATCCGGCTCGCGGCCCTGCGCAGATTGGGCGGCGGGGCCGCGTTGACGCGGTCGAGCGCGATCCGCGCCGGACGGTCGAAGCGCAGGCGCGCCTCGCCGTCCTTGCGCGCGACTTGGTAATCGACGCCCGCGCGCCAGTCGAACACGAGCCGGCTGTAGCCTTGGTGCTCGCCGACGCGGAGATCGACGCGCGGAGCCGGCGGCGCGGGCGCGGGCGCCCCCCCGATCGCCGCGCCGATCAGGTCGACGACGATCGACTTTTCGTAGACGAAGCTGCGCAATCCGAACGGACCGGCGAGGGTGAAGCGCACGGTCTTGCCGTCGGGCTCGATCCGGGCGTCGCGCAGATAACCGCCGAGCCGGCGGCGCACCGCGTCGAAGCCGGCCTGGATCGGCCGGTCGAAGGTGACGCGAAGCACGCCGTTCTCGATCCGCGCGCGATAGGCGATCGGCTCGGGCCAGTCGAAGACGATGCGCCCGAAGCCATCGTGAACGGCGGCGCGCAGGCGCGGCCCTCCGGCCGCCAGGGAGGCGGTCGGAACGAGCAGGACGAGCACGCAGGCGAGCGCCAACACAACGCCCGACAGGCGCCGGAGTCCGGAGCGGATACGGGGGCGGTTACGGGGCACCGTCACCCTCCTGCTCGACCGTTTCGCCGACGATGACGTCGATCCGCGGCCCGGCCGCGAGCGCCTTGCCGTTGGGCGTCGGCGGCGGCGGAGCCCCGACCCGGCCGAGCACCACCAACGGCCGCGTGAGCCCGGCGCCGCGCAGGACCCGGGCGAGCGCGAGCGCGTCGCCGATCGCGTCGTCCCAGGCGGCGCCGAACCCCGGGTCGCCCTTGGCGGGACCCTCGGCATGGCCGATCACCTCGACTCGGTTGGCGATGAAGCGGAGCGATTCGGCCAGCAGGCTGGAGGCGCGCCGACCCGCGTCGGTCAGCCGCCCGCTCGCCGTGAAAACCAGATCGACCGGCAGACTGATCACCAGCCGGTCGTCGAGCCGAAGCAGGAAGGCGCGCTGAAGAACGCCGTTCTTGCGAATTTTCTGGGATAGAAGCGCGTGGAGATAGTCGAGATCCGACGCATCGGGCGCGGGCTGCGTCTCGACCGTGCGGTCGACCAGGCTGACCTCGACGTCGGCGCCCCGACTTGGGTTGAGACGCTGCGAAAGCGCGTTCACCACGTCGTTCCACGACGGTTCCTTCACCGACGACATGGCGAACAGCATGACGAAGAAGGTGAGCATCAGCGAAACCAGGTCGCCGAACGAGACCAGCCATTGCTTGCTCGGCTTCGGAGCGGGCTTCGACCGGATCGGACTGCGCGCGCCCATGGCTCAGTCCCCCGCGCCCGGCAATGAAAGCGTCGCCGAAGGCGTCTTGTCCGACTTCGTCTTCGCCGGCGCGGCCGGCGCGGACGCCGGCGGCCGGGGCGCGTCGGGCGCCGCGGGCCGGTCGCGTTCGAAGAAGGTGAGCCGCAGCATCCCCGCCGGCCCCTCGCCGATTCCGGCGATCACCCGAGGGGCGGGCACGCCGCGTTCGACCAGCGCGCGCGCGAAGGCGCCGGCGCGCGCGATCGCGAGCGCGCGCGGGGACGACTTGCCCGTCGCGCGCGCCGCCTCTGCGGGCAGGAACACGGTGATCTCGGCCTCGAAGACGAGCCCCGGCCGGTCGCGCGCGAGGATCGTCGAAAGACGGTCGAGAAAGCGCGTCTGCTCGGCCTGGAACAGGCTGCCGCCGGACACGAAGAAGGCGTCCACCGGGGCCTCGACCGCAAGCTGGCCGAAGGGCTGATAGGGAGAGATTTCGGCGAGCGGAAACGTCGACTGAAACAGCGCGCGCATCGCCTCTCCGAGCGAGCCCGATCGCCAGAAGACGCCGCTGCCGAAGGCGTAGTCGAGCGGCCCGGTCACCACCTGGGAGCGCTCGGCGAAGGTGCTGCCGAGACTGCCGAGGACCGCCTTGGCGCGGTCCTCCTCGCGCTTCGAGATCGAGGTCAGGAGGATGAAGAAGGCGAGAACGATGAGAAACAGCGCGAGAAAGGTCTCGGCTACCGTATCGCCCGAGTCTCCCGTTCCTACGCCGCGCCGCAGCCGCATGGCGACGGCTCAGTCGAAGCTGGCGAGCAGCGCGTCGATCTCGTCTTGCCGGTTCGCTTCGCTGGGAAGCTGGGGACCGTTGAGAAGCGCCTTCTCGTCGTCCGGGTCGGGCTTCTTAGGCGCGGTCGCGGTCTCTTTCCTGGCCTTGCGCACCTCGTCGCCGAAGACTTCGACCATGCGATCGAGTCGGTCCTCGATGTGCTTGAGCGCGGTGACGACCTTGCCGATGCGCTGACCGGTCAGATCCTGAAAGCTGCACGCCTCGAAAATGCGCACCACCTGCTCGGTGATCTCCGGGGCGTCATGCTTGCTGGCCTCGGCCTCGATCTTCTCGGCGGCGTCGAGGATCGTGCCGGTCGCCTCCTCGGTCGCCTCGACGATCGCATCGAGTTGATCGGTGGCGGCGGGCAGGTGCTCCTGGCGGATATCGTCGGGGCAGAGGGCGACGATCTCCTCGCGCGCGTTGTGGATGTAGGAGGCGAGTTCGTCGAGCTCCTGGTAGACCCGCAAATCGAGCATGCTGACGTCGCCGCGCAGCGTGCCCAGAATGCTCGCGACGACATCGGCGATCTCGTCGACCGGGATGCTGTCGCCACGCTCGGCGCGCAATGCCGCGACGCGGCGCTCAAGCTCGGGATCGAGCGACTGACTACTCATGACGCTACCTCGGACCCGGTCAGAATTCGCCGAGAACGCTCTGAATCTTGGTCTTCAGCGTCTCGGCGTTGAATGGCTTGACGATGTAGTTGTTGACCCCCGCCTCCTTGGCGGCGACCACGTTCTCGGTCTTGCTCTCGGCGGTAACCATGATGAAGGGCGTGGTTTTCAGGCGTTCGTCGGCGCGCACCTCGCGCAGGAGCTGGAGACCGGTCATCGGCTCCATGTTCCAGTCCGAGATCACCAGACCGAACTTGCCGTCGCGCAGCTTGCCGAGCGCCTGGCTACCGTCCATGGCTTCGTGGACGTTGGTGAATTTGAGCTGATTGAGGAGGTTGCGGATGATCCGCAGCATCGTCTTGTAGTCGTCGACGATGAGGATCGGCATGTTCTTATCGACGGCCATCGGTTGTCTCCGTTCTTCGACCCCGAGCGAAAGGCTCAGCCATGACTGGCCGCTAGGTTAATGGCGATTGGTTAAGCGTTTGTTATGGAGGCCCGCCGCAACGGCCCGAAAACCCGGGAATTCCATGGGCGGAGACGAATCTCCGGAAGGCTCAGTTGGCCTTGGCGGTCTTGCCGGCGGCGGGCGCGTCGATCTCGGGCGGAACCTCGCGCCGCTTGGCGAGTTCCAGGGTGACGGTGCGCGCCTTCTCGACGTTCATCTTGGCGAGCACCTCCGCCGCCTTGGCCTCGCGCATGCGGTCGACGACCTCGATCAGGACCTTGAGGTCGAGCTTGTCGAAGATGCGCGCCGCGTTCTTGGGCTTCATGCGCTCGTACATCTTGACGAGGCTCGCGATCTGGGCCTCGTTCTCGGCGTCGGCGCTCGCGAACATGCTCTCGATCGAGGCTTGCAACTCCTTGAGCTCGGCGATCTTCGCGTCGAGACGCTTCTCCGCCGCCGCCAGGACCTTCTCGCGCATGTCGATCTCGCGGGCGCGGCTCTCGATCTGCCGGCGGCGCTCGGCGAGGCTTTCGAGTACCTGGATCTCGGCCGGCGAAAGAAGCGTCACGTCGATCTGATCGGCGGAGTCGGCGGGCAGCACGGGCGCGCCCTCGCCGGCCGCCGCGTCGGTCTGGTTCTCGGCGCTGATCGCCGGCGCCGGGCCGAGCAGCGACGCCGCGCCGTCCCACAGCGCGCCGATGCGAACCGTGAGGACCAGCGCCGCGACGGCGACGGTCACGGGCAGAAGCCGGAAGCGGAAGCGCCGCCGCATGCGCTAGCCTCCGCGCGCCGCGCGGATCGCGCGCCGAAGGTCGCGCTCGATAAGCGATTCTCCGGACGTCGCGCCGTCGCCGGCCGCCGCGCGGATGGGAGCGTCGTCCTCGTCGAGAGGCGCGGGGAACCGCGCGACGCCCAACGGCAGCCCGGCCGCGCGCCCGGGACCGGCGGCCTTGCGCGTCGGCTCCGCGCCCGCCGCCCCGGAATTCGCGGACCGGGGGTTCGCGGGAACCGCGGCGAGCCTGTCGGCGAGCCGTTCGGCGCGATCGACCAGGAAGGCGAGCTCGTCGGTCGCCGCCCGGGCGGCGGTGGTTCGTTCGTCGAGCCTGGCGCCATGCTCGGCGCTCGCCGCCGCGAGCCGCGCGATGCCGTCCTCGGCGCGCGCGGTCGCGGCCGTGAATTCGCCGATTATCCGGGCGAAAGCCCCATGATCGGCGCGCAGCGCGCGCAAGCGGCGCTCGAGCACCACGCAATAACCGACGGTCGCGACCAGAAGCGCGACCAGAACACCGTCGAGAATCAATGTCATCGTCATCGGTCCGCTCCCAGACGCCGGTATGTCTTGTTGACGCGGATCGCCATGTTGTCGTTGCGCCGCCCCATGCTGCCGCTCATCAAGGGCACGCCTCCGCAGCGCAGGACGACCGACGAATCGGGCCGCGCATTGAGCATGAAGGTGTCGCCCACGCTCAAGTCCGCGACCGTGCGCAGCGACAGCATCTGCTCGTCGAGCACCGCCTCGATCTCGACGTCGGTGCCCCAAAGCTCGGTCGCGAGATGGCTTTCCCAGATCGAATCGCGCCCGAACTTCTCGCCCCAGAACATTTGCAGCAGAAGGTCGCGAATCGGCTCGAGCGTGGCGTAGGGAAGAACGATCTCGATGTTCCCGCCGCGGTCGTCCATGTCGACGCGCATCCGGGTCTGGATCGCCGCGTTGGCCGGCCGGGCGATGGCGGCAAAGCGCGGATTGGTCTCGAGCCGGTCGAACTCGAAGGTGACGTTGGTCAGGGGCTCGAACGCCGCCGTCAGATCGGCGAGCACGACGTTCAGCATGCGCTCGATCAGGCTGCGCTCGATGGTCGTGTAGGGACGACCCTCGACCCGGATCGGCGTGGTGCCGCGCCCGCCGCCGAGAAGCACGTCGACGACCGAGTAGATCAACGCGCTGTCGACGGTGATGAGCCCGAAGTCCTCCCATTCGACCGCCTTGAACACGCCGAGCATGGCGGGCAGCGGGATCGAGTTGAGATAATCGCCGAACCGCACCGAGGTCAGCCCCTCGAGCGAGACCTCGACATTGTCGGACGTGAAGTTGCGAAGCGAGGTGGTGAGCAGCCGCACGGCCCGGTCGAAGGCGACCTCGAGCATCGGCAGCCGTTCGTAGGAAACGAGCGTGCTGTTGAGGATCGCCTGGATCCCCGACCTCTGACCGTCGCCGTCGCCGTCGTCGTCGAAGCCGAGCAGGCTGTCGATCTCGTCCTGATTGAGGATGCGCGCGGGCTGATCGCCGTCATCGCCGCCGCCGCCTTCCTCGGCGGCAAGCGCCTGCGCCCACTCGTCGGCCTGAGCGTCGCCGTCGCCGTCGCCGGCGCCGGCGCCGTCCGCCGCCGCATCCCCGCCCTCGTCGGATTCGGCCATCGCCGCCCACTCGGCGGCGAGCGCGTCCTGGTCTTCTCCGGTCTCGGCGTTGTTTTCTTCTGTTTCCGCCATCGTCACCGCGTTACTGAATCAACATTTCCTTGAACAGAACGTCCCGGATCTCGATCGGATGGGCGGCTACGCTCACGCGGCGCAACAGCTCCTCCTTGACCCGGTAGATCCCCGCCGATCCCTGAAGGTCGTCGGCGCGAAGCTCGCGCAGAAAGACCTGAAACTGGTCGATAACCCGTGGAAGAACCCGGGTCAGCGCGGTCGTGTCCTGCGATGCGTTGAGCTCGAGCGAAAGCTGGATCTTGAGGAAGGATTTCTTGGAGCCCGCTTCGAGATTGACCACCATCTCCGGCAAATCGAAGTACGCCACCTCCTCGACCGTGTCGGCGGCATGCTCGGCGGCGCCGCCGCCGAGGAAGGAATCGAGGAATCCACCGAAGTAGGCGCCCGCACCCCCGCCGCCGAGAAGAAGAACCGCGGCGGCCGCGATGATGATCAGGCGCTTCTTCTTGCCGCCCGATTTGCCGGGAGATTCCTCGCCCTCGTCCTCGCCCGCGTTGATTTCCTCTTCGACGGATTCGTCGGCCGTCGCGTCAGTCATGATCCACCTGTTCGCTCGCCTGGCGGCCCGAACCGGCCCCCGCTGTCGCGATTCGTTATAGCAAAGAAGGCGTTAATAAGAGGTTGCGCGCCCAGGCCGAAGACCTTGCCCGAGACCTTGCCGCCCTCCCCGCCGGGCGGCCCGCCGAACGCCCCCGAAAAGCCCCGCCGCGCGCGGCCGCCAGCCACCGGCGCGGCGGCAACATCTGCCCGGCAAAGCCTGCCGCCCGCGCCCGGCGCTGCCACCCCACCCCCCGTCGGACGGTCATCAAGCCATTGAATTCAAATAATCCTCCCGTTGGCACGGCGCATGCAGAATGAAGGGCGACGACGGGTGCGTCCGATCGCGCCGAACCCGATGGGACGGCGCCCGAGACGCGGCATGGAGGGACCGAATGCAGAACGCTTCCCTGGTGGCTCTTTCGCAGCAAATGGTCTTGCGCCGCCAGATGGACCTGATCGCGAACAACATCGCCAACGCCAACACCGACGGCTACAAGGCCGAGCGCATGCTGTTCGACACCTATCTCCAGCCCATCGGCGCCCCGGGCAAGGCGGCCTTCGTTCAAGACGTCGCGGTCGCCCACGACACGCGCGAGGGCGAGATTTCGGTGACCGGCAACCCGCTCGACATCGCGATCAAGGGCGAGGGCTTCTTCCCCATCGACACCACCGAGGGGGTGCGCTACGCGCGCGGCGGCCATTTCCAGCTCGACCAGGACGGGGTGCTCGTCACCTCGAGCGGCCATCCGCTGCTCGGCGACGACGGCTTCCCCATCATCGCCAGCCCGGGCGCGAACGAGATCACGATCACGACCGACGGCATCGTCACCTCGGAGGGCATCGAGATCGGCCGGCTCGAGGCCGTGACCTTCGATAACCTCTACGCGCTTCGCAAGGTGGCCGGCGGGCTTTACCGGACAGACCAGACGCCGATTCCCGCCGGCGACGTGAAAATCGAGCAGGGCGCGATCGAGAAATCGAACGTCGAGCCCATCATCGAGATGACGCGCATGATTTCGCTGCTGCGCAGCTATCAGAGCACGCAGCGCCTGATCCAGGACCAGAACCAGCTTCGCCAGCGGGCGATCTCCGTGCTTTCGGGCACGAGCCAGTCCGCCTGACCGCGAACCGATTGACGAGAGGAGCCTTCTAGATGAGATCGCTGAGCATCGCGGCGACGGGCATGTTGGCCCAGCAGACCAATATCGACGTCATCGCCAACAACATCTCCAACCTGAACACCACCGGGTTCAAGCGCCAGCGACCCGAGTTCCAGGATCTTCTATACCAGTCGCTGCGCCGCGTCGGCTCGGCGTCGTCGGACGCCGGCACGATCGTGCCCTCGGGCGTGCAGCTCGGCGTCGGCGTGAAGACCGCCTCGGTCTATCGCATCACCGAGCAGGGCAACCTGGTCTCGACCGGCAACACCCTCGACCTCGCCATCCAGGGTCGGGGCTACTTCCATATCCAGCTTCCCAGCGGCGACGACGCCTATTCCCGCGCGGGCTCCTTCCAGCTCAGCCCCCAGGGGCAGATCGTCACCCCCGACGGCTTCGTCGTCGCGCCGGGCATCACCATTCCGTCGGGCGCGACCGACATCAGCATCAACGCCTCGGGCGAGGTTCAGGTCAAGCTCGACGGCCAGGTCGCGCCCCAGACCGTGGGCCAGCTCGAGCTGACGACCTTCCCCAACGACGCGGGGCTCGAGGCGGTGGGCGACAACCTGCTTCTCGAGACGCCGTCCTCGGGCGCGCCGACCACGAGCACGCCGGGCGCGACCGGCTTCGGCACCCTGCAACAGGGTTTCCTCGAGATCTCGAACGTCGACGCGGTGTCCGAGATCACGAGCATGATCAGCGCCCAGCGGGCCTACGAGCTCAACTCGAAGGTGATCTCGACCGCCGACGAGATGATGAGCACCGTCAGCCAGCTTCGCTAGGATTTGCCTGAAGGAATATGACCATGATCCTACGGATCGTCTTTCTCGCGATCGCCCTCGCCCTCGGCGCGACGGCGACGAATCCCGCCGCGGCGGCGGTCGAGGCGCGTCTGCGCGCGAGCGTCGTCGTCGACGGGCCGGTCGTCACCCTCGGCGACGTACTCGCAGGCGCGGGCGCGGCGGCGGATGCGGTGCTCGCCCGCGCGCCGGCGCCGGGACGGCGCATGGTCGTCAGCGTCAGCCTGGTCTTTCGCGTCGCCCGCGCGAACGGGCTCGACTGGAAGCCCGCGCGCGGGCTCGACCGGGTGGTGGTGAGCCGCGCCGGCCAGCGGATCGCCAAAAGCGAGATCGAGGAGCGCCTCGTCGACGCGCTCAGGGACATCGCGCCGGGCGAGAACCTGCGGATCGACCTTCAGGGACGCGGCGCCGAGATCGTGCTGCCGACCGCGGCGCCCAGGACCGTCGAGATCGAGAACCTGTCGCTCGACCGGGCGCGCGGACGGCTCACGGCGACCGTCGTCGCCGCCGCCGGCACGGCCTACGCCCAGCGCGCCAATATCGCCGGGCGGGTCCACGCGGTCGTCGAGTTGCCGGTGCTGCGCCGGACCCTGCGCCGCGGCGAGGTGATCGAGCAGGGCGATCTGGATTGGGCCGAGATGCGCGCCGACCGGATTCGCCGGGCGACGATCGACGATCCGGCGGACATCGTCGGCCAGGCCGCGCGCCGCACGCTGCGCGCCGGCCAGCCGCTTTACGCGGGCGATTTGCGCGCCCCGGTGATCGTCGCCAAGGGCGCCAACGTGACCATGACCTACCGGACCGAGGCCATGGTGCTGTCCACCGCCGGCAAGGCCCTCGAGGACGGCGGCCAGGGCGAGACGATCCGCGTGCTCAACACCCAGACCAACACCGTCATCGACGCCATGGTCGAAGGCTCGGGCATGGTCGTCGTCACGAGCCGTCGCCGGCTCGCCCTCAATTGACCCCCGAAAGCGGAGAAAGCGCCATGACCCGCGCCCCGTCGCCCCGTGCCCCCTCCTCCCGCGCCATCTCCACGCGCGGGGTCCGCCTTGCCGCCGTGGCGCTCGCCGCGCTGGCGCTGGCCGGATGCTCGAACACCATCGACCGGCTGGCCGCGGTCGGCGAGACCCCCAAGGTCAAGCCGATCGAAAACCCGACCCTGGATCCGCAATACCAGCCGGTCAGCATGCCGATGCCGGCGCGAGAAAGCGTCGTTTTCGCGCCCAACTCGCTATGGCGCACCGGCGCGCGCGCCTTCTTCAAGGATCAACGCGCCCAGCGCGTGGGCGATATCCTGACCGTGCTGATCGAGATCGACGACACGGCCAAGGTCGACAACGCGACCAAGCGCACGCGCACCAACACCGAGGGCGCGTCGGCCTCGTCGCTGCTCGGCTACGAGACCAAGCTCACCCAGGTTCTGCCCGAGGCGCTCGACCCGACCAACCTGGTCGATCTCAAGAGCGATTCGCTGACCGACGGCTCGGGCGCGATCGACCGCAAGGAGAAGATCAGCCTGCGCGTCGCGGCGGTCGTCACCCAGTCGCTGCCCAACGGCAATCTGGTTATCCAGGGGACCCAGGAGGTGCGCGTCAACTACGAGGTGCGCGAGCTCTACGTCCAGGGCGTGGTGCGCCGCGAGGACATCAAGTCGGACAACACGATCAAGCACGACCAGATCGCCGAGGCGAGAATCGTCTACGGCGGCCGCGGCACCCTGAGCGATATCCAGCGGCCGCGCTACGGTCAGGAGATCTTCGACATCCTCTATCCGTTCTAGGGCCTGATGTCTTTTGATGGAATCGGCGCTTCTCGTATCCCCGGTCCGCGCGCGCACCCCACCCCCACCCAACCCTCCCCCATCGAGGGGGAGGGCTCGATCAACCGAGCGCGGCCATGCTTTCCCCCTCCCTTGACGGGAAGGGAGATCGCGGTACGGCCTCGAACCGAAAGCCCTCCCCTTCGATGGGGGAGGGTTGGGTGGGGGTGCGAAGCGGATACGCCGATCCGGTTCAAGGAAGTGACGCGCCGGCCCAAAATCATCCCGCTCCGGGGGACGGTCCGCCCGAGGGTCTTTCATGCGAACAAGCCCATGAACGCGCGTTCATGGGCTTGTTTGCGTGATCGATCAATCGCCGGCGACCGGCGGCGCGTCAATCGTCGCGGTAGACCTTCTCGCGGCGTTCGTGGCGCTCCTGGGCGTCGATGCTGAGGGTGGCGATCGGGCGTGCTTCGAGACGCGACAAGCTGATCGGCTCGCCGGTTTCCTCGCAATAGCCGTAGGAGCCGTCCTCGATGCGCCGCAGCGCCGCGTCGATCTTGGCGATCAGCTTGCGCCCGCGGTCGCGCGTGCGCAGTTCCAAGGCCCGGTCGGTCTCGATCGAGGCCCGATCGGCGAAGTCGGGTTCCTGCGACGTGGCTTCTTGAAGATTTTGAAGGGTTTGAGACGATTCCGCAAGCAGCTCCTCGCGCCAGCGCAACAGCTTCCGGCGGAAATATTCCTGCTGCAACGGGTTCATGAACGGCTCGTTCTTGGACGGCCGGTAGTCGGGCGGCAGCGTGATCGATTCGACCTTGGCTTCCCGGTCGGCCTTGGCTTGGTGTTTCGACACTGTGTCGGACCCTTGACTAGACGGTGCGAGAACGCGCTGGAATATATGGTTCTCGCCCGACCGCCGCAAGCGCTTCGCGCGCGCGCCGCGCGACGGGGGCGCGCATCACGCGATATCGAGCTTGGCGAGCTCGACCGCCGCGCGCAGGTCGATCTCGTCGAGAATCGCGGCAAGCCTGGGATCATGCAGCTCGTCGCGCCGCTCGCGGAGCTGGCGGCGCAGATCGAGAAGCCCGGCCCGGGGGATCGCGCCCATCAGAAGGCCGAGGCGGATATCGTCGAGCCGATCGAGAAGATTGTAGCCGCGCGCGAGGCCGCGCGAGCGCCCCTTGAGGGCGTCGGGAACCTCCTGGGCGGCGAGAATGCCGTCGACCGCCCCAAGCGGCGCATGCGCGCGGACCGGCGCGGCACCCTCGGGCTCGCCGCCGATGGCGCTCGCGAACCCGCCCGAGCCCGCGCCGCGGGAGACGCGTCCGGGCCGCGCGGGGACGGAGCCTAATCGGCCGGGGCCGGTGATCTTCATGAGCCGCTCTCGAACCGGCGAACGCCGGAGAATCGCTTGATGATCGACACGCCTCCACCTTCGCCCCGGGGTGG
This sequence comes from uncultured Alphaproteobacteria bacterium, assembly GCA_964531525.1. Lineage (GTDB taxonomy): Bacteria > Pseudomonadota > Alphaproteobacteria > JAAXGF01 > JAAXGF01 > CAYYWV01. The sequence goes on along the minus strand of CAZHDF010000001.1, from coordinate 10,095 downwards.
TTAAGAAGCGCTTAAATCGGCGCGCCGCGCGCGGCCGCCGGCGTTCTCCTCCGAAATCGATCGGCGCCGATTCGCGCCTCCGCTAGGCAACATTTACCCGGTGCTTGGCAGGCTTTGCCGAAATTCACCCCGCCCCGCTCCCGTCCCGGATAAGACAGAATCCGGAAATCTTATTTATTTCAATAGATTGATGGAGCAGGCCCGGTTGGCACGCAATTCGCATTGGATAAGGCGCATCGACTTTTTCATTCGTTTCATTCGCCAGGTGCCATGATCCACCGTCATTTCCGTCTTTCCCTCGCGCTCGTCGCCCTGCTCGCCGCGTTCGCGCTCGCCCCGGCCGCCGAGGCCATGTCGCGGATCAAGGATCTCGCCGACTTCGAGGGCATTCGCGAGAACCAGCTCGTCGGCTACGGGCTGGTGGTCGGGCTCAACGGCAGCGGCGATACGCTGAACAACGCGCCCTTCACCCAGCAAAGCCTGGTCGGCATGCTCGAGCGGCTCGGCGTGAACACGCGCGGCATCTCGCTCAAGACCGACAACGTCGCCGCGGTCATGGTGACCGCGACGCTGCCGCCGTTCTCGCGCCACGGCAGCCGGATCGACGTGACGGTGAGCGCGCTCGGCGACGCCGAGAACCTGATGGGCGGAACGCTTCTGGTCACGCCGCTGCTCGCCGCCGACGGCGAGGTCTACGCGGTCGCCCAGGGCCAAGTGGCGGTCGGCGGCTTTTCCGCGAGCGGCAGCTCGGGCTCGAGCGTCACCAAGGGCGTGCCGACCAGCGGCCGCATCCCCTCGGGCGCGATCGTCGAGCGCGAGGTCGAGTTCGTCCTCGACGACTTGACCTCGGTCAACATCGCGCTGCGCAACCCCGATCTCACGACCGCGACGCGGCTCGCGCGGGCGGTCAACGCGCGGCTCGGCATCCAGGCCGCCCAGGCGATCGACCCGACGACGGTCCGGCTCGCCGTGCCCGACAACTACCGCAACAACGTCGCCGGCCTGCTGACCGACATCGAGCAGCTTCGCATCGAGCCCGACCAGCCCGCGCGTGTCGTCATCGACGAGCAGGCGGGCGTGATCGTGATGGGCGAGAACGTGCGCATCAGCACGGTCGCGATCGCCCAGGGCAATCTCACGATCCGCATCACCGAGACGCCGCAGGTTTCGCAGCCCGGCGCGTTCGCGCCCCAGGGCGCCCAGACCACCACCGTGCCGCGCACCCAGATCGACGTGCAGGAGGGCCAGGAGAAGCGCCTGGTCGTGCTGCCGACCGGCGTCAGCCTTCAGGATCTGGTCGAGGGGCTCAACGCGCTCGGCATCGGCCCGCGCGACATGATCGCGATCCTCCAGACGATCAAGGCCGCGGGCGCGCTCCAGGCCGAAATCGAGGTGCTGTAATGGCGATCTCCAACGCCTTGCTCGCCCAGGAAGCCTTCGCGCGCTCGCAGGCGACGCCGACGATCACGGCCGCGACCGCCGGCCGGACGAGCCCGCGCGAGGCCGCCGAGTCCTTCGAATCCTTTTTCCTCGCCCGCATGTTCGACACCATGTTCTCGGGCATCAAGACCGACGGCCTGTTCGGCGGCGGCAACGCCGAGAGCATCTATCGCTCGATGATGAACCAGGAATACGGACGGCTGATGGTGCGCGCGGGCGGCATTGGAATCGCCGATGCGGTCGAACGCGAAATCCTCATGCTCCAGGAGGCGAAGTCGTGACGAACACGCAAGTCGAAGGAAACGGCCACGACGGCCGGCTCGGCGAGGTCATCCGGCTCTCGGGCCAGCTCGCCTCGCTGATGACCGAGGAAACCGAGCTTCTGCGCAAGATGCGCATCGCCGAGATCGAGCCGCTGCAAAGCCAGAAGTCGGCGCTCGCGGCGGCCTACGCCAGCGCGATCACGGCCGTCGGGCGCCGGCCCGACCAAGTCACCGACGCGCCGGCCGATCTGCGGCAATCGCTGCGCGAGGCGACGCGCAGCCTCCAGACCGCGCTCGACCAGAACATGCGCGCGGTGCTCGCCGCCAAGACCGTGAACGAACGCCTGATCCGCGTGGTTTCCGACGCGGTCGCCGAAATGCGCGCGCCCGGAGGCGCCTATACCGCCAACGGCTGCGCCCCTTCGAGCGCCGACGCCGCCGAGCCGATTTCGCTTTCCGTCGACCATCGGGCCTGACGCATGTCCCTCACCCTCGCCCTCACCAACGGCCTTACCGGGCTGATCGCCAGCCAGGGCGCGCTCTCGGTCGTCTCGCAGAACGTCGCCAACGCGAACACGGAGGGTTATTCGCGACAGGTGGCCTCGCTCGAGCAGACGGTCATCGCCGGCAAGGGCGCGGGCGTCAACCTCGCGAGCGTCAGCCGCGTGGTCGACGAGTTCCTGATCCGCCAGAAGCGCGAGCAAAGCTCGGTCTTCGGCGCCGCCGACGTGACCAACACCTTCCTCCAGCAGGTCCAGGCGCGGTTCGGCACGCCCCAGGGCAATTCGACGATCTCGAACGAGCTTTCGGACTTCGCCACCGCCATCGACACGCTCGCGAACAATCCCGAGGACCCGGCGCTGCGCTTCGCCGTGATCGCCGCCGCCCAATCGGTCTCGCGCGCGGTCAGCGGACTCGCGACCACGGCGCAGGACCTGCGCGGCCAGGCCGACAAGGAGATCAAGCAGTCGGTCGACATCGTGAACGCCGAGCTGCGCAACGTGTTCGAGCTCAACCAGCAGATCCGGGCGGTGACGCTTTCGGGCGGCGACGCCTCGACCCTCAAGGACCAGCGCGACCTGGCCGTGGTGCGGATCGCCGAGCAGATCGATATCTCGACCTTCGTCTCCTCGAACGGCGAAATGTCGGTCCTGACCGGACGCGGCCAGCCGCTGATCGAGAACGAGCTTTTCCAGCTTCAGTACACCCCGGCGGCGACCGTGGCCGGGAGCACCGTATTCGGCGCCCTGACGACGGCTCCGGTCGACCCGGTGACCCTCGCGCCGACCGGGTCGGGCCAGACCCTGGTGACGAGCGGCACCAGCTCGACCGTGACCAGCCAGATCGATTTCGGCCGGCTCAAGGGCCTGTTCGATCTGCGCGACGGCTCGCTCAACGATCTCGCCAATCAGGTCGATACCCTGGCCAACACGATTCGCGAGCAGTACAACGCAGCCCACAACGCGGGCGTCGCCTTTCCGCCGCCCAATGCGCTGACCGGCACGCGCGCGGTCACGGCCGCCGACGCCTTCACGGGCACCGGCACCATGCGCGTCGCGGTGGTGGACGCCAACGGGGCGGTCGTCGGCACGCCCGCCGATATCGACCTCACCGCGCTCGGCGCGACCACGGTCGGGGGGCTGATCACGGCGATCAACGCCGCGCTCGGCGCCGACGGCACGGCGGCGGTGGTCAACGGCAAGCTGACCATCACGGCTACCAACTCGGCCAACGGGATCGCGATCAACGAGGGATCGAGCCAAGTCACGGGCACGACCCAGGCGTTTTCGCATTACTTCGGCCTCAACGATCTGTTCACGGGCAGCGGCGCGATCGACTTCGCGGTCAATACGACGATCTCGAACAACCCCGCCCGCCTGGTCACGGCGCGCCTCAGCACCACGGCGACGACCGGGCAGATCGCGGTCACGATCGGCGACAACACGGCGATCCAGCAACTCAGCCAGGTGACCGAGATCGCCAACAGCTTCTCGGCCGTCGGCGGCCTGCTCGCCGGCACCTTCACGCTCGGCGAATACGCCGCCGCGATCACCGGCCTCAACGCCGCCCGCGGCTCCGAGGCCGAGGCGCGGCTCGCGCTCGAACAAGACCTTCGGAACAGTATCGACCATCGCGCGGCCTCGTTCAGCGGGGTCAACGTGGACGAGGAAATGGCCAACATGATCATCCTCCAGAATGCCTTCTCCGCCTCGGCCAAGGTGATGACCGCGGCGAACGAGATGCTCGATACCCTGCTCCAGATGGTGTGATGGGAGACCCCCGATGACTCGCGTAGCCCAGCTCGCCCAACAGCAGCTCACGCTTAGCAACGTCCGCGCCACCCAGGAGCGTCTCCAGGAGGCGCAGATCCAGATTTCGACCGGTCAGAAGTCGCGCAGCTATGCCGGTATCTTCAAGGACGCGACCCGGCTGGTCTCGCTCGAGGCGAGCCAGTCGCGGATCAAGCAGTTCGTGCAGAACAACACGATCATCTCCGACCGGCTCGAACGCATGGACAGCTCGGTCTCGAACATCTTCGACGCGCTGTCGGAGCTGCGCACGACCCTGATCCAGGCGACCAGCGATTCCTCGTCGGGCGAAGTGCGCCTGACCGAGATCGCGAACAACCTGCTGTCCACCGTGACCGGCCAGTTGAACGCCAAGGAGAACGGACGCTTCCTGTTCGCGGGCTCGATGACCACGACCCAGCCCGTGACCGTGCCGGTGCCCGATCCGACGACCTTCGGCGTGCCCGAGGCCAACTACTACAACGGCGATCAGGCCGCGCTCACGGCGCGCATCGACGAGGTCACCACCATCAGCTACGGCATGACCGGCGACCGCGCCGGCTTCCAGGATGCGATCGCCGCGCTCAAGGCGGCGATCCAGGCCGGCTCGACCAACGACCGCGGGCTGATGGAGACCGCGCTCACCCTGACCAACAGCGCCTTGCAGACGGTCGCCGGCTACCGCGCCGAGATCGGCTCGGACCTCCAGACCATCGATCGCGCGAACTCCAACAACAACGATCTTCTGACCTTCCTCGAAGGCTCGATCACCGATATCGAGAGCGTGGATATCCCCGAAACCGTGGCGAAGATGTCGGCCGACCAGACCGTCCTCCAGGCCTCGTACCTGACGCTCGCCCGCATCACCAACCTCACGCTGCTCGACTTCCTACGCTGACGCTCGTGCTTCACCCGTGACGAAAGGCCCGATTATGTTCCGAGAAAGCGCCGTTCCCGCCGCCCTCGATATCCCCACGCCCTCGAGCGACGCCGCCGGTCACGACGAGGCGCGACGCCTGGTGATCGAAAGCCGGTTCGGCACGCTCGCCGTCGCGGCCGAGAATGCGCTTACCTTCCCCAAGGGACTTTTGGGGTTCGAGGCGTATCGCTCTTACGCGCTCGCCGAGCTGTCCGAGCGGCGCTATGCCCAGTTTCGGGTGTTGCAGTGCCTCGACGACCACAAGCTCGCCTTCCTGGTGCTGCCACTCGATCCCGAGGCCGGCGCGGTCGACCGGGGCGACCTGGCCGCGGCCTGCGCCAATCTCGATATTCCCATCGAGGATCTCGGCGTGCTGCTGATCGTCACCATCCGGCGCGACGCCGAGGGCAATCCCCAGGTTTCGGCCAACCTGCGCGCGCCGCTGCTGATCGACACGGCGCGGCGGCTGGGCGCGCAATACGTGTTCCCCAGCGACAACTATCCGGTGCGTTTTCCGATCTGACGGGGCCGGTCCGACGAAAGCGCCCGCCGGCGGCAAGAATTGCCGGGCAGAACCCGTTCCGCCCCGGCAAAATTTGCCCGGTTAGGTGTTTTTTCATCTATCCGGGCGATGTTAGTAGCTTGAAAAGCAATAAGACAGTCACTTGGCCCGGGAATTGCAGGGATGATGACGCGGACGTGCGTGCGAGCTCAGGTAGGGCACCGCGTGCGATGGCAGGACGCCACCGCTGACGAAAGTTACTGATCCAAGTAGGAGAACCCACTATGGCACTCAATATCATTTCCAACTTCGCGGCCAACGTCGCCAACCGCAATCTGTCCAAGACGGACATGCAGGTGTCGTCGTCGCTCTCGAAGCTGTCCTCGGGCACGCGCGTCGTTTCGGCCCGTGACGATGCGGCCTCGCTGGCCATTGGCTCCCGGCTTCGGTCGGAGGTCGAGGCCCTCAAGCAGGCCAAGGTCAACGCGGGCCAGGCGGGCTCGATGCTCCAGATCGCCGACGGCGCCATGTCGACGGTCTCGGACATTCTCGTCCGGATGAAGACCCTCGCCGTTCAGGCCGCGTCCGATCAGTTGGGCACGACCGAGCGGTCGATTCTGAACAGTGAGTTCACCGCGCTGCGGTCGGAAATCGACCGGATCGCGGCCGACACCGAGTTCAACGGCGTCAAGCTCACCAACGGCTCGATCACCGG
>CAZHDF010000001.1:0-3868 GCA_964531525.1 uncultured Alphaproteobacteria bacterium | reverse complement strand
CTCAGCCAGGGCACCACGGTGACCCTCGTCAACGCGTCGAACTCGAATGATCCGATCAAGATCACGCTGACGCTCAACACCGCGTTCGATTCGGCGACCGATTCGTATGCCTCGACCAATTCGGTGGTGACCTTCACCGGCACCTCGGGCACGACCCTGACGTTCAAGGTCGGAACCGGCACCGTCTCGAGCGAGGACAACGTGAGCTTCACGCTCGATTCGATCACCACGTCGACGCTCGGCATCAGCGCCTCGGTCATTTCGGGCGCCGATTCGAGCAACGCGAACGCCGCGGTGACCGCCGTGACGGCCGCGATCGACACGCTCAACCAGTCGCGGTCGACCGTGGGCGCGAGCCAGAATCGGCTCGAGTTCGCCTCCGCCAACCTCGCGTCCTCGACCGAGAACGCCGAGGCGGCGCGGAGCGAGCTGCTCGATCTCAACATCGCGTCCGAGATCACGAACTTCACGAGCAAGCAGGTCCTGTTGCAGGCTGGCGTGTCCATGCTGGCGCAGGCTAATCAGATCCCGCAGAACCTCCTGCGGCTCCTGCAGTAGTCCGAAATCGGGGAGGGGGCGGCTCGTCCCCCTCCCTCCTTTCGCGCAGGCGGACACCCGTTCGACGAGTGAAAGGAGATCGTTATGGAACTCTTGTCGCTTTCGGCGATTTCACCGGGGAAGAAAGCCCCGGACCGAATACAACAACCGGCGGAACCGCGCGCCGCCCCCAAGGTCGCGCGCGCGAACGACGCCGCCAAGGCACCCCGGCCGGCCGCGCCGGCGGCCCGCGAGAGCTATCAGGTTTCGCTCGACGTCGACAAACGGCTCAACCGGGTGGTCGCGACCATCAAGCACCCGGTGACCGGCGAGGTCATCGAGCAGCTCCCGCCGGAGCAGATCCGCAACATCGCGGCGGACATTCGCGAGAAACTCGCGCCCGTCGTCGACGAGCGGGCGTAGGGCCGCTCGGGTCAACCTTCGTCGCGAGACAACAGGAAGTCGGTTAGCGATCGGTCATGGAAACGGCATTCAACCTCGGCAGTCTCACGGTCGACAGTAGCGGTCGCGCGTCCTTCTCGGGCCTTTCCTCGGGCATCGATTTCGCGGGCGCGGTCGACGGCATCATCGAGGCCAAGCGCGCGCCGGTCGTCACGCTCGAGGACCGGATCACGGCCAACACCGACAAGATCACGGCGCTCACCGATCTGAGCAGCCTATTGCAGAGCCTGCGGAATTCGGTCGCCAACATTCGCGGCGCCGTCACGGTCGGCGGCGTGGGCAACACGTTCAACAGCAAGCAAACCTTCGCCTCCACCTCGCGCAGCGACGGGCTGACGCCGTCGGCCGCCGGCAATCTGCTCGGCGTCACGGTCACCAACGCCGCCGCCGCGGGCACCCATACGCTCGAGGTTCGCCGCGTCGCGACGGCGCACAAGATCTCGTCGCAATCGTTCAGCTCGACGACCACGGCGCTCGGCCTCTCGGGCAGCTTCCGCATCAGCGGCGGGACCAACGAGGCGACGGTCACCGTGCAAACGACCGATTCGCTTTCCGACCTGCTCAGCCGGATCAACAATGCCAACACGGGCGCGACGCCGACCGGAGTCACGGCGAGCATCGTCTCGGTCTCGTCGACGCAGAATTTTCTGCTTCTGACCAACGACCAGACCGGAACCGATATCGTTCTCACCGACACGGGGTCGGTGCTCTCGGGGCTCGGCCTGTCGACGACCAACGGCACCGGCGGCTTCCGCAACGGCCTGCCGACCGGCACCGCCGACGGACAAAGCAAGATCGAGGCCGCCGACGGCTTCGACAAGATCCTGTTCGACGGCACCCAGGCCGACAACGCGTTCCTCATCAGCTACGACCAGGCGACCAAGGTCATGACGCTGACGCGCGGCGACGGGACCACCGACACCGCGACGCTCTCGTCCACCGCGATCGCGGCGGGCAGCACCGAGACCGTGACCTTCAGCAATTTCGGCGCGACCGTCGTCCTCGATTCGAACTTCGACAAGACCGCCGACATCCTGGTCGACGCCGATATCGCGAGCGTGACCGGCGGCGCCGGCGCGATCGATTCGGCGAGCATCAAGATTTCCGATTCGGTCGGCGACATCTCGGGGATCGGCGCGACCACCCTGACCTTCGGCAGCCTCGCGACGCCGGCCGCCATCACGGTGACGGCGGGCGCCTTCTCGGGGACCTTCGACGGCACGTCCACCGGCGCGAAGACGGTCACCCTGACCGACGGCGCCGGCAACAGCCTGACGACGCAATTCACGGTGACGAGCGCCTTCACCGGCGCCGAGACCGCCGCCTCGATCGATCTTCAGGAGCTCGAGAACCTGGTCGGCGCCACCGGCACCCAGTTCTCGACCGTCTTGCAGAAGGCGCAGACCGCGCGCTTCACCGCCGACGGGCTGCTCGACCCCACGCGCTACGAATCGCAGGTTCTCGCGAGCGCGACCGGGCAGATCAACAGTCAGACCTCGGTCACCAACACGACCGGCAGCTTCACCGTCGACGGCGTGGTCATCAACTACGACGCCTCGGTCGATTCGCTGACCGATCTCGCCAACCGGATCACCGCGAACGTGACCGGCGTGACCGCGAGCGTGGTCGCCGACGGCAACGGGTTCCGCATGGACCTCACGACCACCAACAGCGCGATCACCCTGGTCGATTCGAGCAGTCTGCTCGCCGATCTCGGCGTCAACAACGAGCGCGTGATCGAGCGCGCGAGCAATGCGATCTCGGACGTGTTCGCGGGCATCACGCTGACGCTGTTCCAGAGCGAGCCCGGAACCGACATCAAGATCGACATCGAGGAAGACCTCTCCGCGGTCAAGACCGCGATCACGGATTTCGTCACCGCCTACAACGACGTTCGCGTCTTCGTCAACACCCAGAACCAGACCGACCCGGCGACCGGCACCAAGGGCGCGGACAGCGGCCCGCTGTTCGGCGACGCGACCATGCGCACGATCCGCGACCAGCTCTCGGGCATCGTCGGCGGCGGAACCACCGGGGTCAGCAGCCAGTTCTCGGTGCTCGCCCAGATCGGCGTGAACTTCGTCAACAACGGCCAGCAGAGCGACCCGCTCAACTTCGACACCCTTGAAATCGACGACACCAAGCTCGATTCGGCGCTGCTCAACAACGCCGACGACGTGCGCCGCCTGCTGGCCTTCGACTTCTCGAGCTCGGATCCCAACGTCACCCTGCTCGATTTCACCGGCACCACGGCCTACAGCGCCACGGGCTATCAGCTCAACATCGGCACCATCGGGGCGTTCGACCATAATTCGTCGACCATCACCGACCGGACCGCGACCCTCGACAGCGCGACCAGCGCGGGCGCGACCACGTCGGGGTCGTTCACGATCAACGGCACGCTCATTACCTACGACGTGACGACCGACAGCCTGAATTCCCTGTCGAGCGCGATCAACGCCGCGGCCATCCCCGGCGTCACCTCGCAGGTCCTGACCGATACGAGCGGCGCGCATATCGCCATCCATTCGACGACCACGCCGCTGAGCATCACCGGCGACACGGGCGACTTGCTGACCAAAATGCCCTTCACGCCCGATCCCAACATCATCGATTCGGCCAACATCGGCGGCCCCGCCGACGGCTCCGACGACGGCAGCGTCACGACCGACGGCGGCCGCGTGCTGACCGTCACCAGCCAGAGCGGCGCCAACGGTCTCAAGGTGCTCTACACCGGCGCCGCCAGCACGTCGGGCATTCAGCTCGACTACACCGTGGGCGTCGCGCCGCGCATCTTCTTCGCCATCGACAGCATGGTCGATACGACCAACGGCGCGATCCAGGCCGAGATCGACGGGCTCGATGCGCA